>JAEDFA010000092.1 GCA_016293005.1 Treponema sp.
TCTTTTTAATCTGCTCAACCGACCTGAACTTAGCCTTAGCCGAAGCATTAAAACCCAAAAACAAAACTGCCAGAGCAACAAAAGCCTTAACAAACGATTTTTTCATATAAACCTCCATTTTCCGGCAAAAAATCCCTCAATATCCGCCGATAGAAAAGTTATAATTCCTTTTACCTACTTAGTCAATAGGTTTTGTGGGATTTTTATTTTATTTATGGAGCAACTCCACCGTCCAACCGGCCAACCGGGGTTCCGCTATCCGCTACATTCTTGAGGCCATCCGCCAGAGCCGGCTGCCCCCAAGAACGGCTGCGCCGCCCCTAATGTCCGGGCTAGGATTGGCGAGGCTTCGCTGCAATTTTATTAGCCTAGAGCCACATCCAGCATCATCATGATGGAAAAACCAATCATGAACATAATCGTTCCAAGATTTGAGTGAACGGTTTCTTCCTCGGCTGCCATTTCCGGAACAAGTTCTTCTACAACCACATAAATCATAGCTCCGGCTGCAAAACTTAAAAGATAGGGCAAAACCGGGATTATAAACCGGGCAAGAATAATAGTAAGGATTCCGGCTAAAGGTTCGACAATTCCAGTTAAAACGCCAAAAAGACAGGCTTTTGATTTAGAAATCCCCTTACTGTGAAGCGGCATGGAAATAATTGCTCCTTCCGGAAAATTCTGAATGGCAATGCCAATGGCAAGTGCCAGGGCAGCCGAAGCAGAGATATGAACAGCCCCCGTATACCAGCCTGCATACAAAACGCCCACAGCCATACCCTCAGGAATGTTGTGAAGTGTTACGGCAAGCACCATCATCGTAGATTTTTTAAGATTGCTTTTAGGACCTTCAACAGTATCGTTAATATGCATGTGGGGAGTAATAATATCAAGCAAAAGCAGAAACAACATTCCAAGACAAAAACCCGCAACAGCCGGAATAAAAGAAAGCCTGCCCATCCCCAGCTCTTCTGCCTGATTCATCGAAGGTATTAAAAGACTCCAGACCGAAGCCGCAACCATAACGCCGGCAGCAAACCCGGAAAGAGCTTTTTGAAGGCGGACAGACATTTTATTTTTCATAAAGAAAACACAGGCCGACCCCAAAGCCGTCCCCAAAAAAGGAATCAACAAACCCTTTGCTATTGTAGAAATCATTTATCCTCCAGCTTGAATCAAAACTATAGGTAAAAACCTCGCAGACAATTCTATACTGAATTCTTCTCTTTTTAAATATTTACCTGTGTTTTGGAGCTGACCGCCGCAACAGTTCATTGCAAAACCCTGCAATGTTTGCACACCTTCCGCAATCAACAATTTCTTCCTGATACAGAAAAGAATCAATATACCCACCCCCCATACTTGTGCCAAAATAAAACAACCCCAAGAGAACAAACAATGGCAGAAATCACACATCTTCCTTATATTTACGAAAGCAATTTTTCAATAACGGACTTGTTTCTGCCTTCATCTCGTTTTTGCGCACACTTGTTTTTCAAATTGTTACATTGCTCGTACTGCCAGCCATTTTTGGACTAAACGGAATCTGGTTCGCCGTAGTTGCCGCAGAATTTCTGTCCTTTCCCGTCACAGTGATTTTTCTAGAGGGCGTTCCCCTCCATTTCATTCCGGGTCAGGCTGCTCCAGATTACGCTGCCGCTCCATTGCTTTCGTTCCGCTTTGCTCCACTACAGCAACGGCTTCGCCGTCTTGCGCATCCTTAACGCAAAGACACCTGCCTTCGCACAAAAATACCTATGCCGAAAACCAGTTTTCAACATTCAGGAATGATTTTTCTTTTGCAGTTTTAAAATCAGAAACATTGCGGGTAACAAGAACCATTCCGTTTGCAATGGCGGTTGCGGCAATCTGAGTGTCGCAGTAAGGAAGCGGTTTTCCCTGTGCAGAGCCTTCACCCAAAAGCTTTCCGCAGATGTCCGCGGCAAAATCATCATAAGCGATGATTTCGGTATTCTCTTTGAGGTGTGTTATAAAGTTTTCTATTGAATTTTTCCGTTTTCCGTCCGGCATTTTTGACAGTCCGTATTGAAGTTCCTGCCAGGTAACGGCAGAAATTGCGCATAAATCTTTTCTCTGCTCGTAAAGCGAAATGACATTCTGGTCAGGACATTCCTTTGAAAACTCAGATACAATATTCGTATCAAGAAGATAAACTTTGTTCATACTTTGCTCCCGTAAAAATTTTAAAATTCAAAAATCCCTATTCTTCAAAAATTACGCGGTTTGGATCCGGGTATACTTTTTCCGGTAGAGGGATTCCTTCATCACTCAAAACATCTGCATATTCCTTTCGCCATTCTGCAAGCCAGAATTTTCCTTTGTTTTTTTTGTTTTCATATTCCTCGTAACTGATTATTACAGCCACAGGCTTGTCATAGCGGGTAAGTTCAACAGGTTCGCCGCTTTCTGCAAGCTTTACAAGATTTGAAAAATTATTCCTTGCATCATAAATTGAAGTTCTGCACATAAAAACCTCCTGACGGAAATTTATTTTAACAATTACAATATAAGATAAAATTAAAATATAGTCAAGATTTTATTATGTTGGCTAGAAGTTTAAATTTTTTTGAACGCTCTCTTGTTTCGCAAGCGGTCTGAGGCAATGTGTTTTGCAAGCACCTCAGCAATCTGACTCCTGCACGAATTATGAACGCAGATAAATGTAACCTTCAGTATTGGTGAATTTCAGAATCTTTATCGTTCAGCGTCCTCATTTTCCGTCCTCTAAAAGCCGTAAAAAAGTTCCACAACGCAGTGAAAAGTTTATAAAAATGGAATTTTCTTACATCACACTGAAAGTTTATGATTCAATCACGCCGTCAATCAGCTTTTCCAGTTCCGACTTGGAAAGCTTCTTTCCGTACGAAACAACCTTGCCGTTAATCACAACGCCCGGAAGACTCATCACACCCAGAGACATGATTTTTTCCAAATCCGTTACATGCTGAATATCCGCCGCAAGATTTTTTTCTGCCATAATGTCAATAATAGTCTGAAACATCGAACTGCAAGTCCTGCATCCGTCCCGACCTAAGATTTCGATTGAATTGATTTGCATTTTGAGGGCCTCCGTGAAAATTTATTTTTTAGATATACTTTTTAAACACATTTTTCAATAAAATAACTTTATCAATTATGTTGTTCATAAGTTCCTTGTAATTATCCTGTTTTTCAAAATCCAAACCATTTATATAGGTACAAATTCGGGAAGCTTTTTTATTGTCCATGCGTTCCCATTCAAAATTAATATTTGCTTCTTTTTCTATATTTTCTTTTGATTGAAATAATTTATCAAATAAATCTTTATTGTCAGGAATCCAATTACTGATTCTAATCCTATGTTCACTATTCACTAAATCAATATTTATATAACACTGAGAAGAACCTAAAGCAATTGAATACCAATGATCTGTTGAAGCTTTTCTTTTATTAAAAGGCTTTTTTCTTTCTTCTAAAACTTCATTAAATTGTGTCCAAAATTCCAATCTTTTAGACTGAGATTCATTTAATTCACCATTTTTTGATAAATTTTTTATATTTTTATTAAAATCATTTGGTTGTTCGATAATCTTAAATTGAGGTGCTGGGTCGGAATTTCCAATAGTATATGCATGTATTTCTATTAAAAAAAAGGAAACCTCATTATCGGTGTGTTTATTAAGCCATTCTATAGCACTAGCATGTTCCTCTCTTGCATTTTGAACTATCCAAACTACAACAGATGCATCTAATCCAGATGAGTAAGTTATAATTTTACCAAGATGATCATGGTTACTAGGTTCAAGTTGATTTTCAATTAATACAACTTTACCAGTGATTTCATCTTTACATAAAATATCACAACGATAATTTCCAACAAATTTTTCTGTTTCAACATCAGTTAAAGAAAGGTTCAATATATCTCCAAGTTCTTTTAAATTATTTTCAGAAGAAAGCCATTTTGAAAAATCATATTGTTCGTGTTGCCAAACTTTTCTAATATCTATTTCTTTTAATTTACCCAATTGCACAAATAACCTCCTGACTAATCGACATTTATTCCTATATTATAGCAATTATACCACTTTTTTACACAAAAAATCCTAACACCTACATCCACCCCTGCACACTCTGCACCACATTAAACAAATACCCCGCCGCAATAATCCCCACAACG
>JAEDFA010000031.1 GCA_016293005.1 Treponema sp.
AATACAAACGGCTTTTTTTTATTTTTAAACTTGTTTTCTGATATATACACTTCCAGCATATAAATAAATATACAGGAAAAAGGACAGGATGTCTAATTGTGTCTTTTACAACTGTCTGTGGGATGCTGATGCCCCAGGCACGCGAGTGCCGCGTTAAATAATTTCCTTAAGGCAAACGCCCTTGTGGCGTAACCGAGTTCAGCATGACAACAAGTTTTTACCGTCAACTTGTCATTCCGAACTTGTTTCGGAATCTCATTAATAGGTCTTTACAACTCTCTGTGGGATGCTGAACCGAGTTCAGCATGACAACATAATGGTAGTTCAGCCGTAAAAACAACAGGCTGCCCTCTTAAAACTTTAAGAAACCAGCCTGATTTATTTATTATATGGAAAGATTATGGGAACTGGGTAACAGAAGTTGTTTCTGGATAAGAATTGTTCGGGTCATTCTGCCATGTCCATGTATTACCCTTAATTGCAACAGTTTCTGTAGAACTGTAAGTTCCTTTTAATGCTTTCCAATTAAATGTTCCGGTTGAAGGAACGGTTACTGTTGCTTTCCAAACATTGCCAGTACTCCATGTTCCTCTTACGGCAATTGTCCATGTTTCTGCTTCTGTAAATGTTCCTGTGAAGTACATTGCATTTCCGCTTCCGCAGTCGTATGTTACCGAAAGTTCAACTGTTGTTTCTCCGCCATCTTCATAAGTGCCGTTAACGCCTTTCTTCCAGATTTTGAAATTCGTTCCGCCGTAAATCGGGTTGTTTCCAGCATAGCCATATGCGCTTGGTGTGTATGAACCGCCGATAGAAACAATCAGGCTTCCGTTTGTACCGGTAATTTCTGCGGCGTAAACTGAACTGTCTGCTTTTAGCGTTGTCCTCACAGAATCGTATTCAATGCCAGTTTCTTTTCTAAGCTGAATAAGATAATCGATGTGTTCCCTAAGAGTTTTTTCAGTTCCTGCAACAGTATTTCCTGCAAGGTATGACTGTGCTGCTCCTAAACCACTGTATGGATAAGTTGTGTCTCCGTTTCCGCCTTCACTAAATGTAAAATAATGACTCCATGAAACACAAGGCACTCCAGGATGAGTTAATATCAAGGCGTAACCTGCACCGATTTTATTACGATTCAATTCCCAGTGTCCCTGATTAGAGCCTGTGTCGTGGTTATCGATAAATGTTACGGCATCAGAAGGCTGGCTGATATAAAGGTTTGATTCATCTGCAAGAAGTGCATAATTTCCGCTTCCTGCTGTAGTTCCCCATCCGAATACGCTGTTCATTGCGCCTTTTAATGCAAAGTCAAATGCACGGGACTTCTGACCACTTTCTTCTTCTGTTGAAGTTATCCAGTTTTTAATTTCATTTCCCCATACAGAAGGTGAAGATGCATTATATCCGGATGACGGCCAGTATTCACCTACAGAGAACTGTGCGCTTGAACCTGCGTTATATTTTCCAACATATTTTCCGGCAAAGCCTTTTACATAATCGTATCTCCAGCCTACAAATCCGGCAGGTTTTAAAACATCGTTCATCCATGCAATAATTCCGTCCTGAACAACAGTATTTGTGTGGTCAAGATCGCGGTATGCACCGTATGTAGCTCCTGTATCAGCAGCTCCAGAAGGCTTTCCTACCATGTGATCTTTATCTCCAGAGTCTGCATTGAAAGCTTCATCATCAGAACAGATTGCAGGATATTTTACACCTTTTACAACGCCCCAATCAGGATTTGTAAAGTCACCCCAGCAAGTTGAACCTGCACGATGGTTTACAACAATATCCGCAATTGCTTTTGCAGGCTGAATTGCCTGAATAACTTCCTTAAGTTCAGTTGCAGTTCCATAGTAACTGTTCAAATTGTTAAGTTCTGTTGGCGCATATCCTTCAGATGAATTTGTATCACAGATGCTTGGCGGATTAAACCACACATAACCAAATGTATCTTTAATTGAAGAAGCATTTTTCTTCATTATGTCGTACCATTTTCCCCAGTATGGACTTGGATTTTCTTTATTCCAGCTTGTTCCTCTTGGTGCAGAGTTCCATGTAAATCCCTGAAGCATTACGGCTGTTTTTGAGGATTCAGAAACTTGTCCTTTTACATAGAATATTTTTGAAGCAACAGAGGATGCTTTATATCCGTCTGAAACAGCGATTGCCTTTACAGATGTTTTTTCTGTTACGGTAAATGTCCCTGTGTAAAGAGTTCCGTTCTCTTCTGAAGGAGTTTCTCCATCTAAAGTGTAATAGATTTTTGCACCTTCTGTAGAACAGTCAATCGTAATCTGAGTGCTTGTTTCAAAAGGAGAAGTTCCGCTAATTACAGGAGTTGCACATACCGGAGAATCTGCAACCTGTTTTAAAATCGTTACGGTGTACGGACCTACGCTGTAAGTGCCAGAAGAATCACGCCTGTAGGAAGTATCAGTTTCTTCCCAATAATTGCAATTTGTTTCTGCCCAGTTCCCTGTATCTACAATGCGCGTCCACTCTTTTCCGCTTGAAGGCGAAGGAAATGTAAATGATGCATCATAGCCTGTCATATTAATCATCATGTAATATGTTCCGCCATTTTTAGCACCTGAACCGTTTATCATTACAGCTTTCTTACATCCTGAATCTACCCAGCCTTTTACTCCAGCAGTTGAATACCATTCAATTGGAGCATCAGCACCTGTAATCTGGCGAAGGCTTTCATTGTTCAGTCTTTCGTTCATCACAAAGCGTGCAAAGTCAAAATTTCCGTTTTTGCCTTCAGTGTTTGCAAATGTTCCAAATTTATCTGTGTAAGTTCCACATTCAGCTTTTCCGTCTGAACCTGTACTTACAGTATGCGGAGAATCTGTTGCAACCATCGAATAATTGTTCCATGTTGCAACGCTGTCTATGTTATACGGATTGTTGTTTCCATTCTGAGTTCGTCCGAATTCATCCCCGTAAACAATCATCGGGATTCCTGCACTGAACATCTGCATTGCAAAATAATTTCGTGCCCTCTGCCTGTTTGAAGCAGGTTCTGTTCCTGTTCCAAGTGAATTATTATCACCGTTTCCGCCGTCGCTAGGTCCAAACGGCCATTGTAATGTTCCATTTAAAGCGTTTCCAGCTCCTGAATAAGAACACAAATCTGCAAGCGTAAATCCGTCGTGGGCAACTACAAAGTTTACGGAAGGCTCTTCTGCACCAAAATGATTAAGTGAACCGTAAATTCCGTCTGTGTATGAAATTGCAGCCCTTTCTGCACCGTTACCGACAAATGCACGAATACTGTCGCGGTAGTAACCGTTCCAGCCTGCCCAGCCGTCCGGGAAGTTTCCTACCTGATACGAATTATTTCCGCAATCCCAGCTTTCTGCAATCATTTCAACATTTTTTGCTTTTCCAAGTTCCGCAATTTTTACGGTCGTTTCTGCGTTAAGATTGTAATCCCAGCCAGAACTTGAAGAACTGTATTCGCGTCCAAGAACAGTTGCAAGGTCAAAACGGAAGCCGTCAACGCCCATTTCATCAATCCAGTATTCAAGGGAATCAAGGATAAAACCTCTTACATAAGGATTATCACACTGAAGGTTATTTCCGCAGCCTGTAGTTTCCCAATATGCTGATTTATCGCTTGGAACAAGTGAATAATAAGTGCTGTTGTCAATTCCGCGCATGCTTACGACTGTAACCTGTGCGTTATTGTCTTTACTTCCATTCCAAGGACCGCCTTCGCCTGAATGGTTGTACACAACATCAAGATAGACTTCCATTCCTG
Organism: Treponema sp.; assembly: GCA_016293005.1. Classification (GTDB taxonomy): domain Bacteria; phylum Spirochaetota; class Spirochaetia; order Treponematales; family Treponemataceae; genus Treponema_D. The sequence continues at coordinate 3,773 of JAEDFA010000031.1, forward strand.
CATCGTGGAAAGCCTTTACCATTTCTTTAAACTCTTTTGTAGGGCCACCCGGCGTTTTATCATAAGAATAGCGTCTGTCCGGTGCAAAATAATCGAATGTCATGTAGCCCCAGAAGTTTCCGCCCGGGCCGTCATCTGGATTTGCATCGTTGTCTGTTTCGTGAACAGGAAGAAGTTCGATTGTGTTTATACCAAGCGCTTTTAAATATGGAACAAGATATGAAGCGCCTTTGTAAGTTCCTCTATATTCAGAAGGAATATCCTGAACGGCATCAAACTGACTGTAGCCGCTTAAAAGGGAAGAAAGCTTTGCCGTTGACGAATGATTTGTAATGCCGCGTACATGTGCCTCATAAATTATTGCATCTTTCTGAGGGATTCCAGGTTTTGTGCCGTAACTTGTGCTGTCGCTAATAATATAGCCTTTCGGGGCAATTTTTCCTGAATCGTAATTTCTAAAATCTACACCGGTAGAAAGCGCATTATACGGTTTTTCTGTGCTTGGAGAATGTGAAAGCGCATCTTTGTTGCTAGGGTCGTGCGTAATTTCTTTTGCGTACGGGTCAAATACAACTTTATTCGGGTTAAAGCGGTTTCCGTTTTCATCGCAGTCAGAAATAAATCCTATGCTGCTTCCGCCTCTTTGCCATTCATCTGAATATTCCCAGTTTGGGCCCCAAAGACGGAATGCGTAAATTGAACCATTTAAATCGCCTGAAATTTTTGCACGCCATACATCATTTGAATCTTTTACAAGCCAGTAATCATATTGTGAATCTGCTCCGTAAGAAGCATTGTATATTTCAAGCAGGACTTTTTCTGCGTTTTTAGAATAAAGTGCAAATGTAGTTGTACTTCCGTCAGAAACTGCACCGTAATCCCATGTTCCCTGTGCCCACGACTCTTCTTCAACCGGACTGAATTTTCCAGAAGACGGGTGCATGAAACCTAAAGTTGGAATTGTAAATTCTATTTCTCCTAAATCTACTGTCTGATTGTCTTGAACTGTAACTTTTTTTTCGTATAAAACAACTGCTTCTTTTGTAATGTAAAAAGTCCATGTTCCAGGAGCGACTCCAGAAATTGTCTGTTCACCGGAAGAAAGAGCAATTTGCTGAGAAATAACATCGTTTACATGAACAGAAACAGAAGAATCCGCTAAATCTGAAGAAAATTTTACAGTTCCGCCTGAGAGTTTATAAGAATCTGGAGTTTTTTTAGTTCCGTTTTTAATGTCCAGGGCAATCTGGTTAGTATCAATCAAAAGAGCGTGAACATTTTGCGGTAAAAGAGAAGAAACTTTTTCAGAATTTAATGAAGAAACATCGTAATTTAATTTATAAAGTGAATGATAGACATTTCCAATAGAAGTAGACTTCCATGTAACAGAAACAGAATTTGAATCTCCCGGTTCAATATCGCAGATTGCGCTCATCACAATTCCGTCTAGATTAGAAAGAATCGTGCCCACAGTTTTTCGCGCCTGAACAGTTACAATCCGGTTTTTTCCTACAGGAACATTTTCAATTTGAAAAGAACCTTTGCCGTTTACACAGGAAGCAGAAACCGAAAGAGTCTCCATTTTTGAACCGTATACTGTAATTAAAGCGCTGTCGATTTTTGAAACATCTAAAAACCGGCCACTTTCATCAGAAGAATTTTCATTAGTTGTAATTTTTAATGTGCCGTAACGGGAGTTTTCATAGGAAGAATCGGAAGAAACTTGATTTGCGCAAGAAACAATAAGTGAAAGCGAAAAAAATAAAATTCCGAAAACAGTCAAAGCCTTTTTTTTCATAAAAGCCTCCAGAAATAAAATTTTAAAATTACCTTAAACAAATTCCGATTTTGAAGCATAAAAAAACAGGCATATAACTAAAAAAATTATAAATGCACACTTAGAATTTGTAAAATTTTATTTTCATTTCCTTGCGTATAAAAACAAATAAAAGTATACTGAAATAAACAACAATTATAGGACTTTGCTTAAAATAATGTCAAAGTTTTCATTCATAAGGATAGCGTTGTAAACATCCTTTTTACAGGAGAAGATTATGATTCTTGTTGATAAAAATATAAAAAAACTTATTTCAGAAAATAAACTGATTGTTTCTGGTTATAAAGAAGAGAATCTCAAAGGAATCGCCTACGAACTTACAATTGATTCAATTTACAATTCAGAAAAAAATGCAGTTTCTTCTTTAGATTTAAAACCGGGAGACATTACTTATATCAAAACAAACGAAGAAATTTCTCTTCCAGAAAATATAACAGCACGAATCATTGAACGAAATTCTGTTATGAGAATAGGTTTAAAAGTTGACGGTCCGCAATATATCCCTTGCCATAAAACTTTTTGTTTCCTTCGCGTTCAAAATATTTCTGATTCAGTTATTACGCTTACAAACGGTTTCAATATCGCACAAATTCTGTTTGAACAGTTATCAGAAGTTCCTGAACAAACTTACGACAAACAAAACAGCGCATCTTTTAAAGACGAAAAAGATTTCATCGGAAGCGGCCGTTACCAGCCTGAATACAACAAAATTATCAAAAAATTCAATGATACAAAAGAAGATATTGAATCTTTAAAAGATAAAATTTATGGAAATGTTCTTACCATAATGGGAATTTTCGTTTCTATATTCACATTAATAAGCGTAAATATTCAGTCTTTTGCAAAAGAAACAATATCAAAATCACTTATTGCTACGATAAATCTTTCTTTATTATCATGTATTGCAGTTTTACTTGGCTTTACAATAATCATAATTAACAAAGGTAAAAAACTCTGGTTTACAATAACATATCTTGCTGTTATCATTGCGCTCATCGTTACAACAATAATTCTTGCATTTTAAATAAAAAAAAGGACTTTCTTAAAACATCAGCTTTTTGAAAGTCCCTTTTCTTTTACTCGGAAGCTACCTTTAAGCGCTCTTGAAGTGTTTTAATATCTAAAGAAGTAAGATAATTGTTTTCGATAAAATAATTTGAAAGTTCCTGCTGAAGATTTTCTACTTTATCAATCGGTTTAAAAAGCATCTGTTCAAAACTGTACTGCAAAAGTCTGTAATCCCTGAATTCTTTGATTCCGGCATCGTTTGATTTCTGATAGTCTTTTTTTATTTCTTCCCAGGAAGCACCTGAAAGCGCGGCTAAAACAGCGGAAACGGCACCAGTTCTGTCTGTTCCAAGACGGCAATGGACATAATACGGACCCGGGTGAGAATTTATAAAATCCACAATTTTTGCAATTAAATTCCCGAATTCTTCGCCGTTCGATCTGTAATAAACTGTATTGTAATTTGTGTCTACAAAAAGCCAGTTTTTATTTTCTTTTATAGTCTGGGCATAAACCGAAATCTGTTCTTTTTTTGCATCAATCTGCTCGTTTCCACTCAATGTTATAACAGACTGAATTTTATTGTCGCGCAAAAGTTTATTCACCATTTTAATGCGTTCATCTTCGGTGTCAAAAGTTTTGTTTTTTTTATACGGATGATAGCCGCGGAATAAATTTGAAGTTCCAGGAACAAGTCGGAAATTTGCAAGCGTTTTCTGGTCTTCTGGATTTTCAAGGTCAAAATCTTTTAATTTTTTCTGTTTGTCTGCAATTTTTGTATTTTCGACAATTTCAAGCGGATTATCTTCTGGAAACAGAATAAGATTGTTCGTTGCCATCTGAAATCCTGGAATTCTTGAAATGGCTTTTGGTTCTGTAGTCTGACTTCTAGTTCTGTGAAGTTCCTGACCGCAAACTGTTTCGATGTAACTTTTGTCTTCTGTAATTACAAATTTAAATTCCGGGAATCCTGAATTTCCTGGAATCATAACATCAATTTTTTCACATTCCAAAGTCCAGACGCTTTTGTCTTTTTTTAGAGGAGAAAGTTCCCAGCCAGGATTTTTCTTTGCCCAGCCGTTAAAAGAACCTTCAACGAAAACTTTTGTTGGTTTTGCAATATTGTACGACGCTGCATCAAAAACGAAAACAATTTTATTTCCGTCTTCCGTAATCTGATAACCGAGTTTTCTGTTGTATTTGTTCAGTTTAAATGATTCCTGAACTTCCGCCCTATACGGCGCTTTTGAAAAAACAAATGCCCCGGAAAAAAATGCGCATAAAACTAAAATAATTTTTTTTATTTTCATAATATCTCCAATATACGGCATATTCAAAAAAATCTAAAAGCAATTTTTTCAAATCTGACCATAATTTAAAAAAAAATTCAAATGCAAGGTTACAAGATAAAATATTTACTTAATAATGAGGAGGTTTTCTGTTCGGAATGTCGCCTTCTACAGCATCAGAAATTTCACGAAGTTTTTCAGTCAAAGATTTTACTTTTGCCTGTAAAACCTTGATTTCTTCCTGCTGATTTACCAAAACTTCCTGAAGCTGATTTACAAAATCTTCAAGATACGAAACTTTTATTTCAAGTTTTACGATTTCTTCTAAATTGCTTTCCATATTAAAATTCGATTTTTTGCTGAAGTGTAAAAAGTTCCGCAAGAGAAACTGTCTTTTTTGAAACAGAACCTTTTTCGTTTTCAAATGAAATTTTTACTTTTGAAGAAGCGATTTCATTTTTTAAAGGCTCACCATAAACTTCACCGATTAAAGAAAGCCATTCTTCTGAAGTTAAATTTTCTTCCATAAAAACAGGCGCCATAAAAAGGTCTAAGTAAGACTTAAAAAGTTCAGGACAGTTTTTATAAAATTCGAAAAGTGAATTTTTTGAAAGAACTATTTTTTTTGACTCAAGAACGCCGCTTTTTGTAAAAATATTTTCTGAAGACGGAATTTTTGCTGAAACAGAAATATTTTCACCGGAAGAAACAGAAACCAAAACAGATTCAAATCCTAAATTTTCCATAGAATTTTTTATTTCTTCTGCGTTGAAAACAAAACCATCTTCTGAACCGGAAAACGCGCTCAAAGTATCTGAAAAAATTTTTCCAACTGCTGAATCAAATCTTACAGAAAAAGTTCCGTCTTTAAGAGATTTTACAGAAATTTCAGAATCGCACGATGAAAGCGCAAGAACAAAAAACGAAAAGAAAATTAAATTCAAAAACAAAACACATTTTTTTAAATTCGTCATAAAATTACCTCACAAAAGTCGAAAACGGAAAAAGAACTTTTATTCCCGAATTCAACACAAAACCGTTCGCCATACTTTTAGAAAACGAAAGAGCAGCGCCGTCAGTGTTATTATAAACAGTATAACTGAAATCCTGATAAACTTGAAATTTCAATTTTTTCCAGCCGAACGAAGGTGTTTTTATTTGAAAAGCGATGATTCCCGGAAAAACAGAAGAAAGCATTTTTTCGTCTGAATGAACCTGATGAAGTTCTCCAAATGTAAAAACAGGACCTGCGTAAATTTGAAAATATTTACCAATTAAAATGCTGAACAAAACTGGAATCTGAAAAACAGACGAAGCATTATTCCATTTTGCCTGAAACCCCAAACCTATAGAAATATCTTTTGCATTATAAAAAATGTTTGAACCTGCCGTAAGCCCACGAAAATTCGGGATAAAACTGTTTTCTGTAAATAAAGACCAGTCGCCTGAAAAAGTTACATCAAAAAAAAATCTGTCAACAAATTTTGGTTTTTCATTTGAAGCGATTTCATAATCAGGAGAAAAATAATTTCCATCGTCGTAAAAATCTTCTGCAGCAGGAAGAAATTTTCTTGCCCCGCAGTATTTTGATTTCCAGTAAGAATTTGAACAGGAGCGTGCTACAACTTTTGATTCCCCGTCACTCAACGCTGAAATAAACTGGTCGTTCCCGATGTAAACGCCTACATGAGAAACAGAGAATCCTTTTGTTATGAAAAAAAGCAAGTCTCCCGGTTCTATTCTTGAATCTGAAACTTTCTCTAAATTATCGTAAAGCGCCTGTGCAGTCCGCGGAAGAGAAATTTCTAAAGATTGCTGCGCAGAATAATAGACAAGTCCCGAGCAGTCGAATTCTGAAGGACCTACCGCACCTAATTTATAAGTTGAACCTAAATGTGATGTAACTTCCGCGATAAAACTATTGCGCATTTTTTTTGCGTCTTCTTTTGAGTGCGAATCTGCAAAAATACAAAAACAATTAAAAGTCAGAAAAAAAAGTGAAATTAAAAAATGCCTTGAAAATTTAAAACCTTTCATAAATTTATTATCGGTATGTGAAAATTAAAAAAATCACCGAAAATCAGTTTTAGAGATTCCCATAATTTTATAAATTATTTACAATTCGATTATGAATATTAAACATAAAATGCAAGAATTGCAAGAGTTAGCTTTTAAAGATGGTCCTCTCTGTGTAGGATTAGACACAGATCCTTCATATCTACCGGAATCAGTAATAAAAGCAGTCGGTTCAAAAGAAGAAGCTGTTTTAACATACAATAAAGAAATTATCCGCAGAATCTCCTCAGACAAATCTGCCTGCTGCTGCAAAGTTCAGATTGCATACTACGAGGCGATGGGGCTTAAAGGTATGAAAATCTACGCAGAAACTCTAAAAGCCGTAAAAGAATCTGGCTTAATCTGCATAAGCGACATAAAACGCGGAGACATTGCTGCAACCCAGGATGCATACGCAAGGGCACATTTTACAGGCGATTTTGAAACTGACATCATCACCGTAAATCCGTACATGGGATTCGACACTTTAACACCTTTCACAAAATACATGACATTTTCAAAAGGTGCAAAAGGCGCTTTTATTCTTCTCTGCACTTCAAATCCAGGAATGAAAGACATTGAACACCAGGAATTAAAAGACGGAAAACTCATTTTAAACAAAGTCGGGGACGAAATTGCAAGGCTGAACAAAGAATTTTTAAGCGAATACGCAGAACAGACTTGCGGACCTTTCGGCGCAGTTGTTGGAGCAACCCAGGAACAGGATGCGCGCCTTTTACGAGACCTCTACCCTGAAACATTTTTCTTAATTCCAGGATACGGCGCACAGGGAGGAGATGCAAAAATTGCTGCAACACTTTTAGACAAAGCAGGCGGAACTGTAAACTCAAGCCGCGGAATTTTATGCGCATGGAAAAAAGATTCCTCCCTCGATTCAAAACGCGAAGAAGGAACTTTAAGCCTTGACGACATCGCAGCCTCTGCCGCCAAAGCCGCGCTAGAAAGCAAAACAGAACTTTTATCTGCAAAAGCGCAGTTACAATAAATTCTGTCTGAATACACATTTACAAATTTTGAACAATGTTAAAATTCATTTCCAGGAAAGCGGGGAATCAAATCTGTTGATTTTTTGATTTCTTCATCCGTTGGAATGTAATCTGACATTGTTCCATCGTTAAAGGCTTCGTATGCTTTCATGTCAAAATAACCTGTTCCTGTAAGCCCGAATACAATATTTTTTTCTTCGCCGGTTTCCTTACATTTTAACGCTTCGTCGATTGCAACTTTAATTGCATGACTGCTTTCAGGAGCCGGCAAAATTCCTTCTGTTCTTGCAAACTGTTCTGCTGCTTTAAAAACTTCTGTCTGTTCAACAGAACGCGCTTCGATAAGGCCTTGAGAATAAAGTTCGCTTACAATTGAACTCATTCCGTGGTAGCGAAGTCCTCCAGCGTGATTTGCAGATGGAATAAAACTGCTTCCCAAAGTGTACATTTTCTGAAGCGGGCAGACTTTTCCCGTGTCGCAAAAATCGTAAGCGTAAACTCCGCGTGTAAGGCTTGGACAGCTTGCAGGTTCAACAGCGATAATCTGATAATTTGATTCGCCGCGAAGCATTTCACCGACAAACGGACTTATCAATCCGCCCAGATTACTTCCGCCGCCTGCACAGCCAATAATCATATCAGCTTTTATTCCGTATTTTTCAAGTGCAGTTTTTGTTTCAAGTCCGATAATGCTCTGGTGCAAAAGAACCTGATTCAAAACTGAACCTAAAACATAGCGATATCCTTCATTTTTTACGGCGTGTTCAACTGCTTCTGAAATTGCGCAGCCAAGGGAACCTGTTGTGCCTGGGAATTTTGCATTGATTTCCCGTCCAATTTCTGTTTCCATTGAAGGTGAAGGAATTGCTTTACCACCGTAAGTTCTTATTACTTCACGGCGGAACGGTTTTTGTTCATAAGAACATTTTACCTGATAAACTACGCAGTCAAGACCAAAATATGCAGTTGCCATAGCCATCGCTGTTCCCCACTGACCTGCTCCAGTTTCTGTGGTAACGCCTTTAAGCCCCTGTTTTTTTGCATAATAAGCCTGTGCGATTGCTGAATTTAATTTGTGGCTTCCTGAAGTATTGTTTCCTTCAAATTTATAATAAATGTGTGCCGGCGTTCCAAGTTTTTTTTCAAGACAGTAAGCACGAACCAAAGGCGAAGGTCTATACATTTTATAAAAGTTGCGAATTTCCTGTGGAATTGGAATAAAAGCATCTTTTTCGTTAAGTTCCTGTTCAACAAGATCGCGGCAGAATACCTGTTCAAGTTCCTGTGCCGTACAAGGTTTATGCGTCTCAGGATTTAAAAGCGGAGATGGTTTTATTTTCATATCCGCACGAACATTGTACCAGGAATCCGGCATTTCATTTTCGTTAAGGTAGATTTTATAAGGAATCTGTGTTTTTTCCTGCATTTTTCCTCCATTTAATAAATAAAAAGTCAATGAAAAATTTAAAATTCCGATTTGACTTTTTTTTATCACTTTGCAATAAAATTAAAAACAAATTATCGTTTAAATTTGTCAAACAAGGTTTTTAAACCTTGATAATCATTATAAATGTAAATTTTGTTTCTGTCAATAGAAACAAAAAAGTCTATGTAAGTTATTTTGAAGCAAGCGAAAGAATGTTGATTCCGCCTTATGTAAAACAGGGTGGCTTAAGGCTTGCAAAAAACTTTTAAAAATAAAAAAGCCTTCTATTTATTTTATTAAACAGAAGGCATTCGCGAGTGACGGGGCTCGAACCCGTGATCTCCGGCGTGACAGGCCAGCGCGATAACCAGCTTCGCTACACCCGCAAGGTTTTTTCATAATATAAAATAAACAAAAATCTGTCAAGTATGAAAATTCTTATATTTCAAAAATTCACGGAACAAATTTTATTCTTTTTTATTTTGCTGAAGGGCGGGCGTAAACTTCTTTTGAAAGTTCACCTGTAATTCTTGAATCCAGTTTTGAATAAGTTGAAATTGCAAAATAATAAATCGTTCCGTTTTTAAGGCCCGTAAGCGTAAAAAATGTTGTATTTCCTGCGTCAACAGGAGATGAGCCTTCGTTTGCAATTCTTCCAAGATATTCGCCGGGTTTTGTACCGTAGTAAATGTAGTAGCCGCCTGAAGTTTCGTCGAGGGAATTATTCCATTGAAGAGTGACAGAACCATCGCCTTTTTTTGCTGAAACTTTAAACGGTGGAAGAGGAGCCGGAAGTTCAGTGTAGTCGAGTGCAATTTCAGTTAAAACAGGAGAAACAGTTCCGCCTCCGTCCGGTAAAAGCTGTGATGCAACCTGAATATATCTTCCCGAAATGCCGGTAATTTTTTCATTGTTTGAAACTTGCTTCCACTCCGGGAAATCTTTGTTCCAGCCGTAAAAAGTGTCGCCTGCACGGACATAAAGATTTACTTCGGTCTGCTCAGGAGTAAAAATTTCTGCCTTAACTGAATTTAAAATCGTTCCAGGTTTAAAAAGAATCGGTTTTGTGGTGAAAACGCCGCCGTCAGGACTGTAAAGCGATTTTTCGATGTGGTTTGCGTTGTCGGCAAGTCTGTCAAAGTAGTAATAATACGAAACTTTTGAAATTCTGAATTCGTCGACATAACCTGTAAAATTCGGGCAAAGTTCAACTTCAGAAGGAACTCCAAGCACGGGAATAAAAACGGTTCCGTCTTCAGTCTTGTCGTCGGTGATGCATTTTAAATCCTCGAGTTTTCCGTTAATTCTGTATTCCAAAAGCCCGGTTTCTTCATCATAGGAAAGAATGTGGTGCGACCATTTTCCAGGAATCAAATCCGTAATCCCGCGAAGTTCGATGTCGCCGTTGTTTTCAGTGTAGCCGTAAAAAATATTGCTCATGAGGCAGTAAATTTTATTCTGGTAAATGTTCACGCGAATCATCTGATAAATTACATTGTCGTTTAAATTCTGCGAGGATCTCCAGTTAAAAAGAATTTCACCGTTTTCCACGAGCGACGGGCATATCCAGAATTCAATACAAAATGAACCTACAGGCCCGGTTCTTCCAAAAATACTGTTTTTTTCACCTTTAAGCTGAAGTCCCGTTCCAAGATTCCTTGAAAGCGCAGACTGTTTCCCGAATTTTGCGTTTTCAGAAAGAAATAAATCATTTTTGGAAACTGAATAATTTCCAGTTCTTTCGACAATTGTATTATCTTCAAAATCAATCAGCAAATCCGTAAATTCGTCTTTTGAAAACTGATTTGTTTCAAGCTGCATTGATGTATAACCAAACCTTCCCCTTCCTTCTGTAACGCCGTATTTTTTGTCGACATCGCTCCAGCCTTTTTTCCCACCGATTAAATATTCTTCCGAAAAGCAAAATGAAATCAAAGAAAAAACTGAACAAAAAAAGAGAATTTTACAAGAATTTCTGATATAATAGTTATTCATGGCAAAAGATAATCCGGAACAAGAAAGACTTTCCTACAGAAAAATCCTCCACGAAACCGCATTAAAAGCTCCTTCTTCAAGTGGTGTCTATATGTGGAAAAATCCACAAGATGTCGTAATCTATGTTGGAAAAGCAAAAAACCTTAAAAACAGGCTGACTTCATATTTCAGTTCAAACAAAGACATCAAGACAAGGCTTCTTGTTTCACACGCAAAATCAATCGAATATATTACAACAGCAAACGAGTACGAAGCGTTCCTTTTAGAAAACAACCTGATTAAAAAGTACACGCCAAGATACAACATCAACTTGAAAGACGGGAAATCTTATCCTGTTTTAAGAATCACGAACGAAGAATTCCCGCGTATTTTTAAAACCAGAACAATTTTTCACGATGGTTCAACTTATTTCGGGCCTTACCCAGATTCTGGCGCACTCGACACTTTCATCGAAGCAATTTACAACATTTATCCTGTCAGGCACTGCAAAATTTTCCGCAAAAAAGAATCGCCGTGCCTTTACTACCACATCGGACAGTGCAAGGCTCCATGCTGTTCTAAAATTTCAAAAGAATCTTACAATGAATACTTCGGAGAAATTTCAAGTCTTCTTGAGGGAAAAGGCGAAGAAACAAAAAATAAAATCGAAAAAACGATGAAAAAAGCAGCCGAAGAATTAAATTTTGAAAAAGCGGCAAGATTGCGTGATGCGCTCAGGGCACTTACGATTATGCAGAATCAGAATGTAGTGGAATCTTTCGATAATTCAGACCGCGACTACATTGCATATTGGAGAGAAGGCGAAGCCGTAAGCTTTACAGTTTTAAAAATCCGTGGAGGAAAACTTTTAGGCCGTGACAATCACCGCGTAACAAGTTTAAACGAAGACGAAGAATTAATCGGTGAGTTTATAAATGTCTATTACACTTCCAAAGACGAACTTCCGCCTGCAATTTATGTTCCTTTTCAAGAATTTGCAGACTCAGCGCTCTCTTTTCTTGAAAAATGGTTTAAAGAATCTTTCGACGATTCTTCAAAAATCATTGCAGTTTCAGAAGGAATCGAAAATTATTCTCACCACAAAGCACTGATTCAGATGGCGAGTCAAAATGCAAAAGAAGACATAATCCGCCGCCTTCGCGAAAGAGGAGATTTTCCTGCATTAGAAGAATTAAAATCGCTTCTCCATCTTTCAAGGCTTCCAGTAAGAATCGAAGGGTTCGACATCGCGCATATCGCCGGAAAATTTCCTGTTGCAAGTTTAATCAGTTTTTACAACGGAAACCCAGACAAAAAAAATTACAGATATTTCAGACTTAACACGACAAACGGCATCATCGACGATTTTAAATCCATGAAAGAAGGCACTTCAAGAAGATACACACGACTCATAAATGAAAACCAGGAACTTCCAGATTTAATTCTCATCGATGGAGGTATCGGTCAGGTTAATGCAGTTCAAGGTGTTTTGTCTGCATTAAATTTAGATATTCCAGTTGCAGGTCTTGCAAAGCGCGATGAAGAAATCTGGCTTCCACACAGTGAAAAACCGATTGTTCTTCCAAAACGCTCAGATGCGCTGAGACTTCTTCAAAGAGTTCGCGACGAAACTCACCGATTTGCAACGAGCAGAAACCAAAGACTTAGAACAAAAGAAAATGTCGTAAGCGTTTTCACAAAAATTCACGGCATCGGCGAAAAAAAAGCACTTTCCCTCATGAAGAATTTTACTACGCTTGAAAATTTCTGCACAAAATCGATTGAAGAAATAAAATCTGTTTTAAAAATGCCAGAATCAGAATGTGCTGAAATTCTTTTTGAAGCAAAAAAACTCCTTGAAAAACAGAACGAAATAAAGGAAAATCAAAGAAAAGCGTTAAAAGAATCTGGAACTACTGTTCAAAATGCCGCTTATTCAGCCTACATTGATGAACTTGCAAAGTCCGCCCTTTCTTCTCAAAAGCACGAACAGACTTCCAAAGAAAAATGCTAAAATACACTTAGAGGTAAAAATGAAAAAATCAACTGTAAAACCCGGAATAAAATCTGACATAACAGAAAAAAGTTTTTCACCGCAGATGATTGCTCCAATATCGCAGGAAAAAAAGCAATGGTTTGAAAACGAATCGTTCTGGCAAAATTTCGGACCGGTGATGTTCGATTCTCAAAGGTGGGCAGAAGCACCGGGCATTGCAGAAAGCGTAATAAAAATTGCAGGGCTTACAAAAGGCTCTTCAGTTTTAGATGCAGGCTGCGGTCCGGGACGAATTTCTGTGGAACTTGCAGCAAAAGGCCTTAATGTAACCGGGGTAGACATAATTCAGTCTGAACTCGATGCTGCGAAAGATTCTGCTGATGCTGAAGGCGTAAAATTAGACCTCGTAAATTGCGATTTGCGTTCTTTCAAATCTCAAAAAAAATTTGACTGTGCAATAAATCTCTACACATCTTTCGGTTACTGCGACACAATCGAAGAAGATTTCCAGATTTTAAAAAATATCGCTGATTCCTTGCGCGACGACGGTTTTTTCATCCTTGAATGTACAAGCCGAGAAACTGCAATTCTTTACTTCACTGACGGCGAATGGTTTGAACGCTCAGGGCTTACAGTTCTGACGCAATTTTCCGTAGAAGGTGCGTGGGAAGGGCTTCGTTCAAAGTGGACAATCATCAATCGTGAAGGTCAAAGAATCGAACACGAATTTGTGCAACGGCTTTATTCAGCAATCGAATTAAAACGGATGATGATGAGAGCAGGTTTTAATTCAGTTGAAATCTACGGAAATTACGATTTTTCACCGTACAACGAACACGCAAAAACAATGGTAATCGTCGCAAAAAAATAAAGGAATTTTATGCACTCAAAATTCAGGATAAAATCGGCAACGGAAAATCTTTTCATTTATTTTTTATTACTTGCATTGACCGGAACAATTCTTTTTCGCTTTCCAGTCTTTTATTCAGACGGAATGCCGGTTTCTCTAATCGATTCAATTTTTACGACGGTTTCTGCGATGTGCGTTACAGGGCTTTCCACAGTCGATATGTCAGTTTTTTCAAATTCTGGATTTTTACTGATTCTTCTTTTAATTGAAGCAGGCGGACTTGGACTTGTTTCGTTTTTTACGATTTACCTTGCCCTCGATGCAAAAAAAATTTCTCTTTTAAACAGAAACATCATAAAAGATTATTTCACCGACGAACAGCAGCTTGAAACAAAACAAATTCTGCGTGAAATAATATTTTTTACGCTTTTCATTCAGTTTTTGGGTGCAGTGATTCTTGCTGTTCTTTTAAAATTCCACGGAGAGGCAAATTACATTTTCTACGGAATTTTTATTTCAGTTTCAGCATTTTGCAACGCAGGTTTTTCACCGTATTCAGAAAGCCTTTCATCGTTCACAAATTCGCCGCTTTTTCTTCTGACGGTTTCACTCATAATAATTTTAGGCGGACTTGGTTTTTCGGTGATGTCAAACATTTTATTCACCTTAAAAAAAAGAACCGGACAAAAAAGGACGATTCTTTCGCTTCATTCAAAAATAGTTCTTTTTACAACTTTCATTCTTCTTCTAGCCGGAACAGTAATTTTTTTCATTTTTGAGAGAAACGGTGCATTCAAAGATTTAAGTTTTTCTTCGGCACTTTTAAACGCATTTTTTCAGTCTGTAACACTTAGAACTGCGGGCTTTGAAACAGTCAGTCAGAACAGTTTTTCCGCACATTCAACAGTTCTTTCAGACATTTTTATGCTCATCGGCGGTTCTCCGGGTTCAATGGCAGGCGGAATCAAAACTACGACATTTTTTCTGCTTTTAACGCTCGCATACAAAAGCATTCACGACAAGAATTCTCCGTCGATTTTTCACCGAGATATTTCACCAGCGTCAACTTCAAAAGCGACTTCTGTTTTCATAAAGGCAATCTGTTTTCTTTCCGTGATGATAATTTTGCTTCTTGTTTCAGAACAAAACTCTATCAAAAACGGATTTTTTTCTGAATCGAGCCTGATTTTCGAATGTTTTTCAGCGTTTGCAACTGTCGGACTTTCAAAAGGAATCACGGGTCTTCTTTCAAATTCCGGGAAAATTATCGTAATCATTTTGATGTTTGCAGGCCGAACAGGAATCACTTTCATCGCATTGAATAATTTTTCACGGAAAAACACCGTAAAATCCCTTACGGACTACCCGGAAGAAGATGTTCTTTTAGGATAAATTATAAATTCAGTTCAACTGGAGGAAAAAATGAATGTTATTGCAATAATCGGACTTGGAAATTTTGCACTCAATGTACTCGAACAGTTAATTTCAACTTCAACGGATTTAATAATTCTCGACAAAGACAGGGAAATCGTCGAAAAATACAAAAAATCCGTTTCAAACGCTTACATCACGGATGCGATAAATTCAGAAACATTAAAAAAAATCATTCCTGAAAATCTTACCGCGGCAATCGTCGACCTTGGCTCTTCGCTTGAATCTTCAATTCTTGTCACGAATCACTTAAAAAAAATCGGCGTAAACCAGATAATCGTAAAAGCCAGTTCAGATGACCACGGAGAAATTCTTGAACTTGTGGGAGCAACGAAAGTAATTTACCCCGATTTTGATGCAGCCGTTCACATTGTTCCGCAGCTTTTGTCGCCGGTTCTTTTAAATTACCTTAAAATTTCAGAAAATTTTGTAATTGCAGAAGTAACCGTAAAACCTGAACTGACCGGAAAAACGCTGAAAGACAGTCTTTTGAGGCAGAAATTCGGAATAAATGTCATCGGCTACAGGAAAAATTTTTCAGAAGATTTTCAAAACGCAAATGACCCGAACCTGATTCTTTCAGAGGACATTACACTTCTTGCAAGCGGTTCCGTAAAATCAATTCAGGAATATTCAAACGCCACAAACGATTTAAAAACGATTTCAAAAAACGAAAAGACGCTTTTTTCAGATTTTTTCCACAGAAAATAAAATTTTACTCAAGAACAAGAATTTTTGAATGAGTTAAAACTTCGTTTCCGTCTTCCGTGATTAAAATATCGTTTTCAAGCCGGCAGCCGCCAAGTTCTTCATCGTAAAGTCCAGGCTCCAAAGTCAGAATCATTCCCGGCTGAAATTTCAAATCTTCCTCTAAAGAAGCGCTCACACGCGGATATTCGTGGATTTCAAGACCGATTCCGTGCCCGAGTGTATGCGGCATTTTTAATCCGTACGCAGAAAAAATTTTATTCGCCTTTTCTGCAGCCGTTTTTATAAGGTGATTCGGTCTGTAAAGTTTTAAACATTCGTCGAACGCTTCCTGGACAATCTGAATAAGCTTCATCTGGTCGTCTAAAAGCGGTTTTTTCGCAATTGTAATCGTCTGGTCGCTCGTGTAACCTTTGTAAACAACACCGAAATCAAGAAGTGAAAGACCTTTTTGCGGCCACGGACCTGATGTGTAATTAGGAAAACAGTGAATTGCCCAGCTTCTTTGAGGACCTGCTGCTAAAGTGTCAAAACCAGTTCTTTCGCAATCGTTTTCGCGCAATTTTTGTTCGATATACAAAGCGACATCTGTTTCAGTTTTAATTCTTCCGGCAAAAACTTCATTTTGAATTCCTTCAAAAATCAAGTCCCCGATTCTGCAGGCTTCGCGCGTACATTCGATTTCGTATTCGTCTTTTATCATGCGCATTTCAGTGACCATTTTATGAACGCCGTTTTCCCTGCACCTGACATCCCATTCATCAAGTGCATCTACGATTTTTAAAAATTCCGGGTAAGGCGTTGAAGGCGGAATTTCAACTTTTTTCTGTTTAATCTGAACCTGCGTATTTAAATTTGCTTTCAGAGCATCGATTGTAGAATTTTTATAACGCGTAAACGGAATTATTTTTTTACAGATTGCAAAATTTTCAGCAAGAATTATATCCCACGGAATCAAAACCGAAGAGCCCGTATTGTAAATTATAAAAACTGCATCGCTTGAGTGCCCTGTAAAATATCTGATTGCAGGTTCCCGGTGACTTTCATTGTCGATGAAAACTGCCGCCCCGATTGAATTTTCAGTTAAATAATCAACGACTTTTTTAATTCTTTTTTCGTAAATGTCCTTTATCTGAGAGTGAGAAAATTCTTTCATTTTAGTCTTCCTTAAACTTTATTTTTAGATTTTTTGAATTTTGAAAATATTTTTTTAGTTCCGTCTTTAAGAACCTGAGCATTTTCGTCTTTAAAAAGGAATAAAAGCAGAATTCCGATTAAAGCAAATAAAAGTGCCGAAATTAAAACAGGTCCGCCAAAAGAAATGAATCTGTGATGACCTGAGAACGCCTCTAAAAGATACGGGCGCAAAAAATAAACTGGAACTGCTGCAATCACGCTGAACGAAATCATCCTTACGATGTAAATTATCATATTTTTTGCAAGCGATTTCACATTTATTGAAGGCATTTGTTTCATGAAAACAAACAGAAAAATCGTGTTCATGAGGCTTGAAAGGCTTAAACTGAATGCAATTCCACACGATTTTACGGTAATCTCAGAAACTGAAAAAATGCGGGAAAGAGGCATTGCGATGCTCACGGTTTTAAACGGCCATGCAAAAATTATCACGAACAAAATGTTGAACGCAAACGACAGAGTTCCGGCAAGCGTTGGAAGTTTTGTGTTTCCCTGAGCGTAAAATGCAGGCGAAATAATTCTGTTTAAGGCAATGAAAAAAAGCCCCGCAATGTGAAATACAAAAACATTTAAAGTCTGAATTACTGAATTGTCATCAAATTTGTTAGTCTTGTAAATTAAGGAAATTAAATCTTTTCCGCAGACTAAAGAATAAAAAGTGACTGGAATCGTGATTAAAGCGATTATTTTTACAGAACGAATCAAAATCGAATTGAAATTTTCCCATTCTTTTCGTTTTGCAAGTGCACTCAAATCAGGAAGAATTACAGTTCCAATTGAAACAGCAAAAATTCCAAGAATCAGTTCCTGAAGCCTTAATGAATATTGAAGCGAGGAAACAACGCCTTCACCGATTTTTCCGGCAACGGCTGTAGAAACAAGGTCGTTTAACTGATACGCCGCCATTCCGATTATTGTAGGAACGATGAGCATTACAACTTTTTTTGTACCCGGATTTGTAAACGCTTTTTTTAATCCTGTAACAGTTGTCTTCCAGCCGGTTTTCCTTATGAACGGCCACTGAAAAAGCGCCTGAAAACATCCGCCAGTTATTACACCAAAACTCATTGCGCGGGCAGCAACAACTTCATTATCAAGATTTGGAAAAGACGCCTGGAGAACTGGAGTAAGTGCGTAAGTTATTGCGATTACAATTGCGTTAAACAAAACTGGAGTAAAACCAGAGGGTGCAAAAATATTGCATCCGTTTAAAATTCCCTGAAAAAAAGCTGCAACAGAAATCACAAAAAGATAAGGAAACATCAGCCTTGTGAGGAACGAAGTTTCGTTTAAAATTTCCTGAGAAACGCCTTTATCGTAAAAAAAAGGAATTATAAGCGGCGTAAAAATCATTCCAAGGACAACAACGCACGCCGAAAAAAAAGAAAAAAGAGTTAAAGTCGATGAAACAAACTGCTGAATCGTTTCGTGGTTTTGTTTTGAATTATCGTCTTCGATGTAACCTTTAAAAGTCGGAATGAAAGCAACCGAAATAGAATTTTCTGCAAAAAGCCGCCTGAAAAGATTCGGAATCATAAACGCAATCCCAAAAGCATCCGCAGAAGAAGTAGTTCCTAAAAACGATGCCTTTGTCATTTCACGGACAAGTCCCATAATTCTTGAAGCAAAAGTCATGAGTGAAAGGACAAGCCCAGATTTTACTAAAGATTTTTTTCCCATAAATCAGATTATAGAGAAAAAGAAAGATATGTTCAAATTAAAACTTTTAAAAAAAGGCTGTCTTTAATCACATCTTAATTTTTTCAATGCTTTCAAGACAGCCTTTTATTTAATTTATAGGTTCAATTTCAAGTTTTTATTTTTTGGCACGGATTCGGTTTTGCTAACTCAAAAATCACCTGCCATTTTTATAATCCTTCATATTTATTATAAATGTCCGATTCTTGCCTGTGAAGTCTTAATTTCATCAACATCACGCTTTTCTGCAGAAGTAGATGCATCATCAGAACATTCATCGGCTGCAATATCAACCATACAAGGATCCCACGGAATACAATCCATTAGAGAAC
>JAEDFA010000093.1 GCA_016293005.1 Treponema sp.
TGAACTTTCCGGAATAAAATCTTCTGTTAATTCTATTCGGTGCGGAATGGGAAATGTAAAAATCAACGGCATTTTCACGGAATACACTGAAATCGACTGCGGAATGGGTTCTGTTCAGATTAAAATGCCTGTCACATCGGAAAAATATTCATACGAAGGTAAAGTCGCAATGGGAAACATTCAGTTTGCAAAAGAAAAACGCAGCGGCTTTGCACAAAATTATTCAGGCGCGCGTTCAGAGAATCATTTTTCGATAAAATGCGGAATGGGCGAAGTAAAAGTTTTGTTCGATGAATTTTAATGTTTGGAATGAAAAAATATTGGAAGTAATGAGAGGATAAAAATATGAAGAAAAGATTATATAAATCAGAAACAAATAAAATTTTTACAGGAACTTGCGGCGGTTTAGGCGAATATTTTAACATCGACCCGACAATTGTTCGTCTTATATTTGTAATTGCAACTTTTTTCAGCGGAACGGGAATTCTTGTTTATATCGTTGCAGCGCTCATAATGCCTTCTTTTCCCACCGACGATTTTGAAACGATGAATAAAAATTCTCATTTTAAAAAATCCGATGATTCTGCTGGCGGCACAACTGACGAAGAATTCGATTCTTATTTCAAAAAATAATTTTACTTTATTCCCGTTCCGGCTATCGCGAAAGAATTTTTAATTTTGCTTCTGAAACGGGAAAATTTTTATTTCTGAATTTAAGATTTTACGCTCATTAAAAAATTCTTTGATTTGCTTTAAAATTATGCGGAAGTTTAAACTTGGGTTGTACATTGAAAAAAACTGAACATTGGTTTATAATAGGATTCCAAGACTGCTGAATGCGGTGCTGAAATTAATTTTCATTTTTGAGATGCGTTTTAAAAACGGTCTAAGAGGAATAAAATGCCAAAAATCGAAGTCAACGAAAATCTGTTTTTTAATATTCTTGGAACAAAATACGATTACGATACTTTAGAAAAAAAACTTACTTATGCAAAGGCTGAACTCGATGAAAAGCCTGATATGTCAAAGCCAGAATCTGAGCGTGTTTTAAAAATCGAACTCAACGATACAAATCGTCCTGACCTTTGGTCTACAAATGGTGTTGCCCGCCAGTTAAAAATTCATCAGGGCGGAAAAACCGTTGATTATTCAAAATTTCTTTCATCAAAAGGTAATATAAAAGATTATAAAGGCAGAATCGTTGAAGTCGATCCTCAGTTAAAAGATATTCGTCCGTATATGATTGCGTTTGTAATTTCTGGAAAACCAATCGATGAGCCAATGTTAAAAGATATAATTCAGACTCAGGAAAAACTTGCCTGGAACTTCGGACGCAAAAGAAAATCTCTTTCAATGGGCGTTTACAGAATCAGCGACATTCAGTTCCCGGTAAAATATCACGCCGTTGACCCAGATAAAACAAGTTTTGTTCCGCTTGGTTTTGAACAGGAAATGACTTGCCGTCAGATTTTAACTGAACATCCAAAAGGAAAAGATTTCGGCTGGATTTTAAAAGATTTCACAAAATTCCCTCTGCTTTCTGATGCAACTGGAAATGTTCTTTCAATGGCTCCAATCACAAACAGTAACGGTCTTGGCGCTGTAAAAACTGGTGATACAGGTCTTATGGTAGAAATTACCGGCGACAATATGGAAAACATTATGCTCGCTGCAAATATCGTTGCATGTGATTTTGCTGACTGCGGTTACACAATCGAACCAATTCTTGTAAAACATCCTTACGACACAATTTTCGGAAAAGATGTTGTTGCTCCTTATTATTTCCAGCCACAGACAAAAGCAACTCTTTCTCACATCAATAAACTTCTTGGAACTTCTTTTGACGATGCAACTGTAAAAGATGCGCTTGAACGAATGGGAAGTTCTGTTCAGGCTAAAAAAATTGACGGTGATGTTGAATACACTTTAAGTCCAGCTCCATACCGAAATGATTTTCTTCACGAAGTCGATGTAATCGAAGATGTAATGATTGGAACTTGTCTTGAAACTTACGAACCTGAAACTCCAAGCGATTTTACAATCGGTCGTCTTTTGCCTGTAACTTATTTGAGCCGAAAAACAAAAACTTTAATGGTTGGTTTGGGCTATCAGGAAATGATTTTCAATTATGTTGGTTCAAAGAAAGATTTCATCGACAATATGCTTATTGATGCTTCAAAAGTAATCGAAATTGCAAATCCAATGAGCGAAAATTATCAGTTTGTCCGTTCAGATATTCTTTCTTCGCTTTTGCGCTCTGAATCAAAGTCTGCAAACGCAATTTTCCCGCACAAAATTTTTGAAATTGGAAAAATCGCTTACCTTTGCGATGAAGAAAACACAGGAACAAGAACTCGTCAATGTCTAGGATTTTTGACAGCATCTTCAAATGCAAACTACAACGATGCCGCTTCAGAAGTTTCTTCACTTCTTTATTTCCTTGACCACAATTATGAAGTAAAAGAAAGCGAAGATCCTCGTTTTATCGTTGGTCGTCAGGCTTCAATTTGTATAAAAGGAAAATCAGTTGGCGTTTTTGGAGAAATAAATCCGCAGGTTCTTGAAAACTGGTCGATTACAGTTCCGTGTTTTGGTGGAGAAATTGACCTTGAAGAAATTATGGCTTTAGAACCAGAATCAAAAACTGAGCCAAAACAATCTGAACAAAAACAAAAATCAGAACCAAAACCTTCTTCAGAAAAATCTGACGCTCCAAAACTTGCAGAAAATCAGGTTCAGTTTTTTAACGAAAATATCGAATTAAAAGTTGCCGTTATAAAATCAGTTGAATGTAATCCTGCCGGAGATAAACTTTACATCGAAACGATGGATGATGGTTCTGGAACAGACAGAATTATTCAGTCTGGTTTGCGCCCGTATTTAAAACCAGAAGAACTTTTAGGTCAGCATGTAATAATCGCGTCAAATCTCGCTCCAAGAAAAATGAAAGGCGTTGAAAGTCGCGGAATGCTTCTTGCTTGCGATTATATTCAGGACGGAACAGAAAAAGTTGAACTTCTTACGGCTCCGTGGGCTCCAGCCGGAACTCCTGTAATTCTTGAAGGTGCCGACGAAAATTTCGTGAAGCCAGAAAAAATTAATATCGACAAATTCTGTAAAGTTCAAATGCAAATCAAAGATTTTACCGCTGTAATTTCGGGAACAAAACTTACGGCTCAAGGAAAACCGATTACAACTCAAAAATCAAACGATTGCGAAATCTGTTAAATTTTTAATTTCCAGATGCAAAAAATAAATTATCAGAAAGAACTTGACGCACTTATTAATAATATCAAACAGGATGAAAAAAAGCCTTCGCTTCTTCTTCATGCCTGTTGTGCGCCTTGTTCTTCGTATACAATCGAATATCTTTCGCAGTTTTTTGAAATCACGATTTTTTATTATAATCCGAATATTTATCCAAAAGAGGAATATGAGCGGCGTCTTGAAGAATTAAAAAATTTTCTTCCGCGTTTTGATGTGGCATTGAAAAATAATATAAAACTTGTCGTTCAGCCCTATTTTCCTAAAGAATTTTTTGACGCAATACAAATAAATCTTTTTCCAGAAGAAGCAGAAGAAAAAGAAAAAGGTGAGCGATGCAGAAAATGTTATAAATTCCGGCTTGAAAAATCTTTTGAATACGCAAAAGAAAATAATTTTGATTATTTTTGCACGACTTTGAGCATAAGTCCTTTTAAAGATGCAGAAAAAATTAATCGCATCGGAAAAGAACTTTCTTCAGAAAAAACAAAATGGCTTCCATCGGATTTTAAGAAAAATTCTGGTTTCAAACGAAGCCTTGAGTTGAGCAGAAAATATTCTTTATATCGCCAGGATTATTGCGGCTGCGTTTACTCAATGAAAAATTCAATGCAAAAAAAGCGGATTTATGATTGAAAAATCACAATTCCGCTTATAATTAATCGAAAGATCTGTAGAATCCTCAAAAAAATCTTTCTTAAAGAATATATTCATTCTATGCAATATGACAAAAAAGGTAAATAAATAGATATATCTCCTTGACAGATATATCTGTACAACATATACTATAATCATGATAAAAACATTCGGAGATTCCGAAACTGAAAAGATTTGGAATGGTAAAAAATCACCGAAGCTTCCGCCTGAAATTCATAAAAGAGCTTTTTCAAAACTGCTCATTATAAA
>JAEDFA010000094.1 GCA_016293005.1 Treponema sp.
ATTGGCTAAAAGCGTCTATTGAATACGAAAATCAAAGTTTTCAGCATTTGGGAATCGTTGTTACAAATAACGGATATTCAGATTGGGCAACAACAGAAATCTCTGCAAATGTAAAATCAATGAAAATTAAAAATTAGATGTAAGATTTTGCTCGGTATTGGAAGGGATGGTTTTATTTTTTCCAGTAATCAGGGCTTAAAAAAATCAGAATGGTAAAAAGTTCAAGGCGACCTGAAAGCATTGAAAAAGAATAAATCCACTTTAATGCAGGAGAAATCCAGGCGTAATTGAAAACAGGTCCAAGTTTTCCGAAAGCAGGACCTACATTTCCAGTCATCGACATTGCTCCTGTTAAACTTGTAAAAATATCAAGCCCAAATAAACAGCCTGCAAAACATGTAAAAGTTATGAGAATAAAATAGACTGCGATAAATGTTGAAACCGACGAGTGAAGGTCAGGATTTGCAGGGTGTTTGTTGATTCTGATTGTAAAAACTCCGCGAGGGTGAATCATCTTTTTCATGTCAGTTTTGATTTTTTTCCCAAGAATTACAAGTCTGATTACTTTGATTCCGCCTGCCGTTGAACCTGAACAGCCGCCGATTATAAATAATATAAATAGAAGAAATTGTGCAGGCATTGCCCATTGTGTGTAGTCAGCGTTTGCAAAACCTGTTGTAGACATAATTGTAAGAACATTGAACGCTGAATATCTTAAACTTTTTGCAAAATTTTTGTAATCAGGAAGAATGAAAATCGCAATTAAAAATGTAAAAATCAGTACGATGAAAAAATACGCTTTTAATTCAGAATTTTCTTTTATTTCGCGGAATTTTCCTTTGAAAAGATGATAATAAAGACTGAAGTTTATTCCGGCTAAAAACATAAAAATTGTGATTACGATGTCAATTCCGGCTGAATTAAAGGCTTTTACGCTTTCGTTTCGAGTGCTGAATCCGCCTGTTCCAAGTGTGCTGAATGAATGACATAACGCTTCGTAAAAATTCATCCCGAAAAGCATAAGAAGAATTGTTTCAAGGACAGTGAGAACAAAATAAATTGTCCACAAGGCTTTTGCAGTTGTTGTAATTTTTGGAGTTACTTTTCCTTTTTCAGGACCGGTCGTTTCGGCTTTAATTAATTGAAATCCGCCTACGCCAAGAATTGGAAGAAGGGCAACAGTCAGCGCAACAATTCCCATTCCGCCAAGCCAGTGAGTGAGTGCTCGAAGCATATTCATACATTTTGGAAGCGCTTCTATATTTTGTACAATGCTTGCTCCGGTTGTCGTAAAACCGCTTACGCTTTCAAAAAACGCATCTGTAAAACTTGGAATTGCGCCGCTTGAATAAAAAGGAATTGCCGCAAAAACGCTTGTAAAAATCCATGCGAGTGCGACAACGGCAAAAGTCAGTTTTGTTGTAAGGTGAATTTTTATCTTTTTTGTGGAAGCATAAACCGACAGACACAGAATCCAGCTGAAAATCATCGGAATTAAAAAATAGATTATATAGGGAAATTCTTTAAAACTTATAGCGGTGATAATCGGAATTAAATAAGTTGTTCCGACAATCGCAAGAAGAACGGAAATTATTTTTAAAATTACAACAAAAATCATTTTACGCTCCAAAATCCGTCAGTTTCCAAAAAATTCCAGAACGCTTTTACTGAAGTCTGAATACGAGGTAAGAACAAGCTGGTCGTTTTCGTTGAAGGAAGTGTTTCCGCCTGCAATTTCGTATTCATCCGTTTCGCTTCGTTTTACAAGAAGAACAAGAAATTTTGAAGAATCTGCGATGTCTTTTACTGTTTTCCCGATGATTTTTGAATCTTTTGGAATAACACATTCGATTATTTCTAATTCTGAATTTGAAATCGTGTGAACTTCTTTTACGGCATTTCCTCTCAAATGGCTCATAATCGAATCGACAATTACATCTTTTAAAGGAACTGCAACATCTACGCCGAGTTTTATTGCAATCGGTACTAAAGTTGAAGTTGAAACAAGGCTGATTGACGCAGAAACTCCCATCGATTCAAGATAGGCTGCCATAACCATATTAAGTTCGTGATTGTGTGTCGCGCAGATTGCAAGGTCGAATTTTGTAAGTCCTTCATCGGTGAGAAAAGTTTCGTCAGTTGCATCTGCCGTAAAAACGCGTGCTGAAGGAAATTTTGCATGCGCTGCCTGTGCAAGTTGTTCGTTTGAATCGATTATTACAATGTCCTGAGAGTGAGGTAAATTTTTATTCCCGAAGAAATTCAGGTGATTTTTCTTTTTTGGTTCGATTATTTTTTCTGCAATCAGCGAACCGATTCTTCCGGCTCCGACAATGACGATTTTTTTGAAATCTTTCTTTTTTGAACCGCACAGTGAAAGGATTTCTTTGTAGTTTTCTTTATTTAAAAGAATTCCGACAGTACAGCCGCTTTCTAAAATTGTGTTTCCGTCTGCAAGGCTCGTGTTTCCGTCTTTTTCAACATAAGTGATTAAAAAAGGCGTTGAAGTTAAAGTTCTGACATCCATAAGTTTCCGACCGGCAAAAACGCTGTCCGCTGCAATTTGAACTTGAATTATCTGCATGTTTGAGTTTCCGAATGAAACTACATTTCCGATAGCACCGTTTTCAACTGCTTTTACAATTGCGTCTGCGGCTTCGACATCCGGGTGAATCATAAAATCTATTCCGTACAAAGGTCTGTGGTTTCCGGAAAAAGTTGTTGCATGATTTTGTGTTGCATTTGCAGAATTTATGTAATACGCATAATTTCTTACTCGTGCAATTTTTAAAACTGAAGGATAGACTGCATCTACAAGAGAACAGGTTATCATATTGATTTCATCGCTTTGTGTAACGCAAATTAAAGCATCGGCTTTTGCAATCCCGACTTTTTCAAGCGTTTCAAGATTGTTTCCGTCTGCGATGAGAAGTTCACAGTCAAGCGAATTTGAAACATTTATTGTAGCGTCATCGTTGTTGTCTATCAAAGTTACATCGTTGTCTTCACGAATTAAAAGGCGGGCAAGCTGAAGTCCTGTAAAACCTGCACCAACAATTACAATTTTCATGCCTTTTATTATAGAAGAAATTCAAGGAAATGTAAGTGTTTTTAAGGAAATCTGAAAGTTTCAGTGTAGTATTGCGTTTTGAAAATTAGAAAGATTTGAATTTCTCTTTAGTTTATAATTTAACTTGACACCCTATTCAATAGGGAATATATTATAATCATGACAAGAGAATTTATCATTACCAAAGAATTTGACCGCAACTGGAAAGACCTTGGCTTGAATGATGATGATTTGGGCGAATTGGAAATATATCTTTGCAAAAATCCTGATTGCGGAGATACGTTGGAAGGTACTGGCGGAGTTAAGAAATTCCGATGGGCTTTGGAAGGGCGAGGGAAAAGCGGCGGAGCAAGAATTGTATATCTGGATATAGTTTTTGCAAAACATATTTATCTTATTACGGCTTTCCCTAAAAATGAAAAAGCCAATTTGAGTAAAGCAGAACGGAATCAAATGAAAACTATTGTAACAGCAATAAAAAACGCTGAAAAGGAGGCACAAGATGGCAGAAAACAAAGCATTTGAAAGCATTATGAACGGGCTCACTGAAAGTCTTGCATATGCAAAAGGTGATGCTTCTAAAGCAAGAAAAATGAGCGTCACAGTTGCAGAACTTCCTCAGTATCATGACAAAGAAATTAAACAGATTCGCGAAGACTTAAATCTTACGCAGAAAAACTTTGCTTTTGTTCTCGGTGTTTCGCCTAAAACAGTTGAAGCATGGGAATCTGGCAGAAATATTCCTCAAGGTACAGCTCAGAGATTTTTGCAAGTTCTTCGTGCCGGTGGTAAAAAACTCCTGCAAGATTATAATGTCGTTACAGTAACTATGTAATATTACATATGGGCACCTCTAAAAACTTCAGTTTTTTGAGGTACCCATATATGTATTTCAAATCGATTTTGCGTCCAGACAGTGTTGCAGAATAATATTGAAAAAATCCGAACAAAATATTTTTTTCTATTTTTATGTCATTCCTGCTTGACAAACTTTATGGTGGGGGTAAAATAGTTCACAAATATTTTATTTTTTTTAACGAGGAGGCATGATAAAAAAGTAAACGAACAAGCGGTATTGTGATACGCTGAAGTGA
>JAEDFA010000032.1 GCA_016293005.1 Treponema sp.
TTTGCAAAATATTCATTCTCATTCGTTTCTACAACAGCATATAATGAACTACCTGAACATTCTATACATTGAATATTATTTATATCTTGAGCGCTTAAACTATATTCTTCATAAGAATTAGCCACATTATTATATTTATAAACAGAATAAGAACCTGAGTTTTCTACCAATGCATACAAGAAGTTATTTGTTAAATCAAAGCAGTAATCAATAATTTTTAAAGAAGAATTTTTTTCTATCAATGGTTGAGATTTTAAACCTTCATCAGAAAATGCTGCATAAAACAAAAGCGGCTGAGTCGCGTCTGATGTGTTATTGTACAGTACAAAACCGTCTGTTTGAGATGGTGTAATTTGAACTGGCGTAATATAATAATGAATTTCAGTTCCAGTTGGGACAGATGTAACTTTATATGACGCAGAAAGAATTCCTGAAAGATTAACACTATTGTTATCTGGATTTTGCATTATAACACAAGGATTTTTCACATAATAATCACTATATTCTAAATTCTGTATGTTTATTGTTGTAGGCGAATCAACTAGAACTGAAGCATTTTTCTTCAGTGTACAATTAATCTCAAATGTTTCTCCACTACCTTCATAAATAAGTTTTGCCTGTCCACCTGAAAGAGTAATATCGTTTATAAACATCATAACAGAAGGAATTTGTTCAGTTTCAGCATAAATTGAGTATACCAGCGTTCCGTTTTTGTCGTATATATTATATGTTATTCCATTTCTTATACGGGAAACATCAATTGAAGGATTTTCATCTACCATATAAATATTTACAAAAGAAACCGAACTGTCTATTTCTTCAAGCAGTGCATCAAAATTTTTAGGCATTGATGCAAAAGCGCCGTTTCCGTTTGAAGTGCCTGTTGTTGCATAATAAGTTTTTGACTCTTCAAGGGAAACAGTTATATCTGTTGAACCTGTTGTTGTAAGTCCGTCAATTATTTCTACAAGGAAGTCATGGTACGGGTAGAAAATTTCTTTTGTTTTTGTTAAAGAATTTCCGTCTGAATCTGTACCAATGCCCCATGTATATTTAATAGAAAGTGTATAAAAACCAGAAGGAACTGATTTTGATTCTAATGTGTCTGAAGAAACTGAAAATGAATAAATATCTCCATTTTCAGAGGTAGTTATAGATGGAGTCCAAGTAGCGGTAGGATTTGTACCTCCATAAGGTGTAAGACTTACAGTGAAAGAATTACCAGTAGAAGCATTAGGTGGATTATTTCCAAATCCACTTGTTGTAACCGTAAAATTAAAAGAACCTGTTCCTTTGTCAGATTTCTTTGGCGCAACAAATACGCTTTTAGAAACAATTTGATTTTTTTCTACCGTAACAGAATCTTCGCCATAAAAAGGAACATCTACTGAGGTGCCATCACTTGTTTTTGTTGCACTTCCTTCAAGAATAATTTTATAAGTTCCAATCGGAAGGCGTATTTCTTTAGATGGAGATTCATTAAAATTAACATTTTTTACAATGATATCATCGTATTTTGGAGAGTGGGAGTCATCTGTGTCTCGAAATGTAACAGTCCATGTTTGTACATTTGTGTAAGAAATGCCTTCTGCAGGTGAGATTGTTCTTGGACTTCTAATTGAAAGACTAACAGAACCATTATTCTTTGAAGAACTGCCTGAAAATTCCTGCGGCGCACAGGAAATAAAACAAAAAGCCAATAAAACTGCTGTAAAAGCCGAAAATAATTTTTTCATATTTTCTTCCATTTGAAAAGAATTTTTATTCTTACAATAAGACAAACTCTCGACTGCTTACACCGAATTATTTCAGCGTATTAAAATACCACTTGTTTTATTCAACTTTTTATTAAATATTATATATAGCAAAACGATTTTTAGGCAATAAGAATTTATTTGCGTGAAACAAATTTTACAGAACCACAGAATATTGAACTTCCATTTCCAATGTATGCTGTTCTTGTCTTAGTTAGATAAGTTAATTCTTCTTCCGAACCTGCACGAGAAAAAGTGCTTAAGGGCATCTGATCTGTATTAATTGAATCTTGTGTTATTTCAGCATCTGAAACGGTAATTTAATGTAGCACACTGATTCACGGTTTTTAAACTAGGTTAGTTTAATTTTCTTATTGATAAAATGAAAAAATGATTTAAGTTTTTTTATGGGTAAGGTAAAAAAAACGCCCGGTTTTGAAAACTGGGCGTTATCTATTTAGTTGATAATTATCACCACTTTTTAGACACTCTATTGAGGGTAGTTACCACTTGTTGATAATTCAAAGTCAAAACCTTCTGGTGCATCATATCTTTCACTTATTGAATTATCAAATAAATTAAATACTACAACACGATTTTTGTTCAGAATTACATTATTATTTCCATAAGAATCTGTCTCAATAGAAACACCATCATCAGCAAGTATAATTTCTTTTGGCTTTATAGCAATAATTTTTTGTGGACCATAAAAATATTCATCATGTTTATATGTATAAATAACCGATTCACCGTCTCCTGTCGTATTTACACTATCACTTGCCCAGCCCACAAATTGATTCTTTCCAGTTGGTAATGATAAATCAGTTGATATTGTACATACACCACCTAAACTATGAAACTCACTACTGGCATCGTTTACATCACGCATAATCAGATAAATATAATCTCCTTCACAATGCATATCAGTAATCGTTATATTACTATATATGTTATTTGGCAAAAGATTTTTAAAATATCCACTTGATACTGTAATAGTATTATCAGTACCAGTAATTTCAAAAAGCGTTTTAGATTGAGAAGAGTCCATACTTAATACATTATCAGTATTAGTAAACTTACTAAGAATTATGTTAGTAATACCATTAGAAACAACTTTATATGTCACATAGATACAGCCCTGACTATCTACACAGAATGATAAAATTTCTTCTGAACTGCTACCAAAATCAGACGGATTTATAAGAAGATTAACACTAGCACTATTACCAGAAGCTGCATCAGGGGAGAATGTAACAATACCAAATTCACTATTTGAAGTAACTACATATAATTTTCCATCATTACCCATTTTTATAAGACTTAGAGTACCATTACCACTATAAGAATAATCAGTTCTATCTATATAATCCATCGAAGAAGTTGCTTTACTAATTTTATATCTTCCATTAGCATCTTTGAAAATAGAATAAACATTGTTGTAAGCATCTATACAAAAATCAGGAAATGAATCATCACCTGCATAAAAATCACTATAGGAAAGAATATAGCTGCTGTCGAAGGTACCCGCGCCTAATGTGCTATATGCAAGTTCATGTATCGTATAGTAATTATTATAAAGCAATGTTGTCATGTTTCTTATATTATTAAGATCAGTTTTCCTAGTTGCATATCCTTCACCATATTTTACAAAACAAATAATAGTATTGTTTGTGTCGGTATTATTATTGTCTGCTCCAATTGTAATCTCACACCACGATTTTGTAGTACTGTCACCATATTGTTTTCCGTTTATAAACCATGTAAAAGATGTATCTTCTGCGAACGATCCCTCTGTTGTTGCTGTAATTTTAACTGTATCACCAGCATAAAGCTGATCACTTGTTACAGACTCACCGTATTTTGTAACTGCAAGGCTGTAGTCAGGAATTCCTTCAACGATAAGCCCAGCTGTATCACTAGGCATGATATAAAAGTTTGTTGTTTCGTCTAAAGATTTTTTTACAACTGAAAAATTATCTTCTACTTCTAGCATAACTTCAAACTCTGTTGTTGACTGAATAGAATTTTTAACTGTAACGCAAGGATTTTCTACATAATAACTGTTATAAGTAGTAGAACCAAGAGGCATACATATTATTATGCCATCTATTAGATTGGTCTCATCTGTACGGTCAATAAATACAGATGTATTATCTTTCAAAACAAAACTAGGACTTCTGGCTGAAACTATTTTTGCTCTTCCACCAGAAGATGAACTGTTTTTCAGTGTAACATTTGTTGCTTCACTTATTACAGATAAATCTATATGAATAGTCGGCTCACCACCCTCTACAGCTGCACCTGTAATCGTGTAACAAGGAGTGCTGTTATATATTACGGGCTGCTTTTTATCTTTTGTATAAATGCAGTATGTTTTTCCTGTTGCATTTACTTTTGAAACATCAATTTCCGGGTATGTTATTGTTAGCTCTGTAGTATCTAATGAATCTACCATATAAATATTTGCCTCAGAAATAGTCGTTCTGTTTATATCAACAAGCAGTTCGTCAAGGTTTTTAGGCATTGATTTAAAAGCACCGTTTCCTATTGTTTTGCCTGTTGTTGCATAATAAGTTTTTGAATCTTCAAGAGAAACTGTTATATCTGCTGAACCGTTTGTTGTAAGTCCGTCAATTATTTCTACAAGGAAGTCATGATACGGAGAGTAAATTTCTTTTGTTTTTGTTAAAAGTTGTCCGACTGAATCTTCACCAACGACCCATGTATATTTAATAGAAAGTGTATAAAAACCAGAAGGAACTGATTGTAATTCTAATGTGTCTGAAGAAACTGAAAATGAATAAATTCTTCCAACTTCAGATACAGTTTCAGGACAATATATATCTGTTGGAGTCCAAGTAGCGACAGGATTTTCACCTCCATAAGGTGTAAGACTTACAGTGAAATAATTATTACGTCCGGTAGAAATGTCAACTATATTCGTCGTCGGTGGATTATTTTCAAATCCACTTGTTGTAACCGTAAAATTAAAAGAACCTGTTCCATCAGCAGATTTCTTTGGCGCAACAAATACGCTTATAGGAACAATTTCATCTTTTTTTACCGTAACAGAAGCTTCTCCGTAAAATTGAACTGTCTGTGCAGTTTCTCCTGACGTAGGATTATTTGCCGTTCCGTTAAGAGTTACATTGTATGTTCCAATCGGAAGGCGTATTTCTTTAGGTGAAGGTTCATTAAAATTAACATTTTCTACAGTGATGACATCGTATTTTGCATCTGTGTCTTGAAATTTAACAGTCCATGTTTGTACATTTTTGTAAGAAATGCCCTCTGCAGGTGAGATTGTTCTTGGACTTCTAATTGAAAGACTAACTGAACCTTCATTTTTTGAAGAGCGGTCTGACAATTCCTGCGGCGCACAGGAAATAAAACAAAAAGCCAACAAAACTGCTGTAAAAGCCGAAAATAATTTTTTCATACTTTCCTCCGGTTTACGAAAAATTTTTAATTTAAAATAAGAAAAATATTTTAGCCGATTTAACATTAAGACGATACAAATATAAGAGATTAAATTCTATGAACCATTTTAGCATTTTACCTAAAAAAAATGCAAGCAAAATTTTAATGCCCCCGAAAAAAAATTAAAATTTGACTTTTTTGAGCAATTCGTTATTATAAATATAAACTTAAAATCTGGTGAGGAATTATGAATCTTTCAATGTATTGCGATTCAGAAAAAAATATTATGATGATTCATCCGGAAGGGGTGCCTGATGAAGTTTTTTTAGCCATCGGTAAAAGATCTTTTCTCTTTCCAACCAAATCCGTGCAGCGCGATAATGGCAAAATCAATGCGATTATCGATTTATCAAATTCCCACGCAGATTATCCGCTCGATTGTGTCATGGTTTCAAATTTAATAGAACCTTTATAAAGAAATTTCAAAAAACGCGATTTTTGACTGCCAGTTAAATATTGAATTCTTTCCTGCACTGTTTAATAGAAGAATTATTTTTTCTATTTCATTACTACCCAAAACCGAAGAAATTTTGCTTCCATATACCGAATTTTCAGAATCGAACCAGCGCGAAACTTCCTGACTTGTAATCTTTCGTTTTTCACGGCAAATTTTAACCGCTGTTTTTACCGTAAAACCTTTTGTTCTGAATTGTTCTGCAATAAAATCTTCGTTCCAGTTGAAAAGCGCATTTTCTGCATTCCCAAAAAATTCTTTTTCGACAAGCGACATTTTCTCAAGGATTTCGCGGTACGAATCGTAAGTCTGGGAATTTAAAATCTGTTCACGGATTAACGCGCTGATTCTTTGCCCGCCCGAAGGAATCCTCTGCGAAACGATAATTTTAAATCCTTCTGCAAAAGGGCTTTCGTGATTTTCAGAATCTTCAGGCTTTTCTTTAAAAATCGGTTCAAAAGACTGGGCAAGAGCTGTAATTGATTCTTTTGAAATAAAAGGGTCTCTAAAGAAAATTCTGTCAAAAACTGCGCCTTTATATTGAAAATCGTAAATGACTTCACGGAATTTTTCGGGCATAAGGTAATCGGTTTTATCTGATTCCGGTCTGAATAAAAGAATCGGTTTATCTAAATCGCCTAAAGTTCTTCCGTATTGCTCTAAAATCTCTTTGCCTTTTTCACTTCGACAGACACCGCAAGTTACGCCTTCAGGAGTTTTTCGGGCAATTTCCCAGAGAAGAAGTCCGTCATCGGCATTCCAGATTAAATTTCTGTGGTGGCGTAAAAGTTCTGCCATTTTTATCATCGTGTCGCGGATTTCAAGAAGAATTTCTGCGCGGTTTGAATCAAGCCTGAGCCTCCACTGACGGTCCGCTTTTGTAAGTGCCGATTCTTTTGCTGAATCTTCGGGGCTGAAAGTAAGGTTTTCTGATTTTTTTGAAGAACCTTTGAAATGATTGTCTATCCACCATTCGCTGAGCGGATTTGCAGAAAATTCTGACTTCGGCATTTGTTCTGCACAACTTTTTGCCGTCGCTGACCTGTAATGCAAGTTTGAAGAACCGGTAACAACTGAATCTTCGTTTTCTGCGTCCGGGTTTCCAAGAATTGCCGCAATCTGAAGTTCACGGCGGCTTAATACTTCTGAACGAATTTTGTTCTCGTAGCCCTGTGTACTCGGCGTGTAAAAAATTCGCCCCGCAAGCGCATCGGGAAGATACTGCTGAGCAACCCAATGGTCTTTGTACGCGTGAGGATAAAGATAACCTGCACCGTGACCAAATCCTTCGGCATCGCGGCTAGAATCTTTTAAATGATTCGGAACTTCGGCATCTTCTTTTTCGACAGCGGAAAGCGCATCAAAAAACGCCATGCTCGAATTCGACTTTGGTGCAGTTGCAAGATACAACGCCGCATGAGCAAGAAAATATCGTCCTTCCGGGAGTCCTACTCTATCAAAAGCCTGTGCACAACTGTTTACGACACTGATTGCTTCTGGAGCCGCAAGTCCTGTATCTTCGCACGCAGAAATCAACATTCTTCTAAAAATAAAATGAGGATCTTCACCCGCCCGAACCATTCTTGCAAGCCAGTAACACGCCGCATCCGGATCTCGTCCCCGAAGGCTTTTTATAAATGCACTGATAATGTCGTAATGATAATCGCCGTCCCTGTCATAAAGCACGACTTTTTTCTGAATCGATTCTTCGCACACTTCTTTTGAAATGTAAATCGTTGAACCGTACGCGGGAACAGGATTTTCTTTGTCGGGATTCCATTTTTCAGGAGTTGTTTCAACGGCAAGTTCCAGTGCATTAAGAAGAGAGCGCGCATCACCGTTTGCCGTTTCAATAAGATGTTCGAGCGCGCCTTCTTCAAATTTTATTATCCAGTTTCCATAACCGCGTTCTTTATCGGTTAACGCAAGGTCAGCGGCTTTTTTTAAATCTTCTGTTGTAAGCGGTTTTAACTGAAAAACTCTTGAACGGCTTACAAGCGCTTTGTTCACTTCAAAAAAAGGATTTTCAGTTGTTGCACCGATTAAAATTATTGTGCCATTTTCTACCCAGGGAAGAAGCGCGTCCTGCTGACTTTTATTCCATCGGTGAACTTCGTCGACAAATAAAATCGTTCTGCGCGAATAAAGATTATAAAAATCTTCTGCCTGTTTTATTGCTGAACGAATGTCTGCAACACCTGTCAAAACTGCATTCAGCGTTATGAAATTTGATTTTGTGTGATTTGCAATTACGCGCGCAAGAGTTGTTTTTCCTGTTCCCGGCGGACCGTAAAAAATTACCGAAGTAAGCTGGTCAGCGGCAATGGCTCGGCGCAAAAGTCTTCCTTTTCCGACAATGTGATCCTGCCCAATATATTCATTCAGGTTTCTTGGCCTCATTCTTGAAGCAAGCGGTTCTCGGGAAGAATTTGACGCATTAAACAAATCTTGAGCCATATTTTAATTATTCACGGTTCCAGTTGCCGCGTTCCTTGTAATAAGACCAAAGTCCACGGTGACTGTCGTTTGCTCCTGCGTTGCTTGCAGTATAAATGAAATCCATTGCAGAATATCTTGAAGTTGTTGCGCCGTCTTTTGAAGGGTCAACTGTAAAAATCATTCTTATAATGTACGGAGAAGCCATAATCGAAGAAGTATTCGAAATAAATTCGTTTGTTTTTTCGATTGAACCGTCTTGTTTTATAAGCGCCCTGAAAACGCCGTTTCCTCTTGTTCCGAATAAAATATCGTCTTTTGAAGCGGAAGCAGAAATGATGTCGTTATTTGTGCTTAAACCGACTTCTTTAAGCTCTGAAGGTCGTTCAGCCACTTTTCCAGAGGAATCTTTTCTGCCTGTCCAGAAAGCAACGATTGTATTTATGTTTTCTGTGTCATCGGTTTCTGTTCCGTTGACGATTTTTTTTGCAGTAAATTTTCCGTCTAAACTTTCGTAGTCATCTTTTGTGAAATAGAATGCGTTTGTTCCGCTTCCGTAGCAGATGAAAGTTCCGTCTGATTCTGGTGTTGAATTTCCGGTTGAACCGATAAACGGCAAGAAATAAACTTCGCCCTGCATTTCTACCGCTGAAACAGTTTTGCTTGAAAGTGTTTCCGGTTTTGAAGATGCCAGCGAAGAATCTTTATAAATTTCTTTTAAATATGTTGAATCTGGCTGTTTTGTGCGTTTGCTGTAATAAATTGGAGTTAATTTTGAGTCGCTTAATTCAAAAATTATACAGTCAACTTCGATTGTATTGCCATTTTCGTCAACTGCATTAAACCATTTGTCTTCGCGTCCAAGCCGCAGGAATGCACGCCTGTTTTCGATTTTTGGAGTGTTTGTGCAGAAAAGCTGAATTGTAAGGTCTGTTCCGTAATTGCTGTCTTTTCCAGTTGCAAAACAATTTTTTAAATATTCGTTTGCGTCTGAGATAGGGCTCCATGTTCCGTCGATTTTATCCATGCTGTAAAGTTTGAATTCTGTTGGAATGTTTCGTCCGTAATCATCGTTTTTTCCCCATTTTGTTGAAAGGGCGTAAACCGTGCTTTTTGTTCCGTTGTATTCTGAAGCGGTTTTTACGATGTATTCGCCGTTAAACTGTTCGCCGTAGTAATCGTAAGAAAGCGAAGAAATTCCGCTGCCAGTTTTGAACCATTTTCCGTGGCTTTCGCCGTAAGATAAATCTTTAAACTCACCAGCTGGAGAAATTTGTTTTGCGTAAATAATTCCGTTCTGAAGAATCAAAAATTCTGCTTCTTTTTGTTCAACTGTGCCGTCATCTTTAACAGAATTATAAACGCTTCTGAACCGCGTCAAATCATTTATGTAACCTGAAATTTCTGAATCTTCGAGAGGAACTTCTTTACGAATATCGTCAAAAACTGAATCGTAACAGCCGGTAAAAAAAACGAGCGATAAAAAATTTACAGAAAGGAATTTTAATATTTTTTTCATTTGTGAAATCCTTAAAACTTAGAAATGATACCTTACCGAAACAGAAGCCGTCATAAAAATTCCGTAATCGTAGTCTGACTTTCCGTCGTTTGACCATTGAGGCATATACATAATATCGGAACCGATTCCGAGTGAAAAACTTTCGTTAAAACGGTAATAAATATTTGCTTCTGCTTTTGTAATAAATGCCGGAAACTGTTTTTTGTTGTTGCTTGTTTCTAAAGCCATTCCCACCGAAAGAATTATAGGAAATTCAAAACGCCAGATATAAGGCTGAAACATAATTCCTGCAGTAATTGGAACATAGGTGAAAATATTGCTTCCGATTGTAGGATTATAGCCTGCCATGAGTTCTGCGCCAAAACCCAGCCAGTTGTTTATAAGCCTGTAATAACCGAGTTGAGCGGCTCCACCAAGATAAAGCTGTTCATCAAAATTGAGCGGAATACTGAACATGATTCCGAGGCGTAAAAACTGGTCGCCTTTACCGTTTGTCTGATATTTTACAACTTGTTCCTGGTTATCTGAATCTGAATTTGATTCGTCAAGAAATTGTATATTCTGCGACCACAATGAACTGAATGATACACAAAACAAAAGTAGAATTAAAAAAATGCGTTTCATAAATCCTCGCGGGAAAACTCTAAGAGCATTAAATGTATAGAATTTTAATTTTAAACAAAGTATATTTACAGATAATTGTATAATACATTTTTCTATTAAAATTTACAATCTAAAAGTTTCTGTAATAAAAACAGAATTTTTCAAGGAAGGTAACAAATGCCAGCAACAATTATCGACGGAAAACAAATTGCACAGGATGTCCGAAACGAAGTCAAACAAAAAGTTTCACAGTTAGCGCAAAACGGAATTGTTCCATGTCTTGCCGTAATTCTTGTAGGCGAAAACCCGGCGAGCGTTTCTTATGTTACAGGAAAACAAAAAGCGCTTGCAGAAGTCGGAATGAAAGACAAAAGCATGCACCTTCCAGAATCAACAACACAGGAAGAACTTCTTAAAATCATAAAAGAATTAAACGAAGATTCCACAGTTCACGGAATTTTAGTTCAGCTTCCGCTTCCAAAACACATAAACGAAGAAAAAATTCTTCTGGCAATCAACCCGGAAAAAGATGTAGACGGTTTTCACCCGGTAAATGTCGGAAATCTCGTAATCGGGAAAAAAGCATTTCTTCCATGTACGCCACACGGAATTATCGTTCTTCTTCAAAAAATGAATATCGAAACTTCTGGAAAACACGCTGTCGTAATCGGCCGTTCAAATATCGTCGGGAAACCTGTCGCAATTCTTCTTGCAAGAAAAGAAACAAACTGCACAGTTACAATCTGCCACACGGGAACTAAAAATCTTTCAGAATTCACAAAAAACGCAGACATCATAATCGCGGCAAGCGGTCATCCAAACACAGTAACAGCCGATATGGTAAAAGAAGGCGCTGTCGTAATCGATGTAGGCGTAAACCGAATTCCAGATTCATCAAAAAAATCAGGATTCCGTCTTACAGGCGATGTAGATTTTGATTCAATAAAAGAAAAAGCATCGTTTATTACACCAGTTCCAGGCGGAGTTGGGCCTATGACAATCGCAATGCTCATGAAAAACACGCTTGAAGCCGCTGAAAACAGGATTTAACATGAGAGACATTCAGAATGAACACGACAGTCGCGAAATTCCTCTTCAAAAAGTCGGTGTACGCGGCGTAAAATATCCGGTCACTGTTTTAGACAAAACTAAAAAATTTCAGACTACGACGGCAACTGTAGATTTATATGTAAACCTTCCTCACAATTTTAAAGGCACGCACATGAGCCGGTTCATTCAGGTTTTTCACAAATACCACACCGACATTTCCATGAACAATTTTCTTGATATGCTCGAAGAAATCAGGAAAATTCTCGATGCGCAAAAATCTTATGGCTGCATAACTTTCCCATTCTTTATAGAAAAAAACGCGCCTGTTTCAGGTTCTCCGGGGATAATGGAATACAAAGCCAATTACGAAGCTGAAGTAAGCGAAGACGGAACTAAAAAATTCTTCATCGGAATCGAAGTTCCTGTTACGACTTTGTGTCCGTGCTCAAAAGCAATCAGCGAAAACGGTGCGCACAACCAGAGAGGCTTAGTCCGCGTGAAAATTCTTTATTCAGATTTTTTCTGGATTGAAGATATAATTTCAGGAATCGAAAAATGCGCTTCAAGTCAGCTTTATTCTGTTTTAAAAAGAATGGACGAAAAATTTGTCACTGAACAAGCCTACGAAAATCCGCGTTTTGTTGAAG
The DNA here is from genome assembly GCA_016293005.1 of Treponema sp. GTDB lineage: Bacteria > Spirochaetota > Spirochaetia > Treponematales > Treponemataceae > Treponema_D. The sequence goes on from JAEDFA010000032.1 coordinate 11,944, forward strand.
ATGTCGCAAGAGAAGTTTTCCTTTTCTTAAAAAATTTCCCTGTCAAAAATAAATTTAAATGGTTCAGCGTAGAATGTGAAAACGAAGAATCAATTCACTTTCACAACGCATACGCCTACACAGAATTCAACGAAGGCATATAAAAATATACTCTTTTCTACAGTTTCAATTTCTACTATAATTATATCGATGAAAACTTACTTTTTTGAAACTTATGGCTGTGAAATGAACATTGCTGAAAGCGCTTCAGTAGAACAACTTTTCATTTCCCGTGGCTGGAAAAAAGCAGAAAACGCTCAGGTTGCAGATGTCTGCGTTATAAACACTTGTTCAATCAGAAAAACGGCAGAAGACAGAATTTTAGGGCGACTCGGCTGGTTTTCAGGGCTCAAAAAAATCCGGGAATGTAAGCCAGATGCAAAAGCAAAATTCATGGACGACGCCGTAAATCTTGTAAAAGACGGTCCAAAACCTTTAACAATAATTTTTATGGGCTGCATGGCTGAACGGCTTTTAAATTCTGTAAAAAAAGACTGGCCTTGCATCGATTATGTCGTTGGAACATTCGCAAAACACCACTTCGGTGAAATAATCGACGCAATCGAAGAAAACCGTCCCGCATTTCAGCCGGATGACACGGAAGAATATAAATTTGCAAAAACATCTTACGAACAGGGCAACTACGAAGCGTTTGTTCCGATTATGCACGGCTGCAACAATTTCTGCACTTACTGCATAGTTCCTTACCTTCGCGGTCGTGAAATCAGCAGAAACGCCGACGAAATTCTTCAGGAACTCGATGTATTAAATTCTTACGGTGTAAAAGATGTTACGCTTTTAGGGCAAAATGTAAATTCTTACCACGGAAAAGATTCTTCCGGGAATGAATTAAATTTCGCGATGCTCCTTCAAAAAATTGCTGACCATTTAAAAGAAACAAATTCAAAAATCGGCTGGATTCGGTTTATGTCAAGCCATCCAAAAGATTTTACTGACGATGTAATTTCCGTTATCGCAAAAGAAGAAGTTCTCTGCAAACATATTCACCTTCCTGTTCAAAACGGTTCCACAAAAATTTTAAAAGCCATGAACAGGCGTTACACTCGGGAGCAGTATCTTGAACTTGCAAAAAAAATTAAAACGCAAATTCCAGATGTTTCCCTTACAACAGACATAATGATGGGCTTTCCGGGCGAAACAGAAGACGATGTAGAAGAAACTTTAAATTTAATGAAAGAAATCCGCTACGAATCTGCAATGATGTATTACTACAATCCGCGCGAAGGAACTCCAGCGGCAAAACTAGAACAGATTCCAGAAGAAATTCGAAAAAGCCGCCTTCAGAAAGTCATCGATTTGCAAATGATTCACACTGAAGAAGAAATGAAAAAACAAATCGGCCGAACTCAGAAAGTGCTCGTTGAAAGTATTTCCAGAGACAGCCCGGAAGAACTTTTAGGCAAAACTTCCCGAAACGAAAAAGTTTCATTTAAAGCCGAAAAATCTTTAATCGGGAAGTTTGTACAAGTTGAAATTCTTTCGCTGAACGGTCATACTTTTAAAGGTAAAATTATCTAAAAAATTCGGAGTATATATGATTGTAAAATTAATTATTGGAATCGTTCTTTTGGTTTTTACAGTTTTCTTTGTAGGATTCAACCTCGACAACAGATGCGATGTAAACCTTCTGTTTTATACTTTCAAAAATCTTCCTGTTTTCTACACAATTTTAATTTCGTTTGTACTCGGTGTTTTTGTAACAATTCCGGCATTTTTATTAAGTTTAAAAAAAGATAAAAAAAACAAAACGCAAAAGCCATTGTCTTTTTCTAAAAACTCAAAAAAATCTGCAGAAACTCCAAAAAAAGCTGAACAAAAACCGTCAGAAGAACAAAAAACTCCTTCAGATTCTGCTCCAAAAGATTCAGTTCCAAAAGAAGATTCTGCGCAAAACGATACTCCACAAGAATCCTAGCGCAGGTTCAGGCGAGGTTATAAATGAAAAAAGCATTTTCAATTTTTTTCCTGACAATCACAGTTTTTTTTCTGAATTTTCAAATTTTTTCACAGGAAAAAACGGCAAGACAAATCGCAGACGAATCAATTTCAAAAGGCTCTCCTGAAAACGCCATCAATTTTCTCATTCAGGAAATTTCAAAAATTGAAAATCCGTCCAGCAAACGCTCGCTTTACGCTTTTTTAGCATCAATTCAGGAATCGCTTTCAAAATATTCAGACGCATCAAAAACTTTTGCAAAAGCGTGTGCCATCGGTGGAGGAAACGCCGACGGTTTTCCAAAAAAAACTAATGAAGAACTCGTTTTAGATGCCGTAAGATGCGCTTTATGTGCAGGTGATTGGGAAACTGCAAATTCTTATCTGAATTCTTCTGTGCGGAACTCAAAAAATCCTGAAATTCTTGCAAAAATCAAACTTTACGAACAATGGTCCGTTTTGTGTAAAGCAGAAACTCCAGAAGACCTCGACGAACCGATTGCAATGCTCGACGCCTACAAAAATCTTGATTCCATGAAATCCGTAAAGCCATCAATTCTTCTTACGCTCTGGCACTTAACGGGAAACGCAGAATATTCTTCCGCGCTCAAAAAAGAATTTCCATCTTCAATAGAAACAGAAATCGTAAATGGAAAAGCATCATTGCTTCCATCTCCGTTCTGGTATTTTACACCGCGAAAAAATTTACAGATTGCTTCAGAAAAAACAGAAACAAACGAATCACTTCCTTCCGCAGAAACAAAAACTGAATCGGCGCAAATTTCAAAAAACGATTCACTTTCAAAAGAAAAAACTGTTCCACAAGCCGAAGAAACTTCTGATTCAGTAAAACTTCAACTCGGACTTTTCCGCGAAAAAACAAACGCACAAAAATTCTGTGATTCTGTAACGCAAAAAGGATTCAAGCCTTTCATTATAGAAGAAAAACGTTCTTCAGGAATAATTTACTACGCTGTCTTAATCGAACAAAACGGCGATGAAGAACTTTCCTTAAAATTAAAAACTGCGGGTTTTGAAAATTATCGCTATTCGGAATAAAATGAAAAAAATTCTTGTGCTTCTTGTAATTTCAATTTCTCTTTTCTCGTGCACGCTCAAATACGGCGAAGACATTGCAAACGAAAGCGTTCTCCCGGAATTCATTTTTGAAAATTCAACTTTTACGCGCTACGAAGACAATGTGAAAACAATAAATCTAAACGCAGAACGCCTTGAACAATACAAAAGCGGAAAATCCATGTACGCAAAAAATGTTTTGTTCAATATTTTCGACACTGACGGAAACCTGGAAACTTCCGGAAAATGCGGACTTATGGGCGCGGACACAAAAACTGAAAAATATCTTCTTTTTGAAAACATCGAAATCAACCAGAAAAAAGACGACATTTCAATTTCCGCGCAGGCGTTAAAATGGGATGGAAAGACAGAACAGTTAACGAGCGGACTTAACGATGTTGTTTCAATCACAAAAAAAGGAACGCAAATTCGCGGTTCGGGATTTTCTGCAAGCGGTGTTTCAAGAAATTTTGTTTTTACAGGCTATGTTTCAGGCTCAATCGATACAAATGAAGATGAATCCACGGAATCTTCACAAACAGACGGAGAAATTTCAGATGAATAAAAAAATTCTTCTTTTACAAATATTGCTTGTGCTGAATTTTCTCACTTTTGGCGAAATCATAACTTTTTCCGCTGGAAACATGAAAGGCACAATCGGAAGTTCTTCAGACACAACAGAACTTTCAGAAAACGCCTACATTCTCACAGAATCAATGGAAATTTCTGCAGATTCAATAAAAATGTCTGGGGAAAATTTCCGATACATCGAGGCAACTGGTTCAATTAAAGGCAAAAACATCGAATCAAAAATGGAATTCACCTGCGAAAGCCTCAAATACGACCGCGAAACTAAAATCGCAGAATTAAAAAACAATGTTACGCTAACTGACACAGAAAACGATGTTCAGGCAAAGGCTCAAGTCATCGAATACAATCAGGAAACCGAAACTGCCGTCATGCAAATCAACATCGAATTAAAACAGAAAGAAAATATCTGTTCAGGAGCATACGCAGTCTACCGCAAAAACGAACAGCTCCTCGATTTAAGCGGAAATGCACAAATTAAACAAAAATCAGACACTTTCCGGGCACAGCAAATTACGCTGAACATGGATTCTCAGGAAATTATCCTCGACGGAAAAGTAAAAGGCTCTGTCACCGACAACAAAACTTCTGAAAACCAAGAGGAACAAAAAAATAATGAAGAATCTGATGAAAATTCAGAAAAACTTCAAAATTCTGAATCACAGGAAACTCAAAACGGCGAAAACATTCAAACTGAACTTCAAGAAGAACAAAATTCAGAATCAGATAAATTAACAGAATCCGAAAACAACGCAGAAAATTCTTCAAGCCCAGAAAACACAGATTCTTTAGAACTTACAAAAAATCAGAAAGAATAAAAGGAATAAAAAATTGAATATACACACTTTAACTGTTAAAGATTTACATAAATCATTCGGACGCAAAAATGTTGTAAAAGGCGTAGATTTTTCAATGCAAACTGGCGAAGTTCTTGGGCTTTTAGGTCCAAACGGAGCGGGAAAAACAACGACTTTCTATATGATTGTTGGATTTTACAAACCGACCGCCGGAGATATTTTCCTAAACAACCAGCAGATTACAAAACTTCCAATGTACAAGCGGGCGCGACTTGGAATTTCATATCTTCCGCAGGAACCTTCAGTTTTTAAAAAACTCACGGTAGAAGAAAATATCTGGTCAATTCTTGAAACGCGCAAAGACCTTTCATTCAAAGAAAAAAAACAGCAGCTCGAAGAATTAATCGAAGAATTTTCCATAGGACGAATCCGAAAACAATATGCCTACACACTTTCAGGCGGAGAACGACGCAGAACAGAAATCGCACGCTCGCTTGCCATAGAACCAAAATTTCTTCTCCTCGATGAACCTTTTGCAGGAATCGACCCGATTGCAGTTGCCGACATCAAAGGAATGATTGCACTTCTTGCAAAACGCGGAATCGGAATTTTAATCACCGACCACAATGTTCGTGATACACTTGAAATCACCGACCGCGCCATCATCGTAAGCACAGGACAAATCATGATTCAGGGAAGCAAACAGGAAATTCTTGAAAGCGAAGTCGCCCGCGAAATCTACCTCGGAAAAGACTTCTCCATGTAAAATTCCGAACTTATTTCGGAATCCCATCAATAGGCCTTTACACCCGCCAGCAAGATGCTGATGCCCAAGGCCACGCGAGTGTCGCGTTAAATAAATTCCTTAAGACAAACACCCTTGTGGCGTAATCAAGTTCAGCATGACACACTGGAGGGACTGAAACGAATTCTGCATAACCAGAAAAAGCCCGGAATGACAGAAATAAAAATAAATTAGAAACTTACATCCGGGTCAACGATGATGTAACGCGGATTATCTGATGGAATAAATGCTCCAGAGTTACTGCTGACCGTTTTTGAAGATTTTCCTTTTGAACCAAACAAATATTTGCAAGAAATGTTGAAAGCATTATCAATAGAAGATGTAGAACCAACACGGAGAATAAACTGATAATTCAAATCAAGAATTGCTCCTAAAAATCTTGCAGATGCCCCAACTTTTGGAAATAAATCAACTGCAAACATAGCGCTGTTGGAATTTGATCCATAATTAAATCTAATACCTGCACCAAAATCAATTCCAACATCGAATTTTTCTTTTTTTAAGAATGGAATTCTTTGCGTGTAGTCAAAAAATGCCCCGAAAACAGGAAAAGATTTGTCAACTTTTACAGTTTCAGTAGTAGAATAATAACTACCACCATAATATTCATATGTTGTTCGATCTTCCTTTACAGTTGATTTCATTGAACCAAAACAAATTCCTGTAGAAAACAATGCTGTCTGTTTTGAATTGTTGAAAACAACTCCCAAGTCGCAGAGAGAAGTCTTTCCGCCAAAATCACCGTCAACTTTTACACCAAATGCAAAAATCTGTGCCGATGAAAAAATTGAAACTAATAAAGTTAAAATAAAAATTCTTTTCTTCATAAACTCACCTGTCCTGCATTATCTGTTCTTTTTTAACTGAACGGCAATCGCACGAACAGTGACTTTATATTTTGCAGGTTTTTCAGAAGTTGAAACAAGAGTCAAAGAGGATTTATCTTTCAAAGCATCACATTCAACCTGAACAGTCGGTTCAAGAACTGTGTCTGCACCGATTTCACGGGCTTTTTTGATTAATTCATAATATGCATTTAATTTTGCAATCTGCAATGGAGAATCACCCCATTGAGAAGACTTTTTTCCGTAACCTGCTGCATAACCTTTTCCGACTGCAATGTTTTCAGGGAAATTCAAAGTACCGTATTTGTAAGAATCACCGATAACTTCTTCTTTTTCTTCATCGTAGTAAACATAATCTGAACTTCCTGCAATTGAACCAAGAATTACATAATCATTTTTATCAAAGCAAGTATTTAAAACAAGATTTTCTGCTTTAATTTCATCTGAAAATGCAACAACTTCTTTCATTGAAGAACAAGAACTCAATGCCAATACTGCTGACAATACTGCAAATCCAATAATTTTTTTCATTTTACACTCCGCAAAGTTGATACCTTTTCAACTTTTTCTAAAAGAATTTATCACGGAACAAAAATAAATCCACAAAACCTGCGTCTTTATTTAGTTTTTATGAAATTGAACTTAGTTCAAAATTCAATAAAAAGAATCCGCACCCCCTATTGTAAAAAAAAAAAACGATTGTCAAGTATTTTTTCTTAGATTTTTCTTAGAATTGTTGAGATTTTAGAATGTTTTAGATTTTTTTTTATATAATCCGACTCAAGAATTCTGCAATTCTTCCAGAGTAATGCACTTAATTCCCATGTTTTTCATGTCAATAATATTTGCATTGGCAATTTCTAAAGTTTTTGCGCTGCAGCAGTCAGTAACAACAATTACATCGTAATCATAACTCATGGCATCTACAGCAGTTCCGCGAATGCAGTTTGGATACTGAGTTCCGCTTATAACTACATTTTTAATTTTAAGACAACGAAGAACTGAATCAAGATTTGTTCTAAAAAACGCAGAATTACGAGTCTTTTTTATAATGATTTCATTTTCCAGCGGATGTAATTCTTCTATAATTTGCGCACCTTCTGTTCCTGCGACACAATAACCGTTCATTCCATTTTCAAAAAGATAGCGTCTTGGCTTATCGGCATTAATTCCATTTTTATCGTGCTCCCGAATCACATAAATTACAGTCCAGTCATTACTTCTTGCATAATCCAAAAGTTTTTTAATCTGAGGAACAGTTTGCATCGCTCCAGCTACGCAAAGAGGACGCCCTGAAAGAAGAAAATCATTTTGCATGTCGATGATAAATAAAGCTGTGCCAGTCTGCATAATATTTCTCTCACTATCCCGCTGATTTTTCAAACATCTGTTCCAAAAGATATTTTCCGGTTTCTGTTTTAAAAATATTTTTTTTCATCTCTGGAATAGATTCGCGTTTGCAGTAACCTTCCATGAGATTTACAATATAGTCTGCTTCCACAAGAATCTGAAAATCGATTCCGTCAATGGCTTTGTATGTGTGGTGATGTCCGATGATAAAACAGATTCTTTCAACATCTTTCTCAGGCAATCCCAAAGGTTCCAAAAGATTTTTTGCAATGGCAGGTCCTTCTGCTTCCTGATGTTGAGGCTGACTGTTTCCATATTTTTCTTTGCTTACCTTTACACCGATATCGTGAAGATAAGCTGCAAGTTCAGTTATAAGAAGAGTGTGTTCATCAACATTTTCCATCCGGGCAATCAGACAGCTGTATTCGTGAACTGCCATAAGATGATGAATGTTTGGCCCGTCAGGGTCGTAGTCAAAAATTGATTTTAAAAGATTGTTGAAATTCATATTGGCTCTTTCCTCTTTTTTATCTTTGGTTTTACAAGATTCCAGCTTTCTTCTATAAAATTTTTCAGCGAAGTTTCTGTAATATAATCAAGTCTGATGCTTACCCAGTATTTTTTGTTCATGTGATACGCAGGAAGAAAAGTTTCCTCATGAAGCAAATCTTCTATAAGAATTGGATTTACTTTTACATTCATAACATCTTCAGTTTCGCAGCTTTTTTCACAGCCTTCAATGTGAAGATTTTTCTTCTTAACTTCCATAATAATTCCGAACCATTTATTGCTGACCGGATGCCTGAAAACTGCATGAGTTTCTCCATCCCACAAGTATTCTGCATCTACAGAGTAAGTTTCAGCAATTATTTTTATAACTTCACTTCGTTTCATTTTTAAAAATCTTTTAGAATCTTACAAATTCAAGAGCTTTTTAATATCGTTCCTGCTCAATATTCGTCCGTAACTTATTACTTTTTCATTGATTACAAGCGCCGGAAGCGACATTACTCCGTATTTCATAACCTGTTCTAAATCTGTCACATGCTGAATATCTGCAACAAGATTGTTTTCTGCGGCAATATCAACTATATCCTGAAACATTCTTGAACAGTTACAGCAGCCGTCACGACCTAAAATTTTAATAGATTTAATTGGTTCGATAGATTTAATTTCCATATTTTCTCCATAATAATAAAGTCTACATCTCAAACTTTAAGCAATATAAAAGCCGCGATATTTTAGCAGTTTTATCTTGCACTCCTTTGATTTTTATACTTTTTATATAAGGCAATTTATTTGTATTCTTTACCGCAAATAACAGGCATATTCCTTTGGTAACCTTTGCAGCAAATTATTAGAAAAAACAAATCTTTTATCTTTAGTTTTTAAAACGTCACTTTCAGAAATAAAGTAAATTGCCTTGTCTTTTGAGTTTAACACTGGAAATTTTACGATTTTATTGTGAGTCAAATTTATATATCTTAATGAACTAGCATGCTCCGTTAAAATATTAAAATTGCTTAAATTACAGTTTGTCATGCCAAGATATTCTAAACTTTCTAATTTTCTAAAATCTGTAAACTGATTAAAAGAAACAGAATCTAGTGCAAGAATCCTCAAATTTTTACATGATTCAAGAAAATCCAGAGTATCAAGCTTTACATCATTCGTAAAACAACAAGGATTTTTGCTAAAAATAGAACAAAGAAAAATATGCAGATGTTTGGCTGATTCGACATTGCTGCGAACATGATTTCAAGAGAACTGAATGCACCTGATAAAAGCAGTTCAACTTTCTGTTTAATTTGTGTTTGATAATTCTGAAAAATTAATTCTAAAATACCATAAAGTAAACTTAATCCAAGCAAGATATAATAAGAAACTCTTACATAAACTGATACCTGAGTAAGATGTTGTAAGGTGACAATTTCAATTTGTTCTTCAAATCTGTTTGCAAATATTGGAATTACAAAAAGCAGTGCAGCCATAACATCTGTAATTCCAAGTACTAAAGTTCTTAAAATTTTACCTTTGTTTTTTGTATGGACTTCTGCAATATCAATTAATTCTTCGCTGGAGAGCAAATCATCTATTGATATATTAAATATTTTTGCAAGACTTTTTAAGGAATCAAGATTTGGATAGCCTCGTCCCGATTCCCATTTTGCAACTGCGACTCTGGAAACAAATATTTTTTCTGCAAGCTGTTCCTGAGTGAGTCCGCTTTTTGTTCTTAATTGCTGAAGTTTCTCATTAAAATCCATAATATTCTTTTTTGATTGTATCACAGATTTATTTGTATAAAAAGACAATTTTAGCAATCCAGACATAGAGAACAGCCTTTAGAATTTAGCTTGAATCACAAAACCCACAGGAGAGCCTGTTACCTGCACTTTCTTTGATTTATAGGAAGGTTTAATCCAAAGAGAATTTAAGAAGGGAACAAGAATTCCGATGCCAGTTCCAATAACAGCACCGCAAAGTACATCTGTCATAAAATGGTTCCCTGAAGCTAAGCGTAAACCTGCTGTTGAAGATGCCAGAGCAAAACTCGAAACAACAACCGGAATCTTCCATGGAGAATTTGAAAAATATTTGCAGAATAAAAACGAAGTAAAGCCTGCTGCTGCAAAACTTAATGTCGTGTGTCCAGAAATAAATGATTTATCCCAGTCTCCTTCCAGAATCTTATTTTCCGGAGCACCGCAAAAATACATGTAAGGACGTGCCCGATTAACGCAGAATTTGCATAGTTCTTTTACTCCATAAGCCAAGGCAATGGTTTCTGCATATTCGACTCCAATTTTCCAGTAATCTTTTGATGGAGCAGTAAGTAAAATTGCAGGCAGTAATAGTGCAAGTCCTGTCGTTGCTGTTCCGGCATAATCCAGGGGTTTGGAATAAGGATTCATTATCAGTCTGTCAAAAGCATTAACATCATCTTTCTTATATGAATCAAAATTGATCTGCTGAGAAAAGACATTACTCACAAACAGAAATAAACAAAAAGCTAAAATCATAAATTTTTTATGTTTCATAAATACTCCCATAAAAAGTCAACGAACAAGTCGACTTTCTTAAATTACTTAATTTATGGC
>JAEDFA010000095.1 GCA_016293005.1 Treponema sp.
CCTCACCACCGTGACCGCCTTTTACCGCCTCAATTCCCTTTACAGCGGCAACAGCTCCAGCAAGTGTTGTGATGTAGCTTACTTTGTACTTCAAGCACACTTTGCGGATTGTTTTTCTGTCTTCTGCGTAGTTGCGCTTTGCCTTTGGTGTGTTGATTACAAGGCAAACTTCCTTGTTCATAATCAAATCTACAACATCAGGACGGCCGCCACCAATTTTGTTTACAACTTCGCATTTAATTCCGTTCGCATTGTAGAAATCGGCTGTTCCCTGAGTTCCAACCAAAGTAAATCCGAGGTTTTTCAAAGTTTTTCCAATCATCAAAACCTGGTCTTTCTGGCTTTCCTTGTTGCTCAAAGAAATCAGCACTTTTTTGTTTTCCCATGCAGCCGGAGCGTGCGGAAGTTCCGAACCAGCAGCTTCCTGAGATTTATAGAATGCCAGAGGGAAAGTTTCTGCAAGTCCCAAAACTTCGCCAGTCGAACGCATTTCAGGTCCCAAAATCGGATCAACTCCAGGGAATGTCGCAACCTGACGGTTGCTTCCCTAGTTTTTGCTTTGCAAAAACTAGCATAATCAACTGGCGAGTTTACGAAGTAAACTCGGTAAGCACGCTATCGCGTGCGACCTTCTTTTGCACCGTAATATGGAATCACTTTGTCTTTAAGCCCAAGACTTTCGATAGTTTCACCAAGCATAAGCCGTGTTGCAAGGCGCGCCATCTGAGTGTCGCAAACTTTACTAACAAGCGGAACTGTTCGCGATGCACGAGGATTTGCTTCAATTGCGTAAACCTTGCCGCTGTGCTATACTATAATCATCTTTAATGAAGGAGGCTCACAATGTCAGCAATGGAACTTAAAAATTTTGAAAATCAGCTTGAACTTCTCTCTTTTTCAGAACAGCTTTCTATCATGGAATATCTTGCAAAGTTGATGCAGCGTAATCAAAAATCCCAGGAAATGCCCTTGCAAGTCCGCCCCAAAAAACGCCAGTTCGGAAGTGCAAAAGGGAAATTCATCTATCCGCATGATTTTGACGAAGATAACGAAGAAATTGCACAGCTATTCGGAGCAGTCTGATGAAGATTCTTTGCGACACTCATATTCTAATCTGGTATCTTACAGGCGACATCCGTCTTTCCCCAAAAGCCCTCGAACTTCTTGATAATGAACTCAATACCGTTTATTTCAGCATAGTTTCAGTCTGGGAAGTTTCCATAAAACATGGAAGAAAGCCTGATAAACTAACTCTTTCCGCACAGGATTTTGCTGATTTTTGTGATGAACAGGGCTTTATAGAATATCCGTTGAATCAGCGGCATATTTTTATGGTTGATAGCCTTGTCCGCTCGAAAAATGCTCCTGAACACCATGACCCTTTTGACCGTCTGCTTATTTCTCAGGCAAAAACTGATGACCTCGCATTTATGACACACGACACGCTGATTCCTTATTACAACGAACCTTGCGTGATATCGGTGTGAAAATAAAGTTGTAATATTCACTTTATTATTTTATAAAATGCAAAACGATACTTCCAATACTACAAATTATTGCAACAATCGAAATTGAAATAGCAAATATACAAAGTTTTCTTTGCGATGAGTTTCTTAAAATTTCAATTTCTTCAGTCTGTTGTTTATCAAGAATATCTTTTTGTTTCGTATATTCAAAAAGTACTTTTATTGCCTCTGCATTTGCAGTTATTGCTCCTCTTGTTTAGCATCAACTGTATTTTTATTTTCAAGAAGCGCGCCTAATTCTTCCAAGCGTTGAGTCTGCTCTGCATCGATTTTTTCTTTTTCAGAAAGTGAATCATGAATATCAGATAACTTTTTATTTTGTTCTTTGCTTTCATTAACTAATGATGAAATTTTTTCAGACTGTTCTTTATCAAGTTCATCCTTCTCATTTAAACGAGAAGCATTTTCTTTTACTTTAGATGTCAAAAATTCCTGTTTTTTGAGGATATCCTCTTGTTCTTTTAATAGTCTAACAGTATAAATAAACGCATACTCGTAAGATTATTTTATGGATATACTTAGAAAAATAACCGAGATGCGGCTTTAAAAGGGTTGGACTGAATACGAACTTGCAGAGCGTGCAGAACTCACTCAATCCACAATTTCATCTTGGTACAGAAAAAATCTTATTCCCTCAATACCTTCGTTAGAGCATATTTGTAACGCATTTGCTATTTAGCTTTCTCAATTCTTTCTTGAAAATGAGTGTTTTTCAGAACGCTTACCGAAGAACAAATGGATGTTCTAAAGCGCTGGAACAGATTAACAAAAGAACAACAGAAAAAACTAGCGTATTTCTTAGACTCTGTTTTATCATAAACAAAGCCAATCCGAAATAAATCAGATTGGCTTTTTCATTATTGATGGTAAATCCTAAAACGACCCTTTCAGCTCGTTTTTTTAACGGATTATCGATTATTAGGGTTTCGATACGCCCTTACGGGCTACTCAACCACCGAACACCACAGAAACGGCGTTAGCCGTTTCGAATCCGCGTGACAATTATTTAATATCGCATGATACTCTTGCAAACTCTTCACTCCACCTTCGGCGCTGCTCCATAGCTCTTGTGCGTTTCCTCAATATTCAAACTTCAAATAAAACCAGTAGCCCTTTCGTTTACGACGTCGTTAATTGTACGTGCTCTCGGATACGGTACGTTACTCCCAAAGAACGGCACAGGCGGCGGCACTCGTCCTCGTCCTCAGGAGTAATCGTTGTACTCACAGTGGTAAGGATAACAGAAGGAACAACAGCCGCAGCTTTCTTTGCAAAGTCAAGAAGAGCGAGGAATGCCTTTTCCCTAAACACAGGGCGAACAGTCTTTTCATAAATTTCAGGGCTGCTTGAATTAAGGCTTATTGAAACCACATCAATCCTGCCTTTTAAAAGAGGTGTAATATCCCTGCCGTTTATAAGATTTCCAAGACCGTTCGTGTTAATGCGCACAGGAACGTCATAATTCGACTTTATAAAATCAGCAGTCCGTAAAAGCACATCAAGAGCTTCAGTTGGCTCGCCGTAACCGCAGAACACAACTTCCTTGTACGAAGGAACACCGGCATTTTCCAAAGCCTGCACTACTTCCTCAAAAGAAGGCTCGTGCTCAAGCCACAGCGTTTCTATATGGTCAAATTCATTTTTCGCACTCTGCCGTATACAGAATGTACAATTACACGGACATTTATTCGTAAGGTTGACGTAAATTCCGTTCCCCACAGGATAGACAACAGTCATTGCTTTTTTCATAGGCACTATGTTATCACAAAGTAGGGGTTTGCAAAATACAGGAACAAGATTTTCGGCTGTACAAAGATGTAGCAACACCCCTGATAAAATCAGTCATCTATTCTGCTCAAATACCCGGCATTTTGTAAGTCAAACACAACTTTTTTTTAAAATTACTTCGTAGACTGATAGTTTCTTAAATCGTTTATCAATTGTTCTGTTCGTAATTTTGCACCTTCATTTGTCATATGTAAAGCACCGGCATAAAAGTATTTTTTATCAAAGATATAGTCTGTAAAATCAGAAATAACAGGACATTCGCTTAGTTCTTCAACTTTATTTTGAAATTGTATGTATTCATTTTTGTCAAATCCTTCAATCCCACATAAAATCGGAGCTCCTGAAATAACCAAATCAATGCCTCTTGATTTACAATATTTGTAAAATTTATTTATCCGGTTCATACAAGTATTGTTCACACGAGGATGACGGATATACGGCGCACTTTCTCCTGCTTCGATATTTCTTGGAAAGACATTGTCGCCATATTCATTAAAAGCACTGCGTGCATAACAAGTTGGATTCGATGGAATTTTATCCTCATTAAGAAAAAATCTTTTCAAACACTTAACAGTACACTTAACAGTATATCTAGGTATTGTGAAAATAATTCTCGGCATATCTTTCATCCTGAATATCTTCCAATAGTGGAAATAGTTTTCCACAGTTATTAATGCTAATTCTGGATCAGATATTTTATCATCGTCATAATATTCTA
>JAEDFA010000033.1 GCA_016293005.1 Treponema sp.
TCTATAATTTCAAAATTTATTGTATTAATATAAATAATTGGACATTTTCGACCAAAGCATCTATATATTTCGTTTTTTAATTCTTCTTTCATTAACCAGTTCCTTTCTGCAAAATTGTTAATTGTATAATTATACCTCATATTTCAATTTTAGTCAAAAATCGATTCTTTATTTTTATGAACTTAAAATTCCATGATATAATCAAGAAAAGGAGCTTTATCATGTCCAAAAAAGATGCCACCACCACAGAAAAATCACCAAAACTTACCGTACTAGAGATTATAGATTACTGTAAAAACACACTTGGTATTACCTTTAACCTGATGGATGAAGAAAAAGCAAAGGACTTTCTTAAAAAGAACAATTTCTTCTTCCGCCTCAAACAGTACTGTTCTGTATGCTTTCTTCTTTTCTGGAGACCATTTTAATATATGTTTTTGATGATTTTTAGGTGGTGGTAATTAGACGCTTACATTATGTTTATTTTTTAATATTTTTTTACATCAGTTTTTCAAGAATCCTTCGTATAAAATCGCTTTTTTCTTTTAGACCGACTTTACCAGTGATAAGTTTTATGACATTCGGTTTTGAAGCGTCAAGCTGAATTAGTTTTGGAAATTCAGTGATTATTTTCATGAATTTATTGATATTTATACTGGAAGTTTTTGCAAATTCAATGAATGCACAGCCGTTTTTTTCTTTTATTGACGAAATGTTTAATTTTGCGCAGATAATTCTTATTTCTGCAATTGAAAGAAGACTCAAAACTTCTTCAGGAATCGGACCAAATCTGTCTTCAAGTTCCCTGTAAACTGCATCAAATTCAGAACGATATTGAATTGAAGCAATTTTTTTGTAAATTTCCATTTTTGTCTGACTTGATTCAACATACGAATCTGGAATAAAGCCTGAATATTCAAGTTCAAGAAGAACTTCTGCTTCTTCTTTGAAGTCTTTTGATGCCATAAGTTTGTTGACTGCTTCATTTAAAAGACGCATGTACATGTCAAATCCGACTGTATAAACATTTCCAGACTGATCTTTTCCCAGTAAATTTCCAGCCCCACGAATTTCAAGATCTTTCATTGCAATTTTAAAACCGCTTCCAAGTTCTGTAAAATCACTTATAACTTGAAGTCTTTTCATCTGAATTTCTGAAAGCGCCTTGTTTTTCGGGTAAAAAAGATAAGCATACGCTTTTTTATCGCTTCTTCCAACGCGGCCTCTCAGCTGATATAACTGTGATATTCCGTACATATCTGCGCGGTCGATTATAATTGTATTTACATTAGGAATATCGATTCCATTTTCAATAATTGTAGTCGCAACAAGAATATGAAAGCCGCCCATTTTAAATCTTCTGAAAATATCGTCAAGTTGTTCGCTTGTCATCTGTCCGTGTGCAACATCGATAAGCATTTCTGGAAGAATTTTTTCAAGTTTTGCCCTGATTTCATAAAGAGATTCGACCCTGTTGTGAAGATAAAAAACCTGCCCGCCCCGCTCGACTTCCTGTCTTACAGCCTTTGCAATTTTTTCATCTGAAAATTCTTCGATAAAAGTTTCAACAGGTTTTCTGTTTTGCGGCGGAGTCGTAAGAAGGCTCATATCACGGATTTTTAAAAGACTCATATGAAGCGTTCTTGGAATTGGTGTTGCTGACATTGAAAGGCAGTCGATGTTGTTTTTTAAGACTTTTAATTTTTCTTTATCTTTTACACCGAATCTTTGCTCTTCATCGATAATCATAAGTCCCAAATTTCTGTACTGAACATCTTTTTGAATAATTCTGTGAGTACCGATTAAAATATCGATTTTTCCTTCTTGAAGTTCTTGAATGACTTTCTTTTGTTCTTTTGCAGAAACAAAACGGGAAAGATGCCTGATTGTAACGGGAAAATTCTGAAAACGCTCAAGACAATTTTCGTAATGTTGCTCGGCAAGAATTGTTGTCGGAGCAAGAAATGCAACCTGTTTTCCACCGATTACAGCTTTAAAAGCTGCCCTCATTGCAATTTCTGTTTTTCCGTAACCGACATCACCGCAGATAAGTCTGTCCATTGGAACAGGTTTTTCCATGTCTTTTTTTATTTCTTCTGTAACTGTAATTTGGTCAGGTGTATCTTCATAAGGAAAATCAGCTTCAAACATCGCCTGAAGTTCAGTTTCTTTTGGAAATGCAAAACCACGCGAAGCTTTTCTTCTTGAATATAAGTCAATCAGTTTTTGCGCAAGAATTTCTACGGCTTCCCGGACTTTATTCTTTTTATTTTCCCAAATTTTGCTTCCGATTCTGTCTAAATGAGGTTTTTGTCCTTCGCTTCCAATATAACGCTGAACTAAATTCACCTGTTCAATAGGAACAAAAACGAATTCTTCATCTGCGTATTCTATTTTTATATAATCCCTTTCGTTTCCAAGTGCTTTTACCCTGTCGATTCCTCTAAAAAGACCGATTCCGTAATTTACATGAACTACATAATCGCCAGGATTTAAATCAATGAAAGTATCGATTGGACTGCTTTTTGTTTTTGCAAAATTTTTCGGTGAATATTTTTTACGTTTAAAAATTTCATTTTCCTGAATGACCTTAAGTTTTATTTCAGGAATTACAAATCCTTCAGAAATTGATTTTCCAAAAATTGAAAGCGGATTTTTTAAATTTTCATCGGTGAAAGATTTCAAGATTTCATTTACCCGCAAAGCCTGATTATCGCTGTCGGCAAATATAAAAATTTTCCAGCCGGTTTCAAGTTCTGCTTTTAAATCATCTTTTAATAAATTTATATTTCCCAGATATGAAATGTTTGAATTTGACGGAATCAACAGGTTTGTTTCATTTTGAGAAATATCTTCAGCGTTTTCTTCTGTTAGAATTGACCTGAATTTTACGCATTTTTCAATTTTTGAAACTATTTCATCAAATGAAAAAAACATTTCTTTAGGCGGAAGAATGCACATCTCTTTTCTGAATTTTGAATAAAGCCCAGAAATTTCCCGGAAAAAACTTTCCTGAAAATTATTAAGTCTGTCAAAATCCATTAGAAAAACAGGAAGATTATTTGTGATATAGTCTAAAATAGTATACTTTTTATTCCAAAGAATCGGATAAAAAAATTCCTCGCCTTCACATTCCTTTTTATTTCTTAAATTTAAAATAAGATTTTCACGGAATTTTTTAGCTTCTTCAGTAAAAGGAAGTTTTCCAGAAAAATTATCCTCTATGGAATTTTCAGAATCAGAAAGTTTTTCTTCAAGAATATTTATAAGCTCTTCATTCCAAATAACCTCTTTCATCGGATAAATAAGAATCGAATCTAGGGTATCTAAAGTAGTTTGGTTTTCGGTACTAAAAGACTTGATTTTTTCTATTTGGTCAAAATCAAAAATAATTCTTACTCCATTCTCAGAATCAGGAAGAAAAATATCTAAAACCTCTCCTCTTAAACTGAATTCTCCTTTAACAGAAACTTTCGGAACTCTCATATAGCCAAGAGAAGAAAGTTTTTCTGCAATTTTTACCGTATCAATTTTTTGACCTTTTGAAAGACTGAAAACATTTTCAAGGATAAATGACGGAGGCGGAAGCGGCGTTTGAAAAACACGTTGAGTTAAAATAAAAATTTCAGGTTTATCAATTTTTGCATTTTTTCTTGAAGCAAGTTTTGAAAGAAATCCAGCCCTTTTTCCAAAAACAACAGAGCCGGAAGGAATACTTTTATAGAATACAGAACCCCATTCAGGAAAAATATTTACAGTTATATCTTCGCAGATTGTAGAAAAATTAATTTTTAAAGATTCTGCTTCTCTTTCTGACGGAACAATTATAATAATGTCTGAAATTTTAGACAAATCTTCTGAAAATTGATTTTTTAAGTTTACAGAATATCCGCTTTCCCTTAAATTTTGAAAGTTTCTGAATTTTAAATAAGAGCGGTTTATAAATTCCGCAAGAAAAAATGAAGTAAGAGAACCTTGCATTCCAGTTATATTTACAGGAAAAACTGTTGAATTTTTTAAAAGAACTTCAAGAGAAGATGAAAATTCTTTATAGGATGAGAGGATTTTTTGAATAAATTTTGTTGATAATGTATTCATGGAAAACTGCCGATAAAAATATTATGAGGCTTCTTTTTTAAGTCTCTAAAAAAAAGTTTTCAAATAATTCGTTTTGGAGAACTAAAGTGAAAAAAATTTATTCAATTTTATCAGTTTTTTTAATTCTTGGACAGATGATTTTTGCTCAAAATGTAAATTCTGAAAAAGAAAGCAAGAAATATTCACTGAAAATAAAATTTTACAATAAAACAATGTATTACCCGGAAAATCCAGAGTCAAATCCAATTTTCATTCAGGTTTCTATAAAAAATACATCAAACGAAACTTTGCGTTTTAAACTGGCAGACGACAGAGCGTTCAGCCTTGATTTTAATGTTTATACAATTCAAAATAAAAAACTTGAAGAGACTGAAAAACTTAAAATCAAACGCACATCAGATCAGACTGTTTATTTCAGAGAAATTGCACTTGAAACGGGAGAAGAATATTCATTTGTTGAAAATTTAAAAGATTACATCGTAATTTCAGAGCCTTCCATTTATTATTTTGACCTCAATTTTTATCCTGAACTTTACAAATCAAAATTCAAAAAACTCTCTTCAAACCGCCTGACACTTGAGATAAATCCTGAACTTTCAGCGGCAAGTTCCAGTTCACTTCCTGTAAAAGCAAAAACAGCAGAACTTTTAGTTCCAGAAGAAATTGCGCCGGATAAAGTTGTTGAACAGACAATTATCGCACGCCAGAAGTCCCTTTGGGATCAATATTTTCTTTACATCGATGTTGAAGCAATGCTCAAAAGAAATCCTTCATTAGAACGAAAATATAATAGTTCAAATGCTGAAGACCAGTCAAAGATGATTCAGGCATTTAAAACAGATTTAATGCAGAATAAAATTGAAAATGACATTGTTGCAATTCCAGAACGATTTGAAATAAAAAAAACAACTTACGATAAAACATCAGGAACTGTTGAAGTAATTCAGTGGTTTAAATACCCTACTTTCAGTCAGAAAAAAAAGTATCTTTATCAAGTCAGACAGCATGAGGGAATCTGGAAAATTGTTGATTATTCAGTTACAAATTTGGGAACGGAGTAAATTTTTTTATAATGAAGAAGAAAGCACCAAAATTTTTCTGTGAAAACTGCGGAGAAGAAGTAAAAGAAAACGCAAAAATTTGTACTCACTGCGGGAAATTTTTCACGAATATCAGATGTCCAAAATGTTTTCATCAGGGAGATAGCAGGGAATTTAAAAATGGATGCCCTGAATGCGGCTACTCAAATAATAAAAATAATTTTAATCAAAAAGACGAAAATGAAAGTAAAAAATATAACGGAAACTTTTTTAAAAATTATATAAAAAAATACTACCCTGAACAAAATAAAAAAAGCCGGGAAAACTCATTACCGGCATGGATTTATATTTTTACGCTTGCTGTTTTAATTACGATTATAATTGCATTTTACAGTTGTCTTATAAAATAATACCCGGCACGAGACTTGAACTCGCATGAGCAAATGCCCACCTGGACCTGAACCAGGCGCGTCTACCAATTCCGCCAACCAGGCAAATATGAAATAATTATATACAAAATAATTTTTCAGGTCAAGCACAGATTCTTTTCTATCTATTTTCTAAAAATCATTCATCGTAAAAAAAAGAAACATTCTGATTTGAAAAAGGATTAAAAAATTCAAGAGAAACGGCTTTAAACTTCAAGTTTTCTTTTAATTCTTTATTTTTTGCGGAAGAATTATATAAACAGTCGTTTTTAACGGGAATGCACGCCCATGCTAAATGAGAGCGCACCTGGTGGCGGAATCCTTGAGTTATTCTGCATTGAACGCTAAAAGAATCAGCTTTTTTGGAAAGAACTTTTACTTCTGTTGTGTATTTTTTTTTACTTCCGACTTTTTTTAAAGAAAATTTTCCTGATGTTTCAGTTACAGGTCTGACTTCTTTTAAATCTTTTCCATAATGCCTGAAAAACGATGAAATGAAAATTTGATTTGAAAGTTCAATTTTTTCTTTTGGAAAACCTGAAAGAGCTATGGCGTTTTCTCTTAAATAATCGCATTCAGCGTTGTACGTTTTTATGAATTTTCCTTCTTTTTGCTGAATCTGAATAAAATCGTAAAATTCCTGATTTAAGGCAATTAAAAAAATTCCTTCTGTTAATGTATCAAGCCTGTGAACAAGACCGAATTCGCACGGTTTAATGCCACAAACTTTTTTTATCTCCGGGAAAAGTTTTACAGCAAAAGAAAGCGCATTTTCGCTATCGGAAAAATCAAGAGGCGCGCACGGAAGAAAAGGCGGTTTATAAACTATTAGAAAAGGATTTATGCTGCTAGGAGTATTCAAAATTTTTATCTGATGCATTTTACCCTCGGCATTACTTCTTTCGGATATTTTTTCTTTAACTTTTTTAAAACTTCATAAAAACGAGACGGAATCTGCGCTTTAAAACAATGATATTTTTCTTTTCCAGGAAGTTTTATCACAAGTTTTCTTGAATGAAGCATCAAAGGCACATCTGGAAAATTTTCATCAGGTTTTGAATAAAGTTTATCGCCTAAAATCTGACAGCCTAAATATTTCATGTGAACTCTGATTTGATGAGTTCTGCCAGTTTTTATTCTTACGCGAACAACAGAATACGGACCGTAACATGAAATGCAGTGATAAATTGATCTTGCAAATTTTCCGTCAGTTGTATCTGTTACAGCCTTAAATTTTTTTCTGTTTTTACTGTCGCGGATAATTTGAGTTTTTACATCTCCGCTTGATGCCGGTGGCCGACCTTTGCAGATTAGAATATATTCTTTTTGAACAAGTCGCTCTTTAAATTGAGAAGACAGATATTCTTCGGTTTCGCGGTTTTTTGCCGTAATTATAATACCTGATGTATCTTTATCAAGACGGTGAACAATTCCCGGACGGCGGGATTTTAAAATTTCATTCTGAGAAACATCTTTTTTCTGTGGAACAGCTTCTTTTTTCCAGTGATAAAGAAGCGCATTTACAAGCGTTTTTGACCAGTTTCCTAGAGCCGGATGAGTTACCATACCGGAGGCTTTATTTACAACAGTTACATTTTCATCTTCATAAATGATTTTCAGAGGAATATTTTCAGGTTCAATATCTGTTGGAATATTATCTTCCCAAAGAATTTCAATAACATCGCCTTTTTTTACTTTTGAAGAAAGTTTTGCGTTCTTTCCATTTAAAAGAATTTCCTGAGCTGTTGATTTTAGTTTCGACCTGTTCATTCCTTGCGGAATTGAAGCGATATACTGGTCAAGACGAATTGTTTCACATAAAGTTTCAGGAATTTTTACAAAAATTGAAGGCATTTTAGTTCACCTTAAGTTTTTTTGCATTTTTAATATTCTTTGATGAAGATTCAATGGAATTTTTGTCAGAGTAATTTTCATCATCCAAAAGATTTTCTTCCTGCAAATCATTTGAAAAATCTTCTTCTAGCGTCTGCTTAGAAGAAGGAAGTTGTATGGCGTCAGGATCGTTTTTTATTGGATTAATTTTTACAGGGTTGTTCGGGTTGTTTATTTTCTTTTTTGCATTGCTTCGTTTTACAGAATTTACGATAAAATCTGTTATTCCGATACAAAGGCTTATCCCCAAAGAAGTTAAAATTATCCCGATTTGCTCATCTGTTGAAAAACTTGAATCCGATGATTGTGCAAATGGATTTACAAAATATTGCGAGTCAAAATTATTGAAGGCGAATTTTCCAAGTGAATAGCCTAAAGTTGCGTTAAAAGTTATAAAAGGCATTGCTCCAAGCGTTATAATTTCTGCACGGCGTAAATCGTGTAAAAAACCGGGAAATTCATTATCAAAATAAGGCTCTGGAGTTTTTGATTCTGCAGAAAAGAGATTTTGTGCAAAAAGAGAAAAAATCAAAATTATCGCTGTAATTTTTACTTTTTTTAAACTCAATTGTAAATCCTTTCACCGAAAATTGCAGTTCCAATTCTTACTTGAGTAGAACCTTCATCAATTGCAATTTTAAAATCACCCGACATTCCCATCGAAAGAATATCAAGTGAAAGATTTCTATATTTTTCTTTTAAGATTTGAGAATATTCTTTTAAAGTTCTAAAAGATGAACGAATAAGTTTTTCATCTGTTGTGAAAGGAGCCATTGTCATAAAACCTGAAAGAATTAAATGAGGAGCATTTTCATCTGAACAGAATTTTACGGCTTGTTCAAGGTCAATGAAAGACTGAAAACCTGATTTTGACTCTTCTCCAGTGTGCACTTCAAGGAGAATATTTATGTTTTTATTTATTTTTGAACATTGTTTTTCTATTTCTTTTAAAAGTAAAAGGCTGTCAACTGATTCAATATAATCTGCGTATAAAACTGCATTTTTTACTTTATTAGACTGAAGATGCCCTATTAAATGAAGTGAAACTTCCGGATAATCTTTTTTAATTTGCGGAAATTTTTTTAATATTTCCTGAACTCTGTTTTCACCAAACGAAAGCTGACCGGCTTTAATTGCAGAAATAATCTCTTCCTGAGAATGAAATTTTGAAACTGCAAGAAGTGAAACAGAATTTTGAGGACGATGTGAGTTTTTCTCCTGTAACCTTATTTGAGTATTTATTTTTTCTAGATTTGATTTTATGTCTTCCATAATTATAAAATTATACCGTTATTGATAACATCAGACAACCTTAAAAAATCTTCTATTTTTAACTCTTCGGCTCGACTCATAAGGTTTAAGTTTGATTTTAAAATGTATTCTTCTGCTTTTTTTGAATCTTTTAAAAATCCAGTAAGATTATTCTTAATATTTTTTCTGCGTGATGAAAAAAGCGCTTTTTGAACTTTCATAAAAAGTTTTGGATTTTCACACAACGGAAAATCTTCTTTTTTCGTAAAAATTACAGAACGGGAATCTACATTCGGTTTTGGCCAGAAATTTCCACCAGGTAAATCCATTAAACAATCAATATTATATGCCCACTGACACAAAACTGAAAAAGATGAATAATCTGCTGTTTTTGGTTTTGCTGTCATCCGCATTGCAACTTCCTTTTGAACGGTTATAACTCCCCTTTCAAAACGGACATTTTCTTCTATAAAATCTGCAAATAAAGATGCAGCAATATTGTAAGGAAGATTCGAAAAAAATCTTGATGGAAAACCACTGTTTTTAAAAACTTCTTTCCATGTTTTTAAAACATCGCCTTCGATTATTTGCATCTGACCAGATTTTATTTCGTCTTTGAAAAAAACTTTTAAAAGAGCGATAAAACCTTTGTCAATTTCAAAAACTTTTAAAAGAGCGCCACGCCTTAAAATTTCACTTGTCATTGCCCCCAGACCAGGACCTACTTCCCAGACAGTACTAGATGAATCCAAAGAAAGAGCGTCAATCAATTTAATTCTTGCATTTTCGTTGATTAAAAAATTCTGCCCGAATTTTTTTTGCATTGCCATTGAATTGCTCGATAGAATTTCTTTTAGCGCAGACGGAGAATTGTAATCCGGCAAGTTCATGTTTACCTCAATTTATTGAAATAATTTTGAATTTTGAAAACAGTAGAACTAAAAATTCTATCAGATTATATAATATTTTCATAAAAAATGCACTAAAATCAGAAAAAAACGGAAAAATTAAACAGAGAATTATCAAAAAAATCCCTGAATAAATAAAAAAAGTTATAATCGGAGAAACAATAACAGAAGAAATAATTCCAACAGGCGCAAATGATTTGAAAAGCAAAAGACTTACAGGCATCGTAAATATCTGCGCAGAAAAACTTGCAGAAAACGAAGATGAAATCGTTTCAGGTAATATTTTTACTGTTTTTGAATTTATAAAATCTGAAAGCAAAAGAATTCCAAATAGTGCGCTATAAGAAAGAATGAATCCAGCATTTTTATAATGTTCAGGAAGAATTATAAGATGAATTAAAAAAGAAAACGAAAGAATTTCAGTCATTTTTACATTCTTAAAACCTAACCAGTTTAGTATTATTGAACACAAACTGCATAAAAATGCCCTAAACAAAGACGGTGAAAGACCTGCAAAAAACACAAAAACAGAAATTACAAAAATTTCAATCAAAAGAGAAATGTTTCGCTTTCCAAAAAAGCGCAGATTAAAAAATGATGTAATTTTTCTAAAAAGCATAAGATGCATTCCTGAAAGCGCAAGAATGTGAGAAAGTCCTGCTTTTCTGAACAATGAAGAAAGTTTTTCATCTGTATATTCTCTCATTCCCGTGATAAGTGCAAGTAAAAGA
Source organism: Treponema sp. (assembly GCA_016293005.1). Lineage (GTDB taxonomy): Bacteria > Spirochaetota > Spirochaetia > Treponematales > Treponemataceae > Treponema_D. The sequence continues at coordinate 10,350 of JAEDFA010000033.1, forward strand.
GCGCCCGAATCTTTCCAGCTGAACAAAAGCCTTTTTAATTTTAGACGAAAAATTGCACGAAAATATTTTATTTTTCCAAAAAAATCATTATTCCACGATGATTTTAAAATTTCATTTCCTTTGAAAATAATATCTGAAGAAGAATTTTCTTTTTTTGAAAAGAATTTACCGCGAACACAAATATCTGCGCCTTCATCATAAATAAAACCCTTGTTTTTCTTTGCCGCTGAAAAAAGTTTTCCAGGAAACAAAGCTTCTACATCTTCTTCAGGCAAAAACAGCGTAATTTTTCCTTGAGCAGAAGATTTTTCACTGTTTTTGCCCATAACAGATTTTACACGAAAGTTTACAGAGTAACATTTTGATTTTTTTAATTTTACAGGCGATGAGCAAACCGTCCCGGAAATCTCAGAGATTTTATTAATCGGAAGAAGGCATTTAAAAATATCTTCCCTCTTTTTTGAAGGCGTAAATAAACCTGAATAAATTAAAAGAGAAATTATAAATGCCGCATAAATAAAGAGACCTGATTTTAGAAAAAATGATTTTACCACTTCAACCCCGCAAGAGCACTGCGGGCTTTGTTGATAACTTCATCAGAATAATCGTAATATGTAACAGACAAAAGAGAATCAAAGGCATTTTTATCACCAATTGCTCCGAGTGCAGAAATTAATGCAAGAACAATTTCTTCCTGAACATCCGCATCATTTTCCTTCTGCCTGTTTAATTCTATAAGATAATCAGAAAAAAGGCTTACGGCTTTTATTGGAACTGTCTCTGAAACTGCTTTTATCACAATGCAGAAATCAGAAGTATTCATAATTCCGTTTGTGTATTCATTTTTTGCAAGATTGTAAAACTTTAAAATCGTATCAGAACCACGTGTCCATTTACTTTCTGCAAGAAATTTCATCACCTCAACCTGAAGTAAAATCAGCTCGTTCAATGAAGAATTATCCTCTGTTATATATATACTCGCTGAAAGTATGTTTTCGGCAATCTGAGAACGAAAAACTTGTGTTTTTTTTTCATTTTGAACGATTGTCTCAAAAATAAAGCGTAAATCTGAAAGATTTCCTGAAGAAATTATGTCTGTAATGTCTTTAACAGAGTTATCAGAAAGTTTTACGATTGATTCTTTTAATTCTGATTTAAAACTTTTACATGAATCATCGCGGTATTTTTCAAAAAGAATTTTAAAAGTCTGTTCATTTCCGATTTCACCTGAAGCAGAAATCAGATTCTTGTAAAAATCCTGAGAAAAATTCTGAGAATCGTCAGATAGAAATGAATTTAATAATTTAACAAAAGAAGGAGAATCTAATTTCCCGGAAGAAATTTTATTTAAAACTGCAATCCGTACATTTTCATCTGAAAAAGAATTAAAAATTTCAAGAATTTTTTCTGAAAATTCTGCTTTTTCATTCTGAGAAAGCGAATCTGTATAATTATACGGAAGTGAAAGAAGAGACAAAAGGCAAAGCGCATCTAAATCACGGTCATCTTCAAGAACAGCTTTATTCTGAAGGCAAAAATCAAGTGCCATTAATGAAATCGAAACATTTTCTTCCTGTGAAGCATTTCTTATTGATGAAATTTTATCCTGAATATTTCCGCGTATAAATTGCTTTAAATTTTTAGAACTTTGAGAAAAGCAAAAACTGTACAAAAAAAGCACTGAAATAAAAATTGCTGTTTTTTTCATAAATCCTCCGGGATTTCTTGAAATGAAAAATCTTTTTCTGGATTGGCGTCTGAAGATGAAGTTTCCTCTAAAATTGAGTTATCTTGATTTAAATCAAAATCAGTTTTTTTATCTTCCGGATTATCCGATGAATAAAAACTTTCATCTTGAGACTCTTCCTGTTCAGATGATGCAGGAGAAGATTCTTCGTCTTTATCTACTAAAGACTGCGCTTCAAAAATATCTTTTTCTGTTTGAGGAAGAATTTTATACACATAGCTTAAAATGTAGTTTCGCATTACAGAATCGATGTGAACGCATTCAAAATGAAGCCTAGATTGATTTAAATTCTGGTTATATTCTACAGTACGCACAATCCCGAACATTACAATTAAGCGATTTTCAAGCTGAAACTGAATTTTTATCTGAAGATTTGAAAGACCTTTTCCTGCAATCCTGATTAATGCGCCTTTTTCTGAAATGTCTTCGATTTTGCATCTGTAGCCGCCACTATTTTCTACAGCATTGTAATCGACAATTTTTGACCTTATGATATAAAGCATTCCGTTTATGTCGCATTTTGCCCTGATTGAATTTCTTTTCTGGGTTCTTATGAGATTTGAAGAATGTTTTAAGAAAATTGCAGCTTTTCCAAGAAAAATGCCGCAGCCCTGAACGCTTGTGTCAAAAACATAACGGGCATCTTCTTTTCGCCAGAGATAGACGCTCACAGACTGATTTACCCAATCTTTTCCTTCTACGATAATCTGGTCTTTTTGCGTTGGAAGTTTTATAATCAAATCGTGGCCGTTGCTTAAAATTTCTGAATAAAAAACACCTTTTCCCGGTAAAATAATTCTTAATTTCTGCCCTACATCAAGCGATTTTGTAGATTCAAGACCGCGTTTTTTATCTTCTACGCTGTCGATTTTTGCTTTAAAATCGTATAATTTTGAAAGAATTTTCTGAGTGTTTGAATAATTGATTGTATCATCGACTTCCGCAGAATTTTTAATGTCAGAAATACATTTTGTAAGGACATCTGCTGAAACATAAATTGATACAGGATTTGAAAGTTCACAGCGTTTTGCCGTAGTCCACAAAAGTTTTATTTCTGAAAGATTAAAGCCAAAATCCATTCCTTTTAAAATAAATTCTATTTGACGATGAAAAATATGAGAAAGTTTAAATAAAGCAAAGAAAACTGCACATAAAATTAGAAAACCAGCAATAAACCACATATTAACAATCAACCTAAAATATACTATTATTTTATCACCAATTTATGAAAAATCACAGTCTTTTAATAAATTTAATTGTATTTTTTTTAGTTTTATTCTTTTTTATTATTCCGCCTGCTTTTTTTCCCTCGCGCCCTGTTGAAACAATTTCTTTTCCAGGTACAAATCTTGTTCTTTTTTTGTTTTCGATTTTTCTCTTTTATTTTACGCAAAAAAAAGATTTAAAAAAGAATAAAAACAATTTTTTTAAATTGATTGTAAATTCTGTTCTTTGTTTTTTAAGCCTTTTCGCGCTTGGAATGATTTTTAATTTTATAGCCTTTCACTTTTCGCAAAAAACAAACGCAATATTTCTTCCTGAAACAAAAAAAGAAGTTTTTTACATTGCCCTATCCTTTTTATTTTCTGCATTTTACGAAGAAATTTTATACAGGCTCTACATTCCAGAACAGATAAAAAGTTTTGTTTGTAAAATAAAAAGCAATTTCACAGTTTTTGTTATTTCAGAAATTCCTGTACTCTTTCTTTTTGCGCTCGCTCACAAATACAACGGAATTTTTTCTGTTCTGAATGCTGGTTGTGCATATATAATTCTAAGATTTTTCTACAAAAAAACAGGCAATATTTTTGTAAATGTTGCATCTCATTTTTTTTACAACCTTACAATGCTTTTTCTTGCGTTAATTTAAATTCAAGTTAAAAGCGACCAAACAGTTTTAAAAGTCCAGTTTGAAATTAAAACTGAATAATTGTACTTGTCATTTTTTGAATCTGTAATGTATTCCACGGAATAATCTGTTTTTGAATAAGGCTTTATTAAAACTGAAAAAACATCTCCGCCTGAAAGTTCAACTTTGAGCGAAATAACACTTTCGTTTTTATTCTTCGCATTTAAAACTTGTCCGTGACGCAAATCTAGCAGTTTTGAAATTATTTCAGTTTCAGTTCCATCAAGATTTTTTTTATCGCCGGGGAAAATGTTATAAGTTTTTGAATTACAGGAAACTTCAATGCGGGCAATTTCAAAAGGCGACAGCGTAAACGATTTTGGAATAAGATACGGATCAATCCAGAACCTTGTTTCCGTGTGAAAAAGTTCATCGATATTAAAATCTGTCTTTAAAATTTTATTGTCCAACTGACTGTCGTTAAATTCTTTAAAAAACACAAAACGGTTAAGGCCTGAAAAATCAGAATTTCCAAATAAAAACTCATTTTTGCTTCCATCTGAATTTAAAATTTTTACGCAGTAAGAAAGATTTTCATCAATTCCGAAAACAGTTTTTTCTTTTTTTTCAGAATCATAAATTTCAGTCGCAGTTCTTTTTTGGGAAAGTTTTTTCAAAACATTTTCAATAATATTGGTTTCTACTGGAAAAATTATGTAATCACTTACACCTTTAAAAACACCTGAAGAATTAAAAATTGTTAATGAAGATTTTCCGCGCGAAATTTCAATTTCACTGATTTCTGATGATGAAAAAGAAAATTTCTTTTCGCCCTGTTTTGAAAAATCAACAAAACTTAATGCGTAAAATAAAATGAGAAAAAATGCTGCAAGTGGAAGAATAAATTTTTTCATCTTTTAAAAATCTCCGTAAAATTTTATGATTTTCCGCCTGATTTTTTTTGAAATTAAAAATAAAATTATGAACAGAACTGGAACAATCAAAAATGAATAAATAAGAATTAGTTTTTTTGCACGAATAAAAGCAGATTCATCCTTGACTTTGTAAAAACTCTGAAGATTAACTGAAAAAGATTTTTCTTTTAAAGATGCAAGTTCTTCTTCGCCGTTTAATTTAAAAAGAGATGTCAGCATAAAATCCAGGTTTCTAAGCGGATTTAAATCGTTTCCAATGTAGCCGAGCATTAAATCAGCGCAAAATAAAGGATCTGTAATCAGCAAGAACTGAACAAAAGATTCATCTTTTTCTGAATAAAGCGGTTTTACATTTCCTGAAAAAAATGCGGCTACCGGGAAATTTTTTTGAACCGATTTTTTGGGGTTAAAACCGATTTCCTCAAGTTTAAAGGCATTTACTTCAAAAAGATTTTCAGGATTTTCAAAATCTGCATCGACTAAATAACTTAAATTGCTTGAATACAAGACTGGAAAAGCATTTTCAGGCAATGTCAACGCAGCCGGCCAGAAAAGCGTAAGCCCTGAAAGTGCATTCTGCTGCGGAAGAATTTCAATCCAGAACGGATAATTTAACTGTTTTATGTAGTTTTGCGCAGGCGAACCGTCTAAATTTGTATAACTTTGCATAGTAATTCTAGCACATGAAACATCATTTAAAAGTGCGGAAGAAAAATAAAGTCCGTACGATTCAATCATATCAGTTAAATTTTTTGATTTTACCTCAGAAATGTGCCAGTCATTTTCGAAATCAACATTATAAGGATTTAAAGCGAAAAAAACTTTGTTTCCGTCTAAAAGATATGATTCAATGTCACTGGAATTTTTTTGTGAAAGATTTTCTTCACCAAGAACTAAAGTCAAAGAGGATTTTGAAAGATTTTCGTAAAAATTTTCATCTGTAACTGAAATATTTTTTACCGTAAAACCATTTTCTTCAAGAAAAGAATTTAAATAAGAGTAATATTCAAAAAAATCGAAAGAAAAAGAATGAACGACATTCAAAATCCTCTCTTTTTTCCGTGAAAGTTCAAGAATTTTCAGCAGAAGATTGTATTCTAAATCTTCACTTTTAAAAACAAACGGAATAATTTTCCAGGTTCCGCTTTTTTCAATTACAATCGAAGAATAAACATCTATAAATTCTGTTTTGTTATGAGTCTTTCTTTGAATCTGGCGCGGATAAATTCCGTAATTTTTCAAAAGAGAATCCTGTTTTTCTTCATCCGGGACAACGATTTTTAATCTTATGTTTTTATTCCTTGAAAATTCAACAAGAAAATCTTCTATTCTTTTAAAATCCGGATACAACGATTTTAAAACCGGAGAAATAAAATATGAAATTTCGATTTTTTCATTAAACGAATTTAAAACTTCCTTTGAATATTCTGATATTGTATACTTTTTTTGACTTGTTAAATCTTTCCTGAAATAATATCTTGTCGAATTTAAAAAACCAAAAATTAAAATCAATAAAATAAAGAAAAATGATGCCTTTGATTCTTTAAAAAATACTTTTCCGCATTTTTTTAGTTTTGAAAAAAGCGCAAGAATAATGAACAGCAATGTCAAAAACAGAAAATAAAAAACATCGCGCGAATCTAAAATTCCTTTGGAAGCAGAATCAAAATGCCATGAAAAACTCAAAAATTTAAAAATTGAAGAAAAAACTTTATTCTGTAAAAAAGAAAGCGCAAAAATATATGAAAAATTTATTACAAAAAGAAAAACAACTGAGATAATCAGCGCCTGAAGGGATTTTTCAAAAATTTCAAAAATAAAAATCGAAAATGAAACTGCAAGAGAAAAATATAAAAAAATAAAAAAGAATCCTGCAAAATATTGCGCAAAATCAACAGAACCAAACTGAAGCAAAAACAGCGGAAAAATAAAAAGAGGAATTAAAGAGGCGAAAAGTTCAAAAATAATTGAAAAAAATGTCGAAAGAATTTTATGCCATGGTGAAAAAGGAAGCGACAAGTTGTTTTCTGAATAAGAATCGAATGTAAAAAGCGGAATTAAAATCACTGAAAAATACGAAATGAAATTAAACAGAAGCGACAAATCAGTTGAGCCGTTTTGCGTAAAAAAATTTCCTGAAATAAAAAATCCCGAAAAGCAAAACAGATTTAAAACCAAACTAGTCAGGTAAAATAAAGGATTTATAAACGCCCTGTAAACTAAATATTTAAAATACGAAAAATTCATAAAAATCACTTTCCTTCCGATGTAAGTTTTATAAACGCGTCTTCGATATTTTCAGAATTTGTTTTTAAAAGAATTTCCTGTTCTGTTCCAGAAACTAAAATTCTTCCTTTGTGTAAAATGTAAATTTTATCTGCAAGCGAATGGACTTCCTGCATTATGTGCGTTGAAAGAAGAACTGTTTTTTCTTTTGATATTTTTTTTATCAATGAACGAAACTGAATTATTTGTGCCGGATCAAGACCGTTTACGGATTCGTCGTAAACTAAATTTTCAGGATTAGAAATCAAGGACAATGAAAACATCAGCCTCTGCTTAAACCCTTTACTTAAGGATGAAATTTTCTTTGAAAGAATTTCTGATATTTCGCAGTCAAAAATGACTTTTTTTAGATTTTTTTTTAACTCCTCGTTTGAAAGGCCACGCATTTTCGCGTATAAAAAAAGATATTCAGAAACATAAAGTTTTTCAGGCAAATCTGAAATTTCAGGAATATAACCCAAAGTTAAAAGCGCTTTTTCTCTTTGCAAGGAAACATCATAAAAATTTGAAGAAGAATCGCTTAAAAGAATGTTTCCAGAACTTGGATAATGTTCACCTGCAATTGCTTTTATTAAAGTAGATTTTCCAGCGCCGTTTAACCCTAAAATACAAGTTACGCCTTTATCAGCTTCAAGAAAAATATTTTTTACCGCGAAATCTTTTTCACCGTTGTATTTTTTTGAAAAATCAATCAATTTTATCATTTAAAAAGCCTAATCTACATACGGAATATCAATGCACATTCTGTCTTTTGACAATTCAGCACCAGGATAAATTTCACGCGCCTGAAGAAGAAGTTTTTCTAATTCTTTGTCATTATACCTTGGACTGTAATGAATCATGTACATTCTCAAAGAGTTTGAATCCCGTGCGATTAACGCCGCTTCTCGTGCAGTCATGTGTTTTTTTTCTTTTGCCTGATCAATAAGGTCATTTTCAAACATTGCTTCACAGACTAAAAGGTCTGAACCGTAAACTTCTTTTGCGATAGAAGTTTTATAAAGAGTGTCAGTTACAAAACTGAATTTTCTGCCGCTTCGTTTTTTACCCATTACATCTTCCGGGAAAACTGTTTTTCCGTCTGAAGAAACAACAGGCTGACCTTTTTGAAGTTTTCCCCACAAAGGACCTACAGGAACATTTAAAAGCTCAGCCTTTTCAGGATTAAATTCTCCTGGACGATCGAGTTCTTCTAAAGTATAGCCGACGCAAGTTTTTGTATGATCTAAAGGAAACGCCCTTATGTAAAATCCGTCACCTTCAAAAACTATAGAAGGAGCGGTAATTTCTTTTACCTCTATAGGATAATTTATATACATATCAAGAACTTTTCTACTTGTTTCAATGTATTCTTTTATTTTTGGTGGTCCGAAAATGAACAAAGGTTCTGTGCGTTCAACCTGAGCATTAAGCATTAAAATTCCGGGAAGACCTGTAACATGATCGGCATGCGTGTGCGACACAAAAATTGCATTTATTTTCTTCCATTTTAGATTCAGTCGCCTTAAACTTACTTGAGTACCTTCTCCGCCGTCAAATAAAAACAAATCTCCGTCGCGCCTTAGAAGGACAGAAGTTAAATGCCTGTAAGGAAGAGGCATCATTCCGCCACAACCTAAAATAAATGCTTCCATATTCATATATTCTGATGTTACATGAAAAACAAAATCTTCTCAAGAAGATTGTTGAAACTATCTTCTTGACTTTTTATGGGAGAAAAAAAACTTTCAATTTAGAGATTTTTCCAGATGTCAAAAAATTCAAGAGCAAACTGCTGGATATTATTAAACCATTTCTGCTGAATTTCAAGGAAAGTCTTTCCAAGATAGCGGTAATGCCAGCATTCCCAGCGGTAACCTGTAACATCTTCATAACCTTTAGGAAATGAAAGCGACCAGCCGTATTTATATGCATTTTCAGAAAGCCAGAGGCCTTCTTTTGTGTTTATAAACGAATCTTCAATGTTACCGAAATCGATTGCACAACCAGCTTGATGTTGACTTGTTCCGGCTCGTGCACTTTCCCGTTCTGCCTCTTCTATACCGTCAACTTTTACCCAATAAGAAAAAAGAGAATCCTGATATTCATAAGAACGGTATGTTGAGCTTACAGTAAGAGTGATTCCATCGTTTAATGCAGCGCGTGAAAGTTCTTTTAACGCTTCTTCGGCTTCTTTTCTTAAAGAAAGATTGTTCTTTGAAATTTTGTAAAGACTGTTTTCTTTTAAAGGAATCAAATTCCTTGGCACATAATCAGAAGAAAGGAAATGTTTTTTGTCTACAAGATAGAAAAGCGAAATGTCATCAACTGTTTTTTTGTCTTCCTGAAGGAGAAGATTTAAATCATTTATAAAACTATCATACTCATTCTGTTCAATTTTTACTTCTGATTTAAAACACTCTGACATCTGTGAAAAAACATATTCAATTTTTGAAACTTCTGGATTAATTATTTTTTCGGATTGATTAAAACTTTCCATACTTTGTAAAGAAGAATTTTTAAAGGATTTTTGATTTTCCAAATATGAATCTTTTATATTGGAAACTTCTTTTTTTGAGCATGAAGCAAGAAGAAAAATCGATGATAAAACTAAAATAATTTTTTTTAAAAAACAGGCTGAACATTTCATAATAAAAAAATATACAGCGAAAACGATTTTTTTTCAAATGAAAAAACAAGTTAAACAGTCAAGTAAAAAGTCACGCTAAAGAAAAGAATTTAGTTTTAAAGATTTTTTCGATTAATGACAAAATTTTCCTTTATGATATAATTAAAAATATGACTGAACTTGAAAAATATTATAACAAATTTAACGAAGAACACCGCCTTTCTTCAAGGCACGGGCAAGTTGAATTTAATACGACTTTTTATTTCATTCATCAATATATAAAAGAAAAGCCACTTAAAATTTTAGATATCGGAGCGGGAACCGGAAGATATTCAGTTCAATTATGCCATGAAGGACACGATGTTACTGCCGTAGAACTTGTAAAGCGAAACCTTGAAATCTTACGAAAAAAACATGAAAACATAAAAACATGGAATGCAAACGCAATGTCGCTTCCGTTCCTTGAAGATGAAACTTTTGACCTTACGCTTCTTTTAGGACCTATGTATCATCTTTCAGATTTTAATGACAAGGTGAAAGCCTTAAACGAAGCAAAACGCGTTACAAAAAAAGGCGGATTAATATTCATCGCATACTGCATGAACGAATATTCAGTTTTAACATACTGTTTTCGCGAAAAAAATATTTTAAAATGCATAAACGAAAAAACTCTCACAGACGACTTTCATGGAATTTTTACAGAAAAAGACCTTTACAATTATGTCCGCCTTGAAGACATAAACCTTTTAAATAAAGAAACAAATTCAAAGCGAATAAAAATTTTTGCCCCAGATGGACCGGCAGATTATTTTAGAAAAGAAATAAACGCACTTTCCCAGAAAGAATTTGAATATTTTAAAGAATATATTCTAAAAATCAGCGAACGACCGGAACTATTAGGTTCTTCAAGCCATATTGTTGATGTCATTGAAAATACTTAATTTAATAATCGTACCAGCTTGAAGCACTCTGATCTGCTAATTGAAGTAAAAGTACAAGCGGATTTTGAAGAAAATTTGAATAATTCATTTTTTCTGAATCAGTTAAATCTGTAAAACCCATGTGACGGCTCACAGCTTCAAGAACAGTCCTGTTGTCTATCATTGACGGCATAAGTTTTAAAAGAATCAGAACAGATTCGTTTCCGTGCCCTAAATTTCTTAAATCGTCTTTTGTTTTGTAAAAAGATTTTTTTACCCAGTTTCCAAAAACATCTTTTGTATTTCTAAAACTGACTTCATAAAAGCCGACTTTACAAAAATCGTGTGAAAGCGCAGAAACAAAAATATCTTTTGCAGAAACATTAAAGTCGTCCTGTCTTTTTGAACTAAAAAAATCTGAAAGAAGCGGTTTTGCAAATTTTAACGCCTGGTAAATTACCTGCATGGTGTGAACTGAAAGGCCTGATTCAAAATCACCGTGAAAACGAGTTGATGCAGGAGCTTTATAAAAGTCAGTTTCCGAGAGAAAAGCTAAAAGGTTTTCACGCTCTGAAACATCATCAATGATAAACTGAATCATCTCTGTATAAGTAGATTTTAATTTTTCTATTGAAAAATTAAAATTATCGATTGGCATAAAATTTTTATAAATTTCAAGAAGTCCGTCTATCTGCAAAAATAAATTCTTTTTCTGTTCGTCCGTCATAATAGAAAAATACTAAAGATTTACTTCAAATTTTTCAAGGGCGTTTAAAAATTGTGTTTTAAAGGGTTGTTTTAACTCCCATAAAAAGTCAAGAAGATTGTTTCAACAATCTTCTTGACTTTTTACGCTGTTCCGTAATGTAATGAGGAACAGCAGTCAATAATAAGTTTGCAACGCAAACTTTAGGTAAGATAAAGCCACGCTATTTTAGTGGTTTTATCTTACACTCCT
>JAEDFA010000034.1 GCA_016293005.1 Treponema sp.
ATCTTTACCTTCGATTATTCCACCTTTTACAAATACCATTTCTGGAATAAGTGGTTTCTCTGTTTCAGATTTAGTTTCAACTTCGCAAGAATTTAAAACTAAAACAAAAAATAACATTGATAAAATTGCCATTACTCTTTTCATACAACATTCCTTATAACGAACTTTTACGATATAAAGAATTTTTGCATAAAAATACTAAACATGCAATAAAAATATTAAAACATTCACTAACCTTTTTGTTTATTAGAAAACTTTATTGTCAATAATAAAAAAACACCACAAGAAACGATTTAAAAAAATTGAATAATTTTTTTATGTTCACAAAAATAAAATTTAATGATAAAATACAAAGCATGGCAACTACTTCAAATTTAGGAACGATTCTCAGATGGTATGCAAGCAAAATTGATTCTGCTTTTGTAGGATACAGAGATTTTTTAGAATATATAAAAAAATATGCAGCCCATCACATTGAAGAACAGCCATCATTAATAATTTACCTTGAAAACACAGAAGAAAACTTAAAAAACGAACTTAAAAAATTAAGTAAAAAAAAAGAAATTTACCTTCAAAATTTCAATACACAAAAACCTGTCATTATCGTAACAAGCTATTATTCAATTTTTTATGCAAATAAATACAAAGAAATCATAAATTCAGTTACTATTCCTTTTCCGAATATCACAGATTTACCAAAACAACTCCCACCGGATGTAATCGAAAGAGTCGATGCAGAAGTTTTCATTCCAAAATTTTACGAGCATCAGGATTTATCTTCACCAGTTCTCTACGGTTTAACCCTTCCGCGTGACATTCCGCTGCTTCTTTTTCCCGGGTGCGTTCCAGTTCAGTATATCATAAAAGCATCAATAGAAAAAATCAAACACATGCTTAAAAAAGAAGAATACCACGACTATTTTCAAAAAAAGATGCGCATCGCAAATCCCGGAAAAGAGCTCACAAGTCAGACATTTTTCAACAAATTCGTGATGTCGCAGGAAACTCAGGATATCACAGAAGATTTAAAAAGCGACAATTTCTATTTTTGGACACAGTTGCTTTATTTTATCAGGCAGGATTTTGAAAAAGTAAAAGACAGAACTCTAGAAGACACAAACATACTTCAGGCCGTCGCATTATGCGAAATTCATTCTTTAAATCAAAAACAAATTGCAAGCGACAAAGAAGCAAAGCAGCAGGCGCTAAATGAATTAAAACTTGCACTTTCAAAACCTCCATACTTTTTTTCAATGGACAGCATTTTAAAAATCAAAGATTCAAAAGGTGTTCTTTTATACGGTCAATACGATGAAGAAGATTTAAAAGAACTTTTAAAAAAAATCACAACAGAAAGCGTAAACAGCGCCCTTCCTTCCCTTCTGGTTTTTAAAATCGAATCAGGAACAAGATATTTCATTTACAAAGACAGGGTTTTCCCGCTGATTGTCCGACTTGCTAACGAAGCACACGATATTATCGAAAAAGACTTAACTCAAAAATGGATAAAAGCTCTTGAAAATTACAGAAAACTCCCCGAAATGAAAGACACAAAAGTTTTCGAATCCTGTCTTGAAGATGAAGTAAAAAATTTAAGCCCCGTACTCTACTCGCTTTTAAATGCAAATTTTCTTACAATGCTTCATTTTGAATCTGAACACTCAAACGAAGACAAAAAATTCAAGCTTTTTGAAAATGGGCACTTAGTTTCATACACAACCCTTCTGATGCTCAAAAACTCATCAATTTTAAACAATGCAAAAACACTTCTTCCGTTCTGGTATACTTTTCCGCTCATCTCATGGATAATCGGACTATTTGCAAAGAAACACGACAAAACCGAAGTAAAATCCGAAGTTCAGCCTACAATCGAAAAACGGGAAGAACCTAAAAAATCTCTTTCAAAACGAGAAGCGATTGTTCAAAGTTCAAAAACGATAATCAACGACCTTGTACCCGAAGGCTCAACAATCGACCGGGAACTTGACTCATATTTAAAACAATGGAATCACATGCTTACAAAAGAGGCGTACAATCAGCTTACAGAAGATGTCAACTGCCTGATCCGAGATTACATGAGAAAAGTCATCAGAACAGTTTCTTCACAGTCGTTTACGCTTTCTCGTGTTCAAAGTCTTGCAGAATCTTTAGTTTCAACTCCGAATATGCAAAAAATAAAAGAGCACGATGCACTTTTAATGTATGTTGAACTTTTCATTCTCCGCCTTGTTTCTAACGGATAAACAATTTTTACATCCTTTTTATAATTTTTTGTTTTATTTTATTTTTTTTCTCTTTTTTTTGCCGAAACCTCAACTTTAACGGCTATTTAAATATAGAGACTTTTAAAGAATAAAAGTCCATTTCCCCGGCCGGAAAAATTTTTTATGAGGTATCGAATATGAATCAGTTAAATTCAATTATTGTAGAAGGTAATGTTGTAAGAAAACCGGAAATTTTAAAAACAACTTCAGGTTTTAAAATTTGTAAAATTCCTATTGCCGTAAACAGATTTTATAAAAATCAAAACGGTGAAGGCGTAAATGAAGTCAGTTATTTTGACATCGAAACTTACAAAACGCTCGCAGATGCATGCGAAAAAAATTGTGATAAAGGTCGAGGTATGCGTGTTGTTGGTCGTTTAAAGCAAAACAGATGGAAAAGCGCTGACGGAAAAATGAACAGTAAAATTTCAATTATTGCTGAACATATTGAATTTAAACCAAGATTTTCAAAGAAAGATGATTCTGCAGAAAATCTTAATGCAATTGCAGAAGCAAACAAAGCCTCCCCTGATGAAGAAGTCAAGATGGAATACGATGCCGCCTGTGATTACGAAGAGGCAGCATCTGAGGTTAGTTTCTAAGACTTTGAACGAAAAGATTTTTTTAATGGCTTTTTTCCGTTAGTTTTAGAAGTCGTATTTGTCAAAGATTTATATGCTTCGATTTGTTCAGGATTGTAAAAACCGTTTTTCCAGTTGAATCGGGAAACTTCAGGTAAAACCTGTTTTTTCGACATTGAGGCCTGAATTGATTTCAACTCGCCTCTGGAAATTTTAGTTTTTGAGAAGTCAATCAGGTAACGCTTAAAACCGTTCTGGCTTAAAATATCGATTTTATCAAGAATTGAAAATGGTATTTCAGGCATTACAAAAGAACCGTCTTGAGATGAAACAGCCTTAAATTCAACTTCTTCTTTATCCTGGAAGTATGTAAAATTGTAATCTTGCGGTAATTTGAATCTCATTCTGAATAAAGCAGGATATGCGAAAACAGGAACTAAGACACGCTTTCGGACATTTTTCTCGAATGTGTTCTCAAGATTTTTTCTGGAATTTTCGTATGGCATTATAAAAGATGTAATATTCTGATTTTCGAGGAATGAAACTGCCCATCTGTTGAAAGTGTAAAGGTAAGGACCTGCAACAACATTAAAATCTTTTCCTTTCAGCATTTCCAGATGAGAAAGATTATTTGCAACAAAATTACGATAACCTTTTTCTGAAAGCTGTTTTACAGTACAGAAAAGGGAATCTTCGATAGCGGCAGGACAAAACGGGTCGAGGGAAATGAATACAGATTTTTTGCTGAATGGAAGAACAGTTTTTTCATTGAGTAAATCTTTCTGTGTTTCTGAATTAAGTTCTAGAATCAGCCTTACGGGATTTAAAATCTGCGCCTGAAAAACATCAGAAATTGAAGATACCTGTACATATATTCCTTCAGGGAAATATGCAAGTTCTTTATTTTCAACCGGTGTCAAATCAAGGACAGGAAGAATTTCATCCTGCGGCTGACGACGGAATTTAGACAAATCTGATGGAAGAATTTTGGAATAACGACGGGAATTTGACTTTAACTGAAGAAGGTAAACAAAATCTCCTGCACTAAACCCATTCGGTATGTCAATCCAGCGTTTTCCATTTTCTTCCTCTTCGACAAAATGTATTTTGTGGCTTATCCTGCCAGTGTCGTTCTGCGTATGAATACGGATTGAATCTCCTGGATCTGGATCATAAGAACCACCTGATAAACAGGCAAGCTGCAATTTTATGTTTTTTTGAGAATCTGAAAGTTTTTTTTGAATCTCTACAAGAACTTCTTTTGGACATGGCTTTTTCGCAGCAATTTTTCCAAGATAGATTCCTGTTCCGCCTGCCTGATTAGGGTTTAAAATTTCTTTTCCAGCGTTTTCGATTCCATCTTTTAAATCTGAAAAATTATACCAATAAGAAGTTTTTGTTCTTGCAAAATCACCTGCAAGAATTCGTTTTCCAGTAGCGACAGCACC
Organism: Treponema sp.; assembly: GCA_016293005.1. Taxonomy (GTDB): domain Bacteria; phylum Spirochaetota; class Spirochaetia; order Treponematales; family Treponemataceae; genus Treponema_D. The sequence continues at coordinate 4,294 of JAEDFA010000034.1, forward strand.
TTTTTTATCTTCTTTATAATGGTCAAGAACATAACGATATGCAGAAACTACAGTCCCGACATATTCTGCACTTTTCATACGGCCTTCAATTTTAAATGAATCAACGCCAAGTTCTGCAAGTTCCGGAATTTTATCAATTAACTGCATATCGCATGGAGAAAAATAATATCCTTCCGTCATTCCGCCAGGACAATCTGCAGAATAAAACCTTCTGCATGCCTGTGTACACATTCCACGATTTGCAGATTTACCGCCAAGAAAACTTGAAAACAGGCAAAGTCCTGATTCACTTACACAAAGAGCACCATGAACAAACATTTCTATTTGGCATGACGCATTCTGTTTTATGTGCTTTATTTCTTCTAAACCTAATTCGCGGGCAACAACTACACGCTTAATTCCCTGTTTTGCTAAAAGATTTGCGCCTTTTGCGCTTTCAACATTCATCTGAGTAGAAGAATGAAGCTCTAAATCCGGGAAAAATTCCTGACACATTCGGATTATGCCAAAATCTTGAACGATAAGAGCATCGGGATGAATTCTGTTTAAATATGCTAAAAATCTATAAAGGCGTTCAGTTTCACATTCTTCACAAACCGTATTTACCGTGACATATATTTTTTTCTTTAAGCGGTGAACTGCACTTACGGCAGCCTCAAACTGATTCCATGCAAAATTTGAAGTTCTGAGCCGGGCATTAAAACTTTTTAACCCAAGATAAACGGCATCTGCACCTTCACCGATAGCAGCTTCTAAAGATTCGATATTTCCCGCAGGAGCTAATAATTCACACATGTTTCCAAATATACCATAAATTTTTCTTACAGTCAAAAGCCGAATTCAAACGCTGTCACAATATCGAAGAAAAACCTTGATAAATTTCTTACTATAAATCGACATCAAATAAAAAAAATGATAAACTTAAATCATGAATTACGGATTTTTTAGAGTATGCTGCTGTTCACCAGAAATACAAGTTTCCAATACAGAATTTAATGCAAAAAAAATCATAGAATGTGTAAAAACCGCTTCAGAAAAAAAAGCATCTATCATTGTTTTCCCGGAACTTTCAGTTACAGGCTACACATGCCACGATCTTTTCCTTCAAAAAATGCTTCAAGATTCTGCAATAAACGCAATAGAAGAAATTTGCGAAAAAACAAAAGCTTTTTCACCGTTAATCGTAATCGGCTCTCCGTTTGCACTTGAAAACAACCTTTACAACTGTGCCTTTGCGCTTCAAAACGGAAAAATTCTTTCTGTAATTCCCAAAACTTTCATTCCAAATTATTCTGAATTTTACGAAAAGCGTTATTTTTCAAGATACTCGCAGACAGAAGAAAAAACTGTTTACATTTCAGAAAAAAATCCTTCAGTTCCGTTTGGAACAAATATCATTCTTTGCGACAAAAAAAATCCTTTATTCAGCGTTTCAATTGAACTCTGCGAAGATTTATGGACTGTAAATCCTCCTTCTTCAACCTCTTCTTTAAACGGCTCTTCAATAATTCTAAATCTTTCCGCTTCAAACGAAATCATAGGAAAAGCCGAATATCGAAAAGACCTTGTAAAAATTCAGTCGGCAAAAACAATTTCAGCATACATTTACGCAAATGCAGGACACGACGAATCAACTCAGGATCTTGTTTTTTCAGGGCACAGTTTAATATGCGAAAACGGCACAATTCTTGCAGAAAAAGAACCGTTTTCAAAAGAAACGATGATTTTTGCAGAAATCGACGCAGAACGCCTTTTTCAAGAAAGAAGAAAAACTACGACTTATTCGCAGTCAAAAGAAAATTTAAAAAATGTTTTGCCGGTTAAAAAAGTTTTCGTAAATTCAAATCCAATCGACTATGCAAAAGAAACTTTCATAAGAAAAATTCCTTCTCACCCTTTTGTCCCTGAAAACAATGAAAAAAGATTTATCCGCGCAAAAGAAGTAATAACACTTCAGGCAGAAGGATTAAGAAAACGACTTTTGCACACAAAATGCCAGAGCGCAGTTATAGGGCTTTCAGGCGGGCTTGATTCAACACTTGCACTTTTAATTACGGCAAAAGCATTCGATTTATGCTCTCTTGAAAGAAATAAAATCAAAGCCGTCACTCTTCCATGCTTCGGAACAACTTCAAGAACTTACACAAACGCCGTAAACCTTGCAAAAGCGACTGGCTCAGACTTAATAGAAATAAACATCGAAAAATCAGTGCGCCAACATTTTAAAGACATCGGACACGACGAAAACATCCATGACACAACTTATGAAAATTGTCAGGCTCGCGAAAGAACTCAAGTTTTAATGGACATAGCAAATAAAACAGGCGGAATTGTAATCGGAACTGGAGATTTAAGCGAACTTGCACTTGGCTGGTGCACATACAACGCAGATCAGATGTCGATGTACGGCGTAAATTCTTCAATTCCAAAAACACTTGTCCGTCATCTCGTTTGCTTTTTTATGGAAGAAGCTAAAAATTCAAACAAAAAACTTTCTGATATTTTAAAAGACATTCTTGACACTCCTGTAAGCCCGGAACTTCTTCCGCCGGAAAACGGAATCATAAGCCAAAAAACAGAAGATTTAGTCGGTCCGTACGAACTTCACGATTTTTACCTTTATTACACACTTCGTTTCGGTTTTTCCCCAGAAAAAATTCTCTTCCTCGCCGAAAAAGCAGAGCTTCCATATTCAAAAGAAGAAAAAATCAAATGGATGAAAATTTTTTATAAAAGATTTTTTTCACAGCAGTTTAAAAGATCCTGTATGCCAGACGGGGCAAAAGTCGGAACTGTAAACCTTTCTCCTCGAGGTGACTGGAGAATGCCAAGCGATGCAAGTTCAAATATCTGGCTTCAAAATATTTAAGGTTAAAAAAAATGCTTTCATATTTACATCAGTTTCACGCAGGAAATCATGCCGACATTTTAAAGCACGCAGTTCTTCTTTACACAATCGAATATTTAAATAAAAAAGAAAAACCGTACACTTTTTTCGATTCGCATGCAGGAAGAGCATTATACGATTTAAAATCTGAAGAAGCGCAGAAAACAAAAGAAAGCGAAAAAGGAATTTTAAAACTTTTCTCATACGCGCAAAAAAATCCTTCAGAAGTTCCAGATGAATTAAAAAATTATCTGGATTTCATAAAATATTTTCTCGAAAAAAATCAGTACCCTGGAAGTCCGTTAATTTCCCTTATCAAAAAGAAAAAAGACTCTCCTCTTTTTCTGACGGAACTTCACAAAACTGAATTCCAGAAACTTGAAGAAAATATCTATAATGCAAAAAACACTTTCAACTTAAAAAATTCAAAAGTGTTTATCGAAAATTCTTCTTCATGGTCATCTCTAAAATCAAAAATTCCGCCTCTAATAAAACGCGGATGTGTACTAATCGACCCAAGTTACGAGGAACTTTCAGATTACGAAAATGCACAAAAAACAGTCTGCGAAATCTACAAAAAATGGAATGCCGCAACCATAATTCTCTGGTATCCGCTTCTTTCTTACAGAATAAAAAAAATCACCGAAATGAATGAAAAAATCACACAATCAGTCAAAAAAATAAATAAAAATGTAGAAATTCTTTTTTCTGAACTTTTAGTAGAAAAAGAAGATTCTCACATCGAAACAGATTTAAAAAATTTAGAAAAAAATGCAATTCCCCGTCTTTACGGAAGCGGACTTTTAATTGTAAACCCAGTCTGGAACACCAGAAATTTTCTTGAAAAATGCCTTCCTTACATTTCAAATGCGCTAGGAGAAAACGCAAGTTATTCCATAAAAAAATATTAAAAAAGAAATTTTAATCCCAGAACCTTACGCCAAGTGAAAACGGAAGTTCAAGCGGATAAAAAGTTCTTCCTGTTCCGCCAAATTCAAACGAAACATTCTGACAGGCCGCCTGCTGAACAAAAATCTCAAGAAAACCATCAAACAAAATCCACGAAAATCCTGAAACCAGCCTTGGACCAAAATTAAAACAGACTTTATCGGAAAAACAGTTTACACCTAGAGAAGTTCCTGCGCCAAAGAAAAAATTCCAGTTTGGAAGAATCTCTGGATTAAAAATCCAGAAATCAGAACTTAAATTTATATCAAAATCGCTTGAAAAAGGATTGTATTCCGTTGAAAATGAAAAATAAAACGGCATTGTATCAAGTTTCAAAGTGCAAGCAGCGCCAAAAGATGCAGAATAAGAAGAATCGTATTCAATTTTTTGATTTGAAACTGCCTGAGGTCCAATTCCCATCGAAAAAAGAAAAGACGGAAAAAACAAAACTATAAAAAAAAGAATTTTTTTATTCATAAAACAAAAACCTTCAGAAAGTATTTATAAAAAATTATGATTTTTTAAGACAAATCTTTTAACTTGCCTTTTTCACAATATTCAATATGAACTTTACCGTCTGATTCTTCTACGCTGTAAATATCGTATGAATTGTAATTTTCAATAAGCCAGTCGTCATAGGCCGTCCAATTTTCAAAAACTTCTGTCATAATTTTAAGTATATAAAATTCTTAAAGGTTATTCAAATACAAATAAAAAAATGGTAAAATGTTACGATGTTTTCCATAAATTTTAAAGATTTAGAAATAATAAAATCTTCCCTTTCAAATCAGTTAAAATCTTTTTCTGGTTCTGTAAACGAAAAACAAAAAACTGACTGTACATATTTAAAAATTTACAAACTTTTTAAAGAAATCGAACTTTACGCAAAAACTTTAAATTTATCCACAGAAGAAATTCAAAATTTAGAGCTTGAACTGTCGTATAATCCGCAGGACATCAGCCGCTTTCAAGCTGAAAAAGAAAATTTATCTTTTGATTTTAACTAAAAAGTTGCCTTTAGATTTTTCTTACATTATATTTAGATTATGACTAGAATTTTATTTGTATGCCACGGAAATATCTGCCGCTCTCCAATGGCAGAATTCATCATGAAAAAACTTGTTTCTCAAAACGGACTTTCACAAAATTTTCACATTGAATCAGCCGCAACCAGCACAGAAGAAATTGGAAACGACATTCATTCAGGCGCAAAAAACATCCTTTTAAAAAATGATGTTCCTTTTTCAAAAAGAAAAGCAAGAAAAATCACTGATTCAGATTACAACAATTTTGATTACCTTATAGCAATGGATGTAGAAAACATTTACTACATGCAAAAGCAATGGAATAAAGACCCTTGTGACAAAATAAAACTCCTTCTTTCCTTTGCAAATAAAGACAGAGATATCCGTGACCCGTGGTATACGCATAATTTCGAGGAAACTTACAACGACATTCTTGAAGGCTGCAGCGCATTTTTAAATCAGATTTTAAAAAACTCAAAATAAAGGCTTCTTGTTGTTTATCGAATTTAAAAAATCTACTATAATTAATATATCTTGCATAAAAAAAATACTAAAAAAATCACTAAAACTGATTTTTAAATTCCACTTTCAAGGATAAAAAATGGCAGATATTCATATTTTTCCAGGCGCCCCGGAAGGAACTCCAGTTGCATCTTTTGTACACCTGCATGTACATTCAGATTATTCTCTTTTAGACAGCTGCTGTAAACTTGATTCACTCATTGCACGGGCAAAAGAACTTAATATGCCAGCTCTCGCGCTAACCGATCACGGGAATATGTTCGGTGTATTAAATTTTGAGCATATCTGCCATGCAAACGGTATAAATCCAATTGTCGGATGCGAGTTTTATGTTGCAGACGATCACTTAAAAAAAGAAAAAACAAAATTCGGGAAAAACAACTATCATCTTATTCTTCTTTGCGAAAACGAAACAGGCTATAAAAACATGTCATGGCTTTGTTCGGATGCAAACACAGAAGGTCAGTATGCAGGAAAGCCAAGAATTGACTTTGAAATGCTAAGAAAACGGCACGAAGGTTTAATCTGTCTTTCAGCATGCCTTGCAGGAGAACTTCCACAAATTCTTTTAAACGGAAAACAGGAAGAAGCTGACGATTTTATTGAACGATATTCAAATTTATTCGGACCGGATCATTTTTACATCGAACTACAGGATCACGGACTTCCAGAACAAAAAGAAATCAACCCAAAACTCATCGCGCTTGCAAAAAAACACAACATTCCAATGGTCGTAACAAACGACATTCACTACATGAACAAAGAAGATGCCGAAGCCCAGGATGTTCTAAGATGCATAGGTTTTAAAAAGCTTCTTTCTGACACTGACAGACAGACGATGGGAAACGGACGCACTGAATGGTATTTTAAAACAGAACAGGAAATGCGCCTTCTTTTCCCTGAATTGCCGGAAGCGTACGCAAACACGATAAAAATTGCAAACATGTGCAACCTCAAGATTCATCAGTACACCACGCAGGAATTAAAAACTTGTCTTCCGCGGTTTGAACTTCCAAAAGAATTCCAGACTCACGACGATTACACAAAAAATCAGGACGATTTTGTACGGCACCTTGTAGAAAAAGGGCTTAGAATGCGTTACAAAGAAATTACCCCGCAAATCAGAGCCAGAGTAGAATACGAACTTGGAATCATATTCAAAATGGGTTTTTCAGGATATTTTTTAATCGTATGGGAATTCATCAACTGGTCAAAATCAACTTACGACAACATCCACAAAAAAGAAAAGCCGTATATTCCTATAGGTCCAGGAAGAGGTTCAGGAGCAGGTTCAGTTGTAGCCTACTCAATGGCAATTACAGACATCGACCCTTTTAAATACAATCTTCTTTTTGAACGATTTTTAAATCCTGAACGAATTTCAATGCCGGATTTCGATATTGATATGGATTTCGATTTCAGACAGGACATAATTCAGCACACACGAGATTTATACGGAGATCCGCAGGTAGGACACATAGTCACATTCGGAACTTTAAAACCAAAGCAGTGTATTGCAGATGTTGGAAGAGTTTTAGGAATTCCTCTTTCTGAAGTAACAATGCTCAAAGAATGTATTCCAGACAGTCCAAAAGCAACATTAAAAGATGCTTTTCACCCTACAGAAAAATTCCCGGCGCCAGAAGGCGGTCAGCTTGAAAAATACCTTTCTGAACCGCGCTATCAAAAACTTTTTGAACTTGCAGCAAAACTCGAAAACTGTAACAGGAACACAGGTCTTCACGCTTCGGGTATGGTAATTTCCCTTTCACCGCTTCCTGACTGGGCACCGATTTTCAAAGATCCAAAAACCGGCGAAGTCGGCGTTCAATACACGATGGATATAATCGAACCTTGCGGACTTGTAAAATTTGACTATCTTGGATTAAAAACGCTTTCACTAATCCGCTACGCAGAAGACATCATAAACAGGCACAGAAAACCGGGCACAGAAAAATTCGATGTTTCAAAAGTAAGCGAATCAGACTCCGAAACTTTTGATATGTTCTGCAAAGGAGACTCAATTGCAATTTTCCAGTTTGAATCACCAGGAATGCAAAAAATTCTGCGTCAGGTACAACCGCGCCGTATAGAAGAACTTGTTGCCTTAAACGCGCTATACCGTCCAGGACCTATGGATTACATTCCTCAATATATTGACGGAAAATGGAAACCCGAAACAGTTCACTACCCTGACCCGTGCCTTGAAGGACTTTTAAAAGAAACTTACGGCGTTATGGTTTATCAGGAACAAGTTATGCAAGTTTCCCAGAAAATAGCAGGATTCTCTTTAGGTGGCGCAGATATGCTTCGCCGTGCCATGGGAAAGAAAAAGCCTGAAGTCCTTATGGGAAAAAAGAAAGAATTTATTGAAGGTGCGCTTAAAAACGGCTATACAGAACAGCACGCTGCCGATATTTTTGAAATTATGATTCCGTTCGCTGGCTACGGTTTTAACAAATCACACGCGGCGGCATATACAGTTTTAGCGTATAGAACAGGTTACCTCAAATGCCATTTTCCGGCAGAATTTATGGCTGCAAACCTTACAAACGAATTAACATCAACAGACGGGATTCCAAAATACATTGAAGAAGCAAAAAGAATCGGTCTTCATGTTGCTCCTCCGGACATCAACAAATCATATTCAGAATTCGATGTTTTAAACGGTGAAATTATTTTTGCCTTCCGCGGAATGAAAGGAATGGGAAAAGAAGTTGCAGACAGCATCGTAGAAGAACGAAATCAAAACGGAGAATTCAAAAGTTTCATGGATTTTCTAAAACGAATGATTCCAAAAACCGCAAAAGATGAATTCGGACGCGAGAAAAAAGTCATGAACACAAAAGCAATCGAAGTCTGCATAAAGACAGGAGCATTTGACTACACAGGAATCGAAAACACTGACGACCATAATCTTTTAAGATTCAACAGACCTACACTTCTTTTAAACCTTGAACGGGCAATAGAATATGTCGAACAGTTAACATTAGATGAAAGTTCAGGTCAGGGTGATTTATTCGGAAGCACAGAAGAAAAAACATTTGTAGATTTCAAATTTGAACTTGCAAAAGACATTCCGAACATCGAAAAACTCAACATGGAAAAAGAAATTATCGGTTCTTATGTTTCAGGCCATCCACTTGATGATTACAAAAAAATTATTGAATCTTCCGTAACGCTCACCTCAGACAATCTTGAAAGAGCTGTAAAAGAATTCCTTGCAGAAAAACAAGCGCAAAGCCAGTCAGGAACGCCTTCATGGCAAAACAAAAATCAAGGAAAAATATACACGATTTTAGGCACAATCACAGACTTAAAAACGATAACAACAAAATCAAGCAACAAACTGATGAGTTTTGCAAAACTTCAGGATATGCAGGGTTCAATCGATTTAACTTTTTTCCCAAAACAATGGGAAGAATTCGGCTCAAAAATCATATCTGGTGAAGTTTACGCATTCAGAGGGCGCGTAGAAAAAAAAGAAGACAGGGAGCCAAGTTTTATTGTTGAATCAATGGAAGACATCGCCAATTTAAAAGAGCATGCAATAAAAGAATTTCACATTGAACTTGAAAACGACTTTGAAGAAGAAAAACAGATTATTTCTCTTAAAAATTTTCTCTTCGACAACCACGGCTCATGCAACATCTTCTTTCACATAGACACTCACCAAGGCTCTTACATTGTAAAAGCAAACAGCATGCTTACAATTCAAGGCTCAAACGAAATCTTAAATACAGTAAAATCAATGCCGCATGTAAAAAACGCATGGCTTGAATAAATACATTGAACTTAAAAATATTGGAGGAACTATATGCAGAACTTTTTTCGATTTTTATCACAAATAATTCAATTATATTACTGGCTCTGCTTTTTCAGAATAATTTTAAGCTGGTTTCCCAGACTGAATTATTCTCCAGTAATGAGAATTCTTTCTTCACTTACAGACCCGTTTTTAAATATATTCAGAAAACTTCCACTCCAGGCAGGTTCTATTGATTTTTCTCCAATGATAGCATTTTTTGTTCTTTCGGCGCTTTCTTCAATCATACAAGGTATTGCAGTAACCGGAAGACTTTATGTTGCGCAAATTCTTTCGCTTCTTATTTCTATGCTCTGGAATCTTATTTTTTCATTCATCTCGTTTATACTGATTCTTATAATTATCCGCCTGATTTCACTTGCCATAAACCGAAATAAAATTTACTACAATTCACCGTGGACAATTCTTGACCAAATTCTCTCACGATTTTCATATAATTTTGCAAAAATTTTTACAGGAAAAAGAAATATTTCTTACACAACTTCCCTTATAATCTTTTTAATCGAATTAATTATTATTTCTGTTGCGGGAAATTTACTTTTTGTTTTTTTAAGACAGATAATCTACACCGTAATTCCATTTTAATATGAAATTAAAAGACATAAAAACTCCAATATCTTCAATTCACGGAATCGGGCCTCAGCAGGAAAAATTTCTTGCAAAACTAAACATTTTTACGGTTTCAGACCTACTTTTATTCTACCCAAAAAGTTACGATGACAGAACAGAAAAAATCAGCATAAGCGATTTTGAAAAACATAAAAAAGTTCACGCAATCTGCGCTGTCCAAGCACACCAGTGGTTCGGCTACGGAAAAATGAAAACATTGAAACTGATTATAAACGATGGAACTGGTTCGGCAAGTTTAATATGTTTCAACAGGAATTTTTATGAAAAATCACTTCCTGTCGGCTCTATCATCTGCGTGACAGGAACATTTGAAGTAAAATTCGGACAGATTCAGTCAACATCATTTGAAATTACAAAACTTTCAGATTCGGCTTCTCTTTCAGATTTTAAAAATACTCCGCTTCCCGACTCAGCCGTTCTTCCAGTTTACAAGCTCACAGAAGGACTTACGCAAAAAAACATCAGAAAAGCAGTTTCAAACGCAATTTTTCAATACGCGAAACTTCTTGAAAACGAACTTCCCGAAGAAATCATTATAAAAAGACATCTTCTTCAAAAAAAAGATGCAATCAAAGCCATACACAATCCAATTTCATTAAAAAATGCCGAAGATGCCAGATACAGCCTGATTTTTGAAGAACTTTTTAACTTTCAGAGCGTGATTCTAGAACGCACATTCAAGCACAAAGGATTCATTCCTCATCTTTCCATAGATTATTCAAGCGATTCTTCCGAAAACAACAGGATAAAAAATAATTTTGACTTAAACGAATTTGAAAAAAATCTTTCACCGCTTCAAAAAAAACTTATCGAAAGACTTCCGTTTAAACTTACCGAAGACCAGATGTTCGCGATTTTCCAGATGAACAATGAAATCGACCGCGGCTACAAAGAACGAAGCAAAATTTTAAGCGACAACATAATATTAAAACAACCTTTTACGATGAGCCGACTTCTTCAAGGAGATGTAGGTTCAGGAAAAACACTTGTTTCTTTTTTTGTTGCCCTTAGAGTCATAAACTGGAAAGGCCAATGCGCCCTTATGACTCCAACAGAAATTCTTGCAAAACAGCACGCAGAAAATGCCGCAAATCTCCTTTCCCCGCTTGGAATAAAAATCGCATATTTGACTGGAAATGTAAAACAAAAAGGCCGGAATATGCTTCTTTCAGAATTAAAAAACGGGAACATAGATTTTATCATAGGAACACATGCGCTTTTTTCAAAACAGATTATCTATAATGACCTTCAGCTTGCAATTATAGACGAACAGCACAGATTCGGCGTCGTTCAAAGGGAATCAATCATAGCAAAAGGAAGAACTGTTTCAGATAAAAACATAAATCTTGAACCTCACCTTCTGATGATGAGCGCAACCCCGATTCCGCAGTCTTTAGCACTTACAGTTTTTGGCGATCTTGATATAAGCGTGATTAAATCAATGCCAGAAGGAAGGCTTCCCGTAAAAACTCATCTCATAAAAGAAGAAAACGAGTGGAAAGCCTTTGAAGCAGTCCGTTCAGAATTAAAACGCGGACATCAGGCATATTTTGTTTATCCTGCAATAGATTCAGAAGATTTTAACACGGAACTTAAAAGCGCTGAAATAGAATTTCAAAAACTGAAAAACGAAATATTTTCAGAATTTAAATGCGGTCTGATTCATTCAAAACTACCTCAAGAAGAGCAGGAAGAAACGCTCAAAAAATTTTCAAACAATCAAATACAGGTTCTTCTTGCCACAACCGTAATTGAAGTCGGCCTTGATGTACCTTCTGCAACATGTATAGTAATCGAACAGGCAGACAGATTCGGTCTTGCGCAACTTCATCAATTAAGAGGCAGAGTCGGACGCGGAAAACTTCAGTCTTATTGTTTTTTAATTTATTCAGATAAAATCACAAAAACAGGCATCGAGCGAATGAAAATTCTTTATGAAACAACAGACGGATTTATCATCGCAAACAATGATTTAAAATTAAGAGGTCCCGGCGAAATTACCGGAACCGTTCAGGCAGGACTTCTATCACTTGGGCTTTCTGACATTGTAAGGGATAAAGAAATTCTTTTAAAAGCGAGGGAAGATGCCATTATTTTCATGCAGAATAAACTTGAACAAAATAAAGGCACTTCAAACGCTTTTACAAAAACATCTTAAAACTCAAAGCTTTAAAAATGTTTTTATATAACTTTTTAAGCAACATAAACTTCAAGACGATTTTTTCTTACAGGATGCTGCATTCTTACAATTGCTTTTTTTTCAATCTGACGGATTCTCTCTTTTGTAAGATTAAATCTGTCCCCGATTTCTTGAAGGCTCATCTCTTTTTCGCCGTCAAGACCATATCTCATTCTCAATACACGCCTTTCAACAGGTTTTAAAGAACTCATCGCTTTATCAAGTTCATCTTTTAAAGAATTATTAAGACATTCATCTTCCGGACGAGGATTAATTTTGTCTTCAATAAAATCAATCATCGTTGCAGAAGAGTCAGAAGAATCAATCTCCTGATCAAGAGATATCATATCACCTGAAATATGAAGCATCTCTTTTACATAACTGTCAGAAAGATTCAACATTTTTGCAACCTGTTCAAATTCATTATGTTCCGATTTAGTTTTATAAACACAGTTAAATGCTTTTTTAATCTTAGTGATTTCCAGCGTCTTATTCACAGGAATTCGAATCATGCGGCCTTTATCTGAAATAGCGCGTAAAATCGACTGGCGAATCCACCAGACAGCGTAAGAAATAAATTTATAGCCTTTAGAAGGTTCAAATTTTTCTATGGCAATTAAAAGACCAATATTGCCTTCACTTATTAAATCTTCAAGGTCAAGACCGTGATTCTGATATTTTTTTGCAATTGTAATAACAAACCTGAGATTTGATTTGACAATTTTTTCTTTTGCACTGATATCTCCGTTTTTTGCTTTTTTTGCAAGTTCAAGTTCTTCAGAAGGAGTTAAAAGCGGAATTTTTTTAATTTCATTTAAATAATAATCAATTACTTCATCGTCTTTTGCCATAATTTTCCCCTTGCTAAAAAAATTCTTTCTTTATATTATGCAATAATTATGCCAATTAAGATTTAACATCAAAAAAACAGCAAATTTTATAAAAAAAAGTCGTTTTCAGAAAAAACAGGCGCTTTTTACAAGTTGATAAAAAAATCAGCGGTTACTTTTGACACACTTAAATTTTCACAAACAAAAACAGTATCAAAATGATACATTTTTTTTTATTTTGTTCATATAAAATGCAAAAAATTTTCTTTTTTTATTGACTTCTAAAAAAAATTTTCATAAATTTATTGGTAATAAAACTTTAATTTTAAATCAATGAAAATTTAATCTATATTTTCATTGACTTTTCTTTAGGAGCATAAAATGAAAATTAAACCATTAGCAGACCGTATTCTTGTAAAAAACGACAAGGCAGAAACAAAAACTGCAAGCGGAATCATAATCCCTGATGCAGCACAGGAAAAAACTCAAACAGCATCTGTAGTAGAAATTGGCGAAGGAACAGATGATGTAAAAATCACAGTAAAAAAAGGCGACCACATCATGTACGACAAATATTCTGGAACACAAATCAAAATGGACGGTGAAGAATATTTAATCCTTAAAATGCAGGATGTAATTGCAATAATTGAATAAAAATCAAAATTACATTTTTCTAAAAAAATCCCCATTAACTTTTTTAAAATTTTAATGGGGACTTATCTAAAAATAATTAATCATTAAATTTATATTAATCAATACAATCCAGAAATTTTTACCTACTTTTTATTTTCAATCTGTGACAACAGGAATTTTGCCTCGACATTTCTTGAATTGATGGAAACAGCATAATCTGCATTCAACTTTGCATTAAATAAATCTTTCTTTGAAAAATAAATCATGCTGATTCTATAATAAATAAGGCTTTTTAAATAAGAATCATTTACGCGGCCAGTAAGTTTTGCATACAATTTTAACGCTTTATCTAGCTCACCGTTTGCAAAATAAATATCTGAAAGATTTATACACGATTCATCAGAAACTTGAGCAGAAATATAAAAATCCTCCTCTGAATTATAACATTCGTAAACGCAATGTTCATAAAGCGCAAAAGCCTCTCTTTTTAAATGCTTTAACGCTGCAAAATATGCTAAAAATTCAAGCTGTAAAAATTCAATAGAAGAAGAATTTAAAATGACATTTTTCCAAAAATTTTCATCTTCATCAAAACCATATTTTGCGCACACTGATTTAGAAAGAAGATTCCAAGCCTCATCCAGTTTATTCACAGAAATTAAAAACTGAACTGCATAATTTAAAAGAACAGACGGAATTTCATTTTCAACAGAATTTCTTTCAATCATCTTGTATAAATCAGAAGTTTTTTCATTGACAGAATAATTCTTTTGATTTTTATATTTTAAATCATACGAAAGAAGATAAAGTTCCGGCGTTTTCAATTTTTCAAGAGATTTATTCACGCGAAAAACAACATCGCTAAACGGAATTTTAAGCCTATTATCGTATTTTTCCATCTCAAGAGAAGCCATTCCGTAATCCCTAAGTTCACGCTGCTGAAAACTTTCTGTTTTTGAAACATCAGTTTTATACGAAAAATCTGCATAAACAGAAAGTGCAGGAAAAAAATCTGGAAAATTATTAAGCGTCAAGAGAATCAAATCAAACGCCGACTCATAATTCTGTTTATCAAAATTCCAGACTGCACTGTTTGTAAGAATCACGGGAAGTTCCGGATAATCGTAAAAGGAAAAATTTTGAATTCTGTCTATGAAATTTTCACGCACAACTTCTGCAGAATCGTAATCAGAAAGAAAAACATAACAGTCAGAAAGAATAGAAGTAAGATACGAATCAAGTTTTAAATCAATATGTTTATTGGAAGAAAGCGCAATGTCAGAATAAAAAATGCTGTTTCCGTAATCCTCTGCATCAAAATTACACAATGCCCAGAAAAACGGATTTTCAGCATTTTCTGGGGAAAGTTTTTTAGCACTTTCGTAATTACCGGAAATTAAATTTAAAAGTGCGCAATTTACAAGCCAAGCCTGATTTTTTGAACCTTGATACGCATCAAAATACTCTGAATAAAAATCCATTGAAAAAAGCACACTACTGTCTTTTTCTGAATTGAGAACTTTTGAAAAAACAGCCTCTGAATAAAGTGAGCCAAATTTTGAGCCTTTTAACTCTTTCCCGTAAAAAACTGCATTGTCAAAATCTTTTTTTTCAAGATAAAGATTTGTAAGAACTGAGCGAATTTCAAGATTTTCTGGATTTTTTTTTAGACATTCAAGAAGAAATTTTTGCGCACGGTCAGTTTCAGCAATTTTCAGATACCGCTTTACAATTCCAAGTTGAGTCCAGGAATTAAAAGCCGTTTTTTCGAGTTTTGAAATTTCATTTACAGCATCAGAATAAAAGCCCTGCTGAATCAATGCGTCTATCGAATTTAAAGATGATATAAACGATTTCTTCTTTGAAGATTTTGAACATGAAGAAAAAACTGACAGTAAACAAATTACACAGAAAAATGCGTAAAATATTTTTTTTGTCAGTTTTTTTATTTTATTCATTCGTTTTTTCCAAATCCTTACGAACATTGTCTAAAACTGCATTAATAAATTTATAGGAATCTTCTGCACCAAAATCTTTTGAAATTTCAATTGCTTCATCTATTATAATTACAGAATCAGTTTCTTTCTGGAACATCATCTCGTAAATACTCAATCGCAAAACTGTCAAAGCAACTTTATTAATTCTGTCTATAGTCCATTTTTCTGACAGTTTTGATTTTATGATGCCGTCAATTTGACTGATATTTTCAACCGTTCCGTTTACAAGCAATTTCGCAAAAAGGCGTTCCTGTTCGGTTTTGTCTGATTCAGAATCTATCCCCTTATCTTCCAGCCAGCTAAAAGATAAAAGGTCATCTATATTAACACCCCCGACTTCCCAGGAATACATAGCCTGAAAAGCGAGAATTCTTCCGTTTCTTCGTTTTGACACAATAAATCCTTACCAGTTTAATAATTTCTGTAACGCATCGCCAGTTTTCTTGCGTTCAACATTTTCTGGAGTATCAAGTTCTTTTGCAATATCACTTGCAGCCTTTGAAAGATATTCCATTTGTTTCTGCTGAGCAAGATTTGATTTAATAAAATCGTATACAGTTACTGTTGTTTCTGGCTGAACTACATCGCTTAAAGAAAGCATTTTTGCATCGTATTTTTTAAGAATCGTATAGAACTGGAAACTTGATTCAGTTTCGGCAATTTCGGAAATGAAATTCTTTTCTTTTTCGAACAGAGACAGAAGATCTGAATATGAAATTCCTAACTGCATTGCACTCTGAGAAGTTTTATTCACAAGAACTTCGCCAGACTGGAAACCAGAATTTTCTTTTTTTGAATCAACTGAAAGCTGAGCAGTAGTAAGTTTTTTATCTTTGAATTTTTTATATAAGTCGTTTATTTTTATACGAGCTTTTTCAGCATCTGTTGCTTTTGGAACAATTACAAGATACATTTTAAGCATATCAGACCAGACATAATTTGCTTTATTTAATTCATAAGCAGCCCGAATTTCTTCGTCAGTAGGACCTACAGAATTTAATTCGTTTTGTTTTTGTGAAATAATATACTGCTGAACAATAAGCTGATTTTTTAAATACGCTTTATAATCTGAAACAGACATTCCAGTCATCTGCTTCATGTATTCATCTAAAGACATTTTAGTCTGTTCCTGAACAATCTGTTCAAATTCTGCTTCTGAAATCTGACGACCAACCTGCTGAGAAATGGACTGCATAAAATACTGTTCAACAGTGCTGTCTGGAATTGAAATACCGGCTTTTGTTGCAGCCTGAAGAACAACTTTTTCCTGAATCATCGCTTCAAGAACTTTTTCACGGTCGGCAAGGGAAAGTTTTACCCCGTTCTGTGTTTTTTCGTATGATTCAACACGATTTTTTAAAAGTTTTACTGTAATTGAATCATTTTTAGTAAGTTTTACAACAGCCAGAACCTGTAAATCTGTCTGAGCAAAAACAATAGAAGCTGCCAATAATGACACCAAAGCAAGTGCAAATTTTTTCATATTTTCCTTTTCCTTAAAATAATGCTAGTCTATTATATCACAAAACAATAAAAAATAATGAAAGTTACAAAAATTTATATATTTTTGTTATTTATTATAAAATATTGTTTTGACTTAAAACCTTTTTATTTATCCAAAGGCAATCCACCACTAATTGTTGCACGAATTCGACGAACTCC
>JAEDFA010000003.1 GCA_016293005.1 Treponema sp.
ACGAGCATGAAAACGAACATCATCACGATGAAAATCCAGAGCACGGAAAAGAAGGACATAAATGTGATGAACACTGTCACCATCATCATCATGAACACAATCATGAAGGCGCAGAAGAAGATGAATATGGAATCGGAAATTTTGTCTATTATCGTCGCCGTCCGTTTAACCGCTTAAAGCTTGAAGAATTTGCAGGAAGATGGCCTAAAAATATTATACGCTGTAAGGGTGTTCTCTGGTTCAGCGATGAAGATGATATGGCTTATGTTTTTGAAACTTCAGGCCGTCAGATTCAGGCAGGTGCTTCGGGCACATGGCTTGCTTCTTGTTCTAAAAAAGAGCAGGAAGAAGTTCTTGCATCAGAACCTAAAATGCGTGCAGAATGGGATGAAAAAGTTGGTGATAGAATGGTAAAACTTTGTATTATCGGGCAGAAACTTGATAAAAAAGCAATTTCACAGGAACTTGATGCGCTTTTGGATTAATAAATTTTTCTTATAATAAAAATAACGGGTAACTTAATGGTAAATAAAAATGCTCCTGTAGAAAATAAAATGGGAACGATGCCTGTATTAAAGTTAATTTTTAATATGTCGCTTCCCATTATGTTTTCTATGCTTGTAATGGCTTTATATAACATTGTAGATAGTATTTTCGTAGGGAAAATAAGTGTAGATGCGCTTACGGCTGTTTCTCTTGCATTTCCTGTTCAGAATCTTATGGTTTCTTTTGCGGTAGGAACTGCCGTTGGTGTAAATGCGCTTTTATCGCTCAGACTCGGTCAGAAAAATCAGCATGATGTAAATAAAACTGCCATGAACGGTGTTTTTCTTTCTGTCGTTACATGGATTGTTTTTGCTGTAGCCGGAACTTTAATTTCTTCTTCATATTTAAAATCTCAGACTGACAATTCAAGTGTAATTCTTTTAGGGGAACAGTATCTTGAAATTATTTTGATTTTGGGTTTCGGGCAGTTTATAGGCGGAATGTTTGACAGGCTTCTTCAGAGTACGGGGCGAACTTTTCTTTCTATGATTTCTCAGTTAATCGGCGCAGTTTTCAACATAATTTTTGACCCGATTTTGATTTTTGGGCTTGGTCCTTTTCCAAAACTGGGGATAAGAGGTGCTGCCTTGGCGACTGTTTTGGGGCAGATTTTGGGTTGCCTGGTTTCGTTTATTTTAAATATTTTAAAAAATCACGATATTCAGTTTAAGTTTTCTAATATTCTTCCAAATAAAAAAATCATCGCTCAGATTTACCGGGTTGCTGTTCCTGCAATTTTGATGAGTTCGATTACCTCTGTTGTAACTTACTTTTTAAATCTGATTTTTAAAGGAATTGAAAACGGCGGAGATAATGCAATTACAGTTTATGGAATTTATTTTAAATTAAACAGTTTTATTTTTATGCCTGTTTTCGGTCTTAATAACGGAATTGTTCCTATTATTGCATATAATTACGGGGCTGAACATAAAAAGCGTATTTTAAAAACTATAAAATATTCTCTTTTAGTTGCTTTTTGCATTATGTTTTTCGGTGTAATTATTTTTGAATCTTTTCCTGATGTTCTTTTTAGAATGTTTACAGACAATGAAGTTATCATACAAATGGGTAAAGGCGCTTTACGAAAAATTGCTCCTTCATTTTTTGGCGCTGCTATTGCTATTACTTTTTCTGCAATTTTTCAGGCGTTTTCTGCTGCGTTTTTCAGTCTGTTAGTTTCATTTTTAAGGCAGATTGTTGTTTTTCTTCCTGCAGCGTATTTTTTGGGAAAAACAGGGGATGTAAATAATGTGTGGTGGTGTTTTATTATTGCAGAGTTTATGTCAGTTCTTGTTTCTGTTTCGTGCATGAGAAATATTTACAGGAAAAAGATTTCTGTAATGGAAGATTAGAAAATTCAAAAACAGAGGCTTTAAAATTTTTTAAGGCGTAAAATTGAATGAACTAAAAGACGGAGGATATTTTATGGAAAATGTTGAAATTCTTGATTCTACATTAAGAGATGGTGCTCAGGGTGAAGGTATAAGTTTTTCGGTTCAGGATAAAATTCATATTTGCAAGGCTCTTGATGAACTTGGTATTTCTTTCATAGAGGCTGGAAATCCCGGTTCAAATCCGAAAGATATGGAATTCTTTCAGGAAATGAAAAAGGTTTCTCTTAAAAATTCAAAACTTGCGGCTTTCGGTTCAACAAGGCGTAAAGATATAAAGTGTGCAGAAGATGTAAACCTTCAGAGTCTTCTTGCAGCCGGAACTGAATATGTCGTAATTTTTGGAAAAAGCTGGACTTTTCAGGTTACCGAAATTTTAAAAACAACTTTAGAAGAAAATCTTCTTATGATAAAAGATACATGCCAGTTTTTAAGGGAAAATGGCAGAAAAGTTATTTACGATGCAGAACATTTTTTTACAGGTTTTGCATCTGATCCTGAATATGCTTTAAAATCTCTTGAAGCGGCTGTCGAAGGTGGAGCGGAAACTCTTGCGCTTTGCGAAACTAAAGGCGGCTGCATGATTAAAGACTGTGAAAATGCTGTAAAAGCTGCTGTTGAAAGAATTGGATGCCGTGCAAAAATAGGAATTCATACGCATAATGACTGTGGTCTTGCAGTTGCAAATTCGCTTGTTGCTGTAGAATCAGGTGCCCGCCATGTTCAGGGAACTTTTTTAGGTTTTGGTGAAAGAACTGGAAATGCAAACCTTTCATGTATTATTGCAGACCTTCAGTTAAAAATGGGATTTAAATGTATTCCTGATGAAAAAATTAAGGAACTTACTCCTGTTGCAAAGCGTGTTGCAGAAATTACTAATATTTCTCTTTCAAGCGGTCTTCCGTTTGTAGGCGGTTCTGCATTCAGCCATAAAGCAGGAATGCACATTGATGCAGTTTTAAAAAATCCAGAGGCGTACGAACATATTTCTCCGGAAGCTGTCGGAAACGAAAGGGTATTCCTCATGAGTGAAGTTGCAGGCCGTTCAACAATTATTGAAAAAATTCAGAAAATCGACCCAACTATTACAAAATCAAGTCCAAAAGTTCAGGAACTCGTTTCAAAAATGAAAGAACTTGAATTTCAGGGCTATCAGTTTGAAGGCGCAGATGGTTCGTTTGAACTTCTTGCAAGAAAAGTCATCGGCCGCTACAAGCCGTTTTTTAAGCTTCACTATTATCAGACAAGCGGAATTAATCCTAGAGTTGAAGAAGGTGTGTGTGCCTGTGCTCAGATAAAACTTGAGGTTGAAAATCAGATTGAAGTTACGGCAGGAGAAGGTGATGGACCTGTAAACGCTTTAGATATTGCCCTTAGAAAAGCGCTCAGCCGTTTTTATCCTGCAGTAAATCAGATTCGTCTTACAGATTACAAAGTTAGAGTTTTAGATGGAAAGAGTGCAACTGCGTCAAAGGTTCGCGTTCTTATTGAATCAAGTGACGGAAAAAATACCTGGACAACTGTTGGCGTAAGCTGTGATGTTATGGAAGCAAGCTGGCTTGCTCTTTGTGATTCTTTTGAATACAAACTGATTAACGATATTGAAAAACATTTGGGAAAATAGGTGGTTTTGTTTTGAAAAAAGGTCTTGTTCTTGAAGGCGGAGCAATGCGTGGAATGTTTACATCCGGCGTTCTTGATGTATTTATGGAAAACGGCATTGTTTTTGACGGTGCTGTTGGAGTAAGTGCAGGAGCAACTTTTGGATGTAACTATAAATCAAAGCAGCCGGGAAGGGCTATCAGGTATAATAAGCGTTTTTCAAAAAACTGGAAGTACGGCACTTTTCTGTCTTTTTTTCTTACTGGAAACATATATGAAACTGATTTTTGCTATAATCAGATTCCAAATAAACTCGATATTTTTGATGTAGAATCATACAAAAATAACCCGATGGAATTTTATGTTGTTGTAAGTGATGCAGAAAATGGAAAGCCGATATATAAAAAACTTTTAAAAGGGGATGAAAACGATCTTAAGTGGATGCAGGCAAGTGCAAGTATGCCTTTAGTTTCTCGTCCGGTAAAAGTTGACGGCTATACACTATTAGACGGCGGAATGACAGATTCAGTTCCTTTAAAATTTTTTGAAAGTCTTGGTTACGATAGAAATGTCGTTATTTTGACTCAGCCTAGAAATTTTGTAAAAAAGCAGACAAGTTCACTTCCTTTAATAAAAATTATGCTCAAAAAATATCCTCGCCTTGTTGAAGCAATGTCTTTACGCCATGAAGTTTATAACGAAGAGACAAAATATTGTTTTCAAAAGGCCGATAAAGGTGAAGTTCTTGTTATATGTCCTGAAAAATCTCTTGGAATAAGCCGCACAGAAAAAAATCCGTCAGAACTTGAAAGAGTATATCAGGAAGGTCGGAAAACTGCTGAAAATATTCTTGAAAAAGTAAAGATTTTTTTAGAAGAAAAATAACAGTTTCTTTTTTTATAAACTGAAAATTACATATTTTTCAATCGGAATTGAAAATTGATTTGCAATTTATTATTATAAAATGTATTGAATATAAAAATTAGGGGTACATAAATGGAAAAAACTATTGCTTTAATTCCTGGAGACGGAATTGGACCTGATGTTGTAAAAGAAGCGGTAAATGTTCTTGATGCCGTTGCAAAAAAGTTCGGTCACAAATGGAATTACACAAATGTTCTTGCAGGAGGCTGTGCAATCGATAAATTCGGTCATCCTCTTCCTCAGGATCAGCTTGAAATCTGTCTAAAATCTGATGCGGCTTTGCTCGGCGCTGTCGGAGGTCCAAAATGGGATAACCTTCCTTCAGAAATTCGTCCTGAAAAAGCGCTTTTAGGTCTTAGAGGCGGAATGAAAGTTTTTGCAAATCTTCGTCCTGCTGTAATGTGGAAGCAGTTAAAAGATGCTTGTCCTTTAAAAGATGAAATTGTCGGCGATGGTCTTGATATTTTAATCGTGCGAGAACTTACAGGCGGAATTTATTTCGGTGAAAGAGGAACGAGCGAAGATCAGAATACTGCATGGGATACAGAAAAATATACTCGTCCAGAAATCGAACGCATTGTGAGAATGGGTTTTGAATACGCAATGAAAAGACAGAAAAGGCTCTGCGTTGTAGACAAGGCAAATATTTTAAACTCAAGTCAGCTTTGGCGGCGTGTTGCAGAAGATGTAAAAAAAGATTATCCGGAAGTAACTCTTTCATATCTTTATATTGACAATGCTTCTATGCAGTTAGTAAGAAATCCTAGACAGTTTGATGTAATTGCAACTTCAAATATGTTCGGCGATATTCTTTCTGATGAAGCAAGCCAGATTACAGGTTCAATTGGAATGCTCGCATCTGCTTCTTTAGGCGATGGAAAAGGGCCTGGTCTTTATGAACCGATTCACGGCTCTGCTCCTGATATTGCGGGAAAAGATCTTGCTAATCCTCTGGCAACAATTCTTTCTGCTGCAATGCTTTTGCGATACAGTTTTAATCTTGAAACAGAAGCAAAAGCTATTGAAAATGCCGTAAATTCTGTTCTAGATGACGGCTGGAGAACTGGTGATATTGCCGGAAGCCACATCGAAGAAGTTAAAAAGAACGGAAAACTCGTTGGTACAAAGAAAATGGGTTCTCTCGTTGTTGAATACTTGAATAAATAAATTCAGGCACTTTTGTAATTATGGAATGCTATTTTTTTTAGCATTCCATGGGTGTTTTATGAAAAATATTTACGCACAACTTTTTTTGACATTTGCAAAAATCGGTTCATTTACTTTTGGGGGCGGAATTGCAATGCTTCCTATGCTTTCAACTGAACTTGTTGAAAAACGAAAATGGATTACTGATGATGAACTTTTAGATTATTATGCAGTCGGTCAGTCAACTCCCGGAATTATTGCCGTAAATGTTGCAACTTTTTCAGGCTACAAAAAAGGCGGCGTTTTCGGTGGAATTTGCGCAACTTTAGGAATGATTTTTCCGTCTGTCCTTATAATTTCGATTCTTGCGACTTTAATAAACTCTATCGACCAGTTTCCGCTTGTTCAAAGCGCGTTAAAGGGGATAAATGTTGCAGTTTGTGCTTTGCTATGCGATGCTTCAATTACTTTTTCAAAAAAATCTGTAAAAAAAGCGTATCAGGTTGTTCTTCTTTTAATTTCGTTTGCGTTGATTTATTTTTTTAATATTCCTTCGTTCGTAATAATTCTTATGGCTGTTTTTTTCGGTGTAATCTGGTATTTTATTCAGAAAAAAATAAATAAATCTGGAGAGAAAAATGCCTGAAATCAGTTTACTTGAATTGTTTTTGACTTTTTTTTATATCGGACTTTTTACAATCGGAGGTGGACTTGTTGCAATTACTTTGATGCAGCAGACGATTGTTGAAAAAGGTTTTATTTCTGTTGACGAATTTTACAATATGATTGCCATTTCCGAAAGTACACCCGGACCTGTAGGTGTAAATATGGCAACATTTTTAGGATATAAATTTTATGGGCCGTTAGGAGCTATTTTTGCTTCAATTGCGGAAGTTCTTCCATCGCTTATCTGTATTTTGATTATTGCGCGTTTTATTTTAAAATTTCGGGAAAATGCTGTTGTTCAGACTGTTTTTTCGTTTTTACGGCCGTGCGCTACCGGAATGATTTTTGTAATCGCTGTTCAGATGTGTACTTCGATTTTATTGAATCTGCCGTCTGAATTAAAACTTTTTTTAGTCCGCTCTTCCTGGAAAGAATTTTTCAACTGGATGAATATTTCTCTTTTTCTTCTGATGTTTTATTTAAGGCGCAGGTTTAAGCTTCATCCGATTTTTATAGTTCTGCTTGGAGCTCTGTTCGGCATTGCTTTTTACTGACGGTTATTAATGAAAAAAATATTTCATTAGTATTTTTTTTCTATTTATGGTATAATTTTTTTTATGAGTACACATATAAATGCCAAAGATGGTGCAATTTCAGATAAAATTTTACTTCCCGGTGATCCTTTAAGGGCTAAATTTATTGCAGAAAATTTTTTAGAAAACGCTGTCTGTTATAATGAAGTTAGGGGAATGCTCGGTTTTACGGGTTTTTATAAAGGTCAAAAAATTTCTGTTCAGGGAACGGGGATGGGGCAGCCTTCGTTATCCATTTATGTGAATGAACTTTTTAACTTTTACGGCGTTCAAAAAGCAATCAGAATCGGTACAATAGGTTCAATTCAAAAAGAGTTAAAATGCCGCGATATTATTCTTGCAAATGCCGCTTGTTCTGATTCTTCTTTAATCAATCAAAGATTTAAAAATATGCATTATGCGCCTTCTTCGGATTTTTCGCTTTTGTATAATGCTTATAACAAGGCAAAAGAATTAAACATAAAAACTTCTGTTGGTCCTGTAGTTTCTTCTGATTTGTTCTACGACGATAATCAAAACTGGAAACTTTGGGCAGAATACGGAGTTCTTGGTTGTGAAATGGAAAGTGCAGAACTTTTTACGCTTGCTGCAAAATATTCAAGAAAAGCGCTTTCAATTTTTACGGTAAGCGATGAAATTCTAACAGGAAAGAAAACCTCACCGGAAGAAAGACAGACTTCTTTCAAAGATATGATGATTCTTGCACTCGAAACTATAATCATGAACTAAAGATATTTTTTTTAGGTTTTAAAAGTTGATGTAAAAAAATGAAAAGTCCGTTAAGTTTTTTCGGATTTTTATGATATAAAAAGAAGTATTTTATTTGGAGATGTTATGAAACCAACACTTTTAGTTTTAGCTGCTGGAATGGGAAGCCGTTATGGCGGAGTTAAGCAGATTGATTCTGTTGGAAAAAACGGCGAATGTCTTTTGGATTTTTCAACTTATGATGCTAAAAAAAGCGGCTTTGGGAAAGTTGTATACATTATAAGAAAAGATATTGAAAAAGATTTTCGCGAAAAACTTTTTGACAGAGTTGCAGATAATTTCAATGCCGAATATGTTTTTCAGTCGCGAGAAAGCCTTTTAAATGAAGAACAGATAAAAAAATCAGAAGGGCGCCTAAAACCATGGGGAACTGCTCATGCAATTTTGTGTGCTCAAAAAGCGATAAACGAACCTTTTGCCGTAATAAATTCTGATGATTACTACGGGCGGGAAGCGTTTTTAACTCTTTCAAATCATCTTTCGTCCATACAAAATGATTCTACCGTTCACGCGATGGTTTGTTATGTTCTTGGAAATACGATGAGTAAAAGCGGTTCTGTAAGCAGGGGAGTTTGCAGTTTTAACGGTGAAAACTTATCTTCAATAGAAGAAAACTTAAAAATCTATTACGAAGGCTCAAAAATTATCAGTGAAATGTCAGGCAAAAAAATTGAGATGACTGGAAAAGAACTTGTCAGCATGAATTTATTCGGCTTTTCGCCAAAAGCATTTGAACAGTTTGACGAATATTGGAACAATTTTATAAAAGACAATATTTCTCAGGAAAAAACTGAAGCGCTTTTGCCTGTCGCTGCAAGTGAAATCATTAAAAACAAAAAAGGCTCAATTAAGATTTTTACATCTTCTGAAAACTGGTTTGGAATGACTTACCCTGAAGACCGTGAAATCGTAAAATCAGAGATAAACAAAAAAATTCGCTCTGGATATTATCCTGAAAAACTTTGGGAAAAATAATTTTGGAAATAATAATATGCTTACATTAAAATTTGGTGGAACTTCGATGGCCGATGCAGAGTGCATTTCGGCTTCAGCAAAAATTATAATTGGTCGTGCGGAAAAAGACAGAGTGAGCGTAATCGCATCTGCTGCTTCCGGGGTGTCAAATTTTTTGCAGGACAGTATTGATGCCTGCATAAAAGGTGAATCTGTTGAAAAATTCGTTCAGGAATTAAAGCAGAAGCATTATTCAATCTGCAATTCCCTTGTAAAACTTCATCCTGATTTCAATATTCAGCATGTTTTAGATAAAATCGATGGAATTTTTACTGAATATGAAAAACTTTTAAATGGAGTAGTCGCTTTTTCAGAATGCCCTGACACAATTTACTGCAGAATTATGGGAATGGGCGAACTTCTTTCAAATCCTATTCTTGAAGAAGTTTTAAAATCAGAAAAACAGAATGCAATTCTTCTTGATACGCGGGATTTTATCGTCACTACGGGAAATCAAAAAGAAGGAGACCCGGATTATTCAGTCTGCACGGAAAATTTCCTTCCTTACCGCGACGGAGAATCTTTTTCTAAATACAGAATTTTAATTTTTCCAGGTTTTGTCTGTTCATGGATTGGCGGTAACGGGAAGAAAGCGGTTCCGGGACTTTTAGGAAGAAACGGTTCTGATTTTTCAGCGTCAATTGTTGCTTCAAGCCTTTCTTCTTCACGAGTTGAATTTTGGACTGATGTTGACGGAGTTTATACAGCAGATCCAAGAATCGTAAAAGATGCGATTTTAGTTGATGACATGACTTATGAAGAATCAATGGAACTTGCTTTTTTTGGTTCTAAAGTGCTTCATCCAAAAACGCTTGCGCCTTTAGTTTCAAAAGGAATAGAGGCGTGGAGTCTTAATTCGCACAATCCGTCAAGCCGGGGAACAAGAATCGGAAAAGGTCCTTTTGATTCTTCTAGAAAACATTCAATCTGCGGAATTTCATGCCTTAAAAAAGTTTCGATGATTAGCGTAAGCGGAAACGGAATGCGTGGAAGGAGCGGAATGGCAAGCAGAATTTTTGCTTCAGTTTCAAGTGCAGGCATTTCAATTCTTTTGATTACTCAGTCGTCAAGTGAATATACAATTTCTTTCTGCGTAAAAGATGAACAGGCTTATAAAGTTCAGGATGTGCTTGAAGCAGAACTTTCTTTAGAAATTCGCGACGGACTTATAAATCCTGTTCAGGTAAAAAAAGACTGTGCTGTCGTTTCTGTCGTTGGAGACGGAATGATTTCAAACCGTGGAATCGCTGCAAAATTCCTTGATGCAATTTCAAGTCAGGATATAAATATTCTTGCAATTGCTCAAGGTTCAAGCGAACGCTGTATTTCTGCTGTAATTTCAGGCTGTGATGGAGATACTGCCGTAAGGGCAATTCATGCGTTTTTCTTCAATACTTCGCAGACAATAGAAGTTTTTGCTTTTGGCGCTGGAACAATCGGCGGAACATTGCTTGACCAGATTAAAAATCAGCAGAAAAAATTCCTTGAGTCTAACATCGATTTAAAAGTAATCTGTATCGCAACCGGTCACAGACTTCTTCTTGATGAAAATGGTCTTGACCTTTCAGACTGGCGAAAAAAACTTTCTGAATCAGAAAAAGTCCCGAAACTCGATGATATTTTAAAATTTGTCCAGGAAAAAAAATATTTAAATCCTGTGTTTGTGGACTGTACTGCAAGTTACGATTTGCCTGAGCGTTATCTTGATATTTTAAACTCCGGAATGAGCATTGCAACTCCGAATAAACGGGCAAATTCCATGAAGTATCAGTATTACAAGGAGTTAAGGCATTCTGCAAATAAAATGCACAGAAGATTCCTTTATGAGACGAATGTCGGAGCCGGGCTTCCAATTATTGATACTCTTCAAAATCTTTTTAAATCTGGCGATAAATTGAAGGCATTTTCTGGAATCATGTCGGGTTCACTTTCATATATTTTTGGAAAACTCGATGAGGGTGTTTTGTTCAGTGATGCTGTAATCGGTGCAAGAAATTTAGGCTTTACCGAACCTGACCCTAGAGATGATTTAAGCGGAATGGATGTCGCAAGAAAGGCTTTGATTATTGCAAGAGAATCTGGAATGGAAGTTGAACTTGAGGACATAAAAATCAACAGGCTTTTCCCGGACGATTTTGATGATTCTGGTAAAGTTGAACAATTCCTTTCAAATCTTCCAAAAGTCGACAAATATTTTGAAGAAAAAATCAAGGCGCTTAAAAAAGAAGATAAAGTTCTTCGCATGGGCGCATCAATTGAAGACGGAAAAGTTTCTGTAGGTCTTCTTGAAGTTTCAAAAGACAATCCTTTGTACGGTGTAAAAGGCGGAGAAAACGCTTTTGTATTTACTACAGACCGTTATAATCCGATTCCACTTACTGTTCGCGGTTATGGAGCCGGAGCAGAAGTTACGGCTGCTGGAGTTTTCGGTGATATTTTAAGAACTGTAAGTTTTAACGGAGTTCTTTAAGAAGTAAAAAAAATCTCTGAAAAATTAAATTTTAGAGATAACTTTGAATAATTTTTATAAATTTGAGGTGTTGTATGGAAAAATTTGTTCTTTCTGTTTTAGTTCAAAATCATGCAGGTGTTTTAAGCCGTGTTTCAGGTCTTTTTAGCCGCCGCGGATACAATATTGAATCCCTTACTGTCTGTGAAACTGGAAATCCCGGTCAGTCAAGGATGACAATTGTTGTAAATTGCGATGAAAACCTTGTTGACCAGATTCAAAAGCAGCTTTCAAAACTTGAAGAAGTAATTTCAATTAAAGTAAACGATAAATCAAAAACTGCTCAAAGGGAAATGGCTTTGATAAAGGTAAAGGCACCGGGACAGGAAAGGGCAATTATAATCGGAACTTGCGACATTTACCGCGCACACATTATCGATGTTGCTCCTGATTCTGTTATTGTTGAAGCAACAGGAAGCGAAGAAAAAATCTCAAGTTTAATAAGGCTTTTAGAACCGTTTGGAATTCTTGAATATGTAAAAACAGGACTTACTTCTATGGATCGCGGTTCTGTTGTAATGAACGGTTAATTTTTTATCTTGCACCAAATTTCGTCAAAAAAACTCCAGGAAAATGTTTCTTCGTTTTTCTGGAATTTTGCGATTCTGAATGATTTAAGGTTCATCGGAAATCCTTCAAAAGAAAATTCATGTTTTTCTAAACTTTCAGGCTTTCCGTTTTTAGCTTTAAATGTTCCGTAAGTTATTTTTTCTGAAAAAATTTTGTTTTTTAAAATTATTTCTACAGGAAAAAATAACTGTAAATCTTTTAGGACGGCGTTTTTGACGGTGATTTTTTGTATTTCTTCTTTTAAGTTTTTTTCTTCTGAATAAAAATGGCTTATGTCGATTAAAACTGGTTTTTCTGGAAGAAAATAAAAGTTTTCTAAATTAATTTTTTTTAGAATTTCTTTGACTGTGTTTTTAATTCTTACATTTTGGTTTGGATTTAACAAAATTACTGTATTCACAGAATTGAATATAGTATTTTTTTAGAAAAAAATGTAGTATCTTGTTATGAAATCTTATAAAAATCTGAAAATTGTTCAATTTTTTCTTTCGCTTTCAAAAAAACAGAAAATAATTTATTCATCGCTTTTTCTACTTTTTGTTTTTAGCATTTTTTCTATTGTAGTTTTGTTTTCTCTTCCTAAAAAAACTTCATCGTACCTTTATTTTGAAAATCAAGATTATGCAGAAAAAGTTCTTTATGTAAATAAAACGCAAAAAAGAGGAAATGTCTTACCGGGAAAAAGTGCGTATTTCAAATTTTCAAAAAATCAGATTTCATCATTGGAAAAATTTTATTCTGAATATGAAAATTTTACGGTCGCTGCAAGAATCGGAATTAAAAATCCTGGAAAAAATCTTTCTTCTGTAATTTTAAAAGAAAATATTTTAAATTTCGCTTTTCTTTTTCCGGATGATTTTGATTCTTCTGGAAAAGTTAAAAAATCTGTAGAAAAAATTTATGCTTCTGTAAACTTGTCTGATTTTTTGAAAAACGGCGTTTTTTATTTTGATTTAGGGCTTTCTTCAGAAAAACGCCTTCAAAATAAAGATGTTCCGTGTGGAATTGAAATTATTTCTGACTTGGGTGTAACTGTTTTTGATTTTCTTGTAACTAAGGCAAGAATCGGTTTTGATTTTACAGATTCAATTCCGTTTTTCGGCTCGCCTTCTAACGGCGGAAAAATAAATGTTTTGGGAAGCGATTTTGATTTTTCAGGCGGAACTTTGACTTTTTCTCCTCAATGGACAAAAGAATTTTCAATGCCTTACTATGAAATTTCTTTTTCAAAACTTTCTTCTTACGGAACTTCTGAAAATCCTGTGAAAATAAAACTGAATGCCGGGGGTGAAATTTTAACTATTTACAGGACGCCTTCAGTTTCCGCTTGCGTAATTTACAGTTCAATGCTGAATAATCCGTTCAGTTTTTTTAATTTAAGCCAGACGGAAAATCAGATTACAAAACTTCTTTTAAAACCTTCAGAAAAATCTCTTTCAGATGAAAATTCCTTTATACCTATTAAAACTGATCCTGGAATGATTTTAAAAACAAAGGCTGATAACTGGCGAAACAGCGAGTATGAACTTTACGAATGGGACAGATTTCCTCATATTCTTTTTTTTGATACAAAAAATTTTTCAGTTCAGTCAGATTTTTTTACTCGCCTTGCATTTTTTGCAGAAAAAAAAGGTTTTATTGGTAAAATTCTTACAGATTCGCAGCTTGAAGGTCGTCACGGATACAATGCTCACGATTACAGTGCAAAAACACTTGCAGAATTTTTTACAAAGGCAGAACCGATGGGTGTTTTAAATAAAAAAGAGCTTCTGCTTAAAAATATTCTTTTAAAAAACGGCGTAATCGTACAAAATGGTTTGTCATATCTTCCGGGAGACGGCGCAGTAATTTCTTTTTCAAAAGAAAGTCCTAATTATAATCGGGTAACTTTTCTTTCTCATGAAAGCTGGCACGCTCTTTATTTTATAAATGAAGATTTTAGAAATGCAGTTTCAGCAGTTTATTATACGATTGATTCACAATCCCGTGACTTTATGATAGAATACTGGCAATCTCAGCCGTCTTTAAATTATGAGCCGTCAGATATTTATCTTATGAACAACGAATTTATGGCGTATATAATGCAGCAGCCGTTAAGTTCTGTTTCAAAATATTTTGTTCATCTTGCATCCCGTGGTTCTGTCATGAAAGCGCTTCCTGAATTGTGCGATTATGTAAAGGAAACTCAAGGTATGACTTTTGAAGATGCCGCAAGAATTTTTGATTCTTACGCATTTGACAATTTTGGTCTTGCCTGCGGTCGAGTGCATCTTATTTTCAGGTAGAATTTTTAGCTTAATTCAAGGTTGAAAAATTTTTCGGCTTTTACAGTTGTAGGAGGTCCGTGCGACGGAAGCAAAATTGTTGTGTCTGTTTGTGAAAAGATTTTTGCTTCAATGTTTGATTTTAAGACATGTTTTGAATAGCTTGAGTTTGTTGTTCCCAGCGTTCCTGCAAAAATTGCATCGCCTGTAAAAATCATATTTCCGATTTTGTAAATCATTGAATCGGCAGAATGACCTGGAAGCGAATAATAAGTTATTGTCATTCCTGCAAGGCGCATTTTTCCGTCACCGTTTAATACGACAGTTTTTGTTTCTGCAATTTCGTAGTCGGCGGCATAGATATTTGTTGAATAAATTTTGTTTAAAGTTCTAAGTCCCTGAACATGAGTTTCATGGTTGTGCGTTATGAGAATTCCCTGAATTTTGAAATTTTTTGATTCGAGTTTTTCGATTATGCGCGGAGTGATTTTTCCGGGGTCGATTAAGATTGCTTCGTTTATTTTTTCGTTTGCGACGATATAACTGTTTGAAAAACCTGTAATCATTATGTTTATGTATGAATATAATCTCATAAAATGCTCCGTCTAAGAGTTCTTCTGGTTTTTTATTTCTTCTTCTGTTAAAACGATTATTGCTTCTTTATCGTTTGACATTTTAAATGAAACATTTGTTCGTTTGCTTTCGAGGAAATTTGTGTTTTTTATGTTGCAGTTTCTAAATGATGTATTTTCTAGCGTTGATTTTATGAAAGTTGAACTTTTTAGGTTTGAATCGTCGAAGGAAGACTGAAATGCGTTTATTCCGTTGAAATTTGTCTGGAAAAGTTCGCTTCCTGTAAAGATTGTGTGAAAAAATGTTGCGCCGGCAACTGAAGAATTTTTTATATTTGAATCGATTAACTTGCAGTCGCTGAAAACTGCGAAGTCAAAAATTGAAAGTTTACTTGTTAAATTTTTTGAGTGAATGTTTTTAAATGTGCAGTTCATGAAATTGCAGCCGTAGAATTGTTTGTCTGAAAATGTTATGTCTTGAAAAGTGATTCCGGCAGCGCAAAGACCGACGATTTTATCGTGCGTGTTTATGTATTCGTATATGTCGCGCTGAATTTTTCCAGGATCTGGACTGTGGTCAAGGCAGTAATTTTTTTCGTTTGTGATGTTTTTTTGAGTGTCAATTGTTGAAATTGCAAGGTTGTTGCATGAATGAACTAAACATTTATTTAAGGCGAACATATTTTTATGTTAAAGTATTGCTTGTTTTCTGTCAAATGTTTAAAATCTTTCGTATGAATGTAAAATTTGTTTTTCTTGATTCAGGAACGGGCGGACTTCCTTATTTAAAATATCTTCTTCAAAAACATCCTGATGAAAAATGTGTTTACATCGGTGATACAAAAAATTTCCCTTATGGTGAAAAAACTGAATCTGAAATTCAAGAAAACGCTTTATCATGTGTTCAAAAAATTATTTTTCGCTGGAATCCTATGGCTGTTATAATCGCTTGCAATACGATTTCGGTTTCTTCCTTAGATATTCTTAGAAAAACTTTTCCAAAAACTCAGTTTATCGGAACAGTTCCTGCTATAAAACCTGCGGCACAGATTTCAAAAACAAAGAAAATAGGGCTTCTTGCAACTAACGCGACAGTAAATCATCCTTATACAAAAAAACTTATAGAAGATTTTGCAGGAGACTGTGAAATATTTTCCCGCGGAGATCCCCAGTTAATAAATTTTATAGAGCATAAATTTTATTCTTCCAGTGAAAGTGAACGCCTTGAAGCGGTTTTGCCGTCCGTTGAATTTTTTAAGGAAAAAGGCTGCGATGTAATTGTTCTTGCGTGTACTCATTTTCTTAATATGGCAGAATATTTTAAAATTCAAGGTGCGCCGTCATTAAAAATCGTTGACAGCAGGGAAGGTGTTGTAAATCATGCTTTTCAAATCGAAGAAAATTCATTGCAAAAAAATGAAAAAAATTCTTCCGATTTTTCAAATTCTCTGCTTTATGTTACTGGCTTTAAAAATAAAAACGATTCGCTTTTTTACAAGAATTTCTGCCGCGAAAATAAAATTGAATTCGGCGGAATTTTAGACTGACTGGCATTTTTTTAGTTACTTTTAAAATTTTTAGTTTTTAGAAATTCCTGTATAAAATTCTATTCAATAATTTAATGAAATTTGTTAGAATGTCGGCATTATGGCAAAGATTCAGATGAAAAATAAAATCGCTGAACTTGACGGCGATGAAATGACAAGAGTATTATGGAAGGTAATAAAGGATGAACTCCTTTTGCCTTATGTAGATTTGCAGACTGAATATTATGATTTGGGCTTAAAAAATCGTGATGATTCAGATGATGAAGTAACTTACAAGGCTGCAGAAGCAATCAAAAGGCTTGGCGTAGGCGTAAAGTGCGCGACTATTACTTCAAATGCCGCCAGAATGAAAGAATACAATTTAAAACAGCTTACTCCTTCTCCAAACGGAATTTTAAGGGGCGAACTTGACGGAACGATTTTCCGCTCTCCAATTTTTGTAAAGAATATTGCCTGTAATGTAAAATCGTGGGAACAGCCTATTGTTCTTGGCAGGCACGGTTATGGAGATGTTTATAAAAACTGTGAAATTAAAACTCCATGTGGCGGAAAAGCAGAACTTGTTTTTACAGGAGACGATGGAAAAGAAATTCGAAAGACGATTCAGGTTATGAAAGGGCCTGGAATAATTCAGGGAATCCACAATCTTGATAAATCAATAGAAAGTTTTGCTCACTGCTGTTTTAAATACGCGCTCGATAAAAAAATCAGTGTATGGTTTGGCACAAAAGATACAATTTCAAAAATTTATGACGGGAATTTCAAAGAAATCTTCCAGAAAGTTTTTGATGAAAACTACAAAACAGATTTTGAAAAATGCGGAATTGAATATTTCTACACTTTAATTGATGATGCTGTAGCCCGCGTTATAAAATCAAAAGGCGGTTTTTTGTGGGTATGCAAAAATTACGACGGAGATGTAATGAGCGATATGATTGCTTCTGCCTGTGGAAGTCTTGCCATGATGACAAGCGTGTTAGTTTCTCCAAACGGTGAATTTGAATACGAAGCAAGTCACGGAACTGTTCAAAAGCATTATTACCGTTATTTAAAAGGTGAAAAAACTTCTACAAATCCTGTTGCAACTATTTTTGCATGGACAGGCGCTCTTGCAAAACGAGGTGAATTAGACGGAAATCTTGACCTTGTAGAATTTGCAAAAAAACTTGAAAAAGCAACTTTAGACACTATTGAAGACGGTTATATGACAGGAGACCTTGCGCTTCTTGCAAACCCTCCTGCAAAAAAAATATTGAACAGCTGGGAATTTATTTCAGCAATTAAAGAGCGCCTTTAATATATAATTTTTTTTATGTAAGAAAAACTCTGTCTAAAATTGCGTCAGAGTTTTTCTTTATAATTAACTTTTTTTATGGAGATAATTATGTTAAAAAGAAACCGAGGACTTGAAAATTTAACGGCTGGGTATCTTTTTCCAGAAGTAGCGCGTCGCCGCCGTGAATTTCAGCAGAAAAATCCGGATGCAAAAATTATAAGTCTTTCAATTGGTAATACAACTGAACCTCTTCCTTTGTTTATTTCAAAAGCAATGCAGGATTACGCTTTAGCTCTTTCTACAAGCGAAGGTTATTCAGGTTACGGAGATGAGCAGGGAAACGCTGAACTTCGAAAAAAAATTGCAGAAGTCTGGTATAAAGACCTTGCAAAACCGGAAGAAGTTTTTATTTCTGACGGTGCAAAATGTGATATCGCACGAATTCAGACTTTGTTTGGTTCAAAAGTAAAAATTGCAGTTCAGGATCCGTCTTATCCTGTTTATGTTGACGGTTCTGTAATCGTGGGAGCAGCCGGAAAATCTAATGGTTCGGGATATAAAGGTATAACTTATATGCCATGTACTCCTGAAAACAATTTTTTCCCGGATTTGTCAAAGATTAAGAAAAACAGCCTGATTTATTTTTGTTCGCCTAACAATCCTACAGGGGCTGTCAGTACAAAAGAAGAATTAAAACGACTTGTAGATTTTGCAAACAAAAACGGCTGTATTATTATTTTTGATGCAGCATACAGGGAATTTATTCGGGACGAAAATCTTCCAAAGACTATTTTTGAAATCGAAGGAAGCCGCACTTGTGCAATTGAAATCAATTCTTTCAGTAAGCCGGCAGGTTTTACAGGTGTCAGACTCGGGTGGTCTATTGTTCCTCTTGAATTAAAATACGCGGATGGTTCAAGCGTAAACAAAGACTGGAATAGAATTATGACAACTCTTTTTAATGGCGCTTCAAATATCGCTCAAAAAGGCGGACTTGCATGTCTTGAAGAAGAAGGATTAAAAGCCATGAAAGATGTAATCGACTATTACCTTGAAAATGTAAAGTTAATAGAAGATACTTTAAAAGGTGAAAATTTTAAAAAAGCTGGTGTTGAACTTTATTCAACAGGAAACAGTCCGTATGTCTGGGCAAAATTTCCTGGAAGAAAAAGCTGGGATGTTTTCGATGCGCTTCTTCAAAAATGCAATGTAGTTACAACTCCAGGTTCAGGTTTTGGTCCTGGCGGTGAAAGTTTTATCCGCTTCAGTTCGTTCGGGCATAAAGAAGATGTAAAAGAAGCCTGCAAACGACTTTCTGAGTTTGAATTATAAAAGCAAAAAAGGACTTGCCTGAAAGTTTTTTGTCAAAATGACAATTTGAATCAGGACAAGTCCTTTTTTATAGAATAATTTTGAACTTGATTTACAATTTACCTTTAATTTAGAACTGTGTTTTAAATCCTATGTTGACAGTGAAGGCTTTTACTGGTTCAAGTTTTATGATGTCTGAAATTCTTGTCTGCAGCATAATATTTAATTCGCCTTTTATGAATTTTGTCGTTGTGTAAGGCGATACTGTTATTGAATAATTGTCAAAAAGTTCCTGAATGTATATAAGGTCTGCAAATGTTTTTTCAGGGAATGAAAGTGTCGTGTGAATTCCGAATGTGAATATATGATTTTTTAAGTAAAGATTGTCGGTGTAAACATGAAGATTTAAACCGAGCGTGTCTTTAATAAAGATAAAATCATCGATTGTTGCCTGCGGAAGGTTGAATACTGTGATATCTGTCTGGAATGTTTTGAATTTAAATCGCGGTTCAAAGAGAAGGTAAGTAGTTTCTTTGTTGATTCTGAATTCTGTCTGTTTTTTTGAAAAAGGAATGTCTGAAATTCCTGCCTGAATGAAAAGGGAAGTTGTCTGTGCGTTTCCTAAAAGCATATTTGCTCCGGCTCGCCAGTAAATTTTTTCAATTGAAACGAGACTGTCGTTGATTTTACTGTTGTTTATAAGTGGTACTCCGATTCCGGCTGCAACATCAAATGTAAAATATCTGTAAACGCATGCAAAGCGCAAGTCTGAATTAAAAACATAGCAGTCGTCTAATTCCTGATTGACATAAGCGTAAATACCGAATGCTAAAGGTTTGTCTGAATGTTGAATGACATCGGCGCCGCCAAAACCGAAATGCGAGTTTAAAACTGAACCTTTGATTCCCTGCCATGTGTTTGTGATTTTTGATACGATTGGTTTTATTCCGAACTGACGGCGTAAGAAAATGTCAGAGCCGATTGGTTCATAACTTCCTGCAAATGCGCTGAAATAATTTGTGATGTTTCCGAACTGACTTCTAAAGATAATGGAAAGTTCATCGATTCTGAATTGTGCATCTGTCTTTTTAAAGATTGAACCTGAAAACAAATCTGAAGTTTCAACTGAAAATTCTGTGTGAAGGATTATATTCTGGCTTAAATTAAACTGTCCTGAAAAAAACATGTCTACAATCAGTTGTGGTGCAAAATCTGGATTTCCAGACTCGTATTCTTCTTTTTTGTAAAAATCTAAATCTGAGACTGCTCCTGCAAAGCCTGAAAAAAAAGTTTCTGCGTGTGCATAAACCTGAAAAAGCGTAAAAAGCGCAATGAGGATTTTTTTATATAAATGGGAGTTTTTCTTCATAGTTTTTCTCCGGAATTTGTTTTTCGTATAAAATGTTTAAGACATAAAAAATTTGCCTTTAATACAGTATGTTTATCGGCAGAAAAAATGAGATTTATTATATTTTTTTTAAGGAACTGTAAAAAAATCTAAAAAAGGCGAATTTTTATTTTTTTGATTAAAAAAAAACAGTTTTAGTAGTGCTTGACTAATATTGCGTTTTTTTAGAATATATTCTCTATGGTAAAGGAAAAAATTACACGAAGCTATCTGGAAACTCTTTCTTTTTCCGAACTTCTTTCTTTGTGCGATGATTTTGGTCTTGATATTCCAGAAAATTTTGATTATCACATTTTAGTCGGTGAACTTCTTGAATTTTCTCAGGAAAGTGAAGATTTTGACGATGAAATGGATATCGAAGTTTCTCAAAAAGAAGAAAACTCATCTTCAGAATTAACTCTTCCTGTTTCATACAATACCACAGAAGTAAAATTAATGCTTAGAAATCCTGTCTGGGGTTATGTTTACTGGAATATCAGCGAGGCAGATTACGCTGCAATCTCAAAAAATCCATCAAGTCAGCTTTTCCTTCGTGTGTGTTCTTTTTCAGAAAAAGAGCAGGTGAAGCCAGATGATTCTTTCAATATAAAAATTTCACTTTCTGATTATGAACAGTATATTCTTCTTCCATCAAACGCATCTTTTTTCAGGGTTGATTTGCTTTTTGCAATCGGGGTCAGTATTGATATCGTTGCTTCTTCAAATATTTTAGAAATTCCACAGCCTTCTCAGGTTTTAAAGGAATATAAACCGGGTAAAAAAATTAAAATGTCAAAACCGGTAGAACTTTCAGGAATGCAAAATCTGCTTCTTGAACAATATAAAAATCACAGAGAGTCATTTTCTTAAAAATTTTGGAGTAGCTAAAATGCATGAAAAAAATCTTGTCTTAGTTCTTACAACAAATCAGGAGTACATAAGACATACTGGAGAAGAAGAACAAAAATTTGCAGCAGAGTTAAATTATTTTTTCAATTCTATTTCAGATACATATCTTCCGCTTTTAAGAATGTTTGAAAATCTTGAGCGTGATAATGTAAATTTTTCCCTTTCACTTGTAATTTCTCCAAGTTCCTGCACGCTTTTAGAAGACCCTGTAGTTCAAAAACAGTATCTTGAATGGCTTGATAAAAAAATTGAACTTGGCAAAAAAGAAATCGAACGCTGTTCCGGTAACGCTCTTCTTTTAAATAACGCAAAATTCACTTT
This sequence comes from Treponema sp., assembly GCA_016293005.1. Lineage (GTDB taxonomy): Bacteria > Spirochaetota > Spirochaetia > Treponematales > Treponemataceae > Treponema_D. The sequence goes on from JAEDFA010000003.1 coordinate 21,317, forward strand.
TGAAAAATATATGGAAGATAAAATTCAGTTTTTAAACTTGAATCAGCGTGTTTTGAAAAAAATCCGTGAATATCAAAAGAAAGGTTATATAGAAATTCTTGCAACTTGTGCAACTTCGATTTTCATGCCGTTTTACGCAGATCAGGAAGAAATTTTAAATGCGCAGGTTGAAACTGGCTTAAATGCGTATAAATGTTTTTTCAACGAAATTCCAGAGGGTTTTTGGCTTCCTGAATTAGGTTATGCTCCCGGAATAGAAAAAATTCTTTCTTCTTATGGACTTTCTTATACGATTTTAGATACACGAAGTTTCCTTTTTTCAGAAATTGAACCTCTAAACGGAATTTTTACTCCTGCGCGCTTTGAAAATTCTCTTGCTTGTTTTGGAAGATGCTATAAATGCGATGATGAAATTTTTTCAGAACACGGTTATGCTTCAAATTCTGTTTACAAAAATCGTTTAAAAGACATCGCGTATATAAGAAGTCAGGCTGAACTTGAGCCTTGTATCTGTAAAGACGGAAAAAGATTTGACACAGGATATTCTTACTGGAATAATTCTTCAAAATCTGTCGACGCGCTCGGAGAATTTGTAACAGATTCTTCTTCCGTTTACGACATCGAAAAAGCGTTCATTAAGTGTAAGACTGATGCCGAAGATTTTGTCTGCAAAAAGATGCAGATTTTGCAGGAAGCAGAAAAAAATCTTTCTGCGGAGCAGTATTTAAATCTTGTGTGTACAATCGATTTAGATAAACTTCGATATAATTGGGCAGAGGGAATAAATTTCCTTGAAAATGTTTTCAGGTGCGGTTCATGGCAACAGTTGAATTTTTCTCAGTGTAAAAAACAGATAGGAAATGTTTATTCGCTTCAAAAAATCAAGCCTTATTACGGTTCAATGAGTGGCGAAGGTTATGGTGAAAATCTTCTTTCTCACAAAAACAGCTGGATGATGCGTTATATTCAAAAGGCAAGCGAAAGAATGGTTGACCTTGCAGAACGATTTTCAAGCGACAACAGTTTAAAAGCGCGTCTTTTAAATCTTGGTGCAAAAGAACTTATGCTCTGCCAGTCATCTTTGTGGGCAAAATTTATCGACGAAAATATTTTTGCAGATTACGCCGAATACCGTTTCAAGCAGGGAATCAAAGATTTTACATCTGTTTTTGATGCTTTAGGTTCAAATACTGTGAGCACTGAATGGCTTACAAATCTTGAAAACAAGCACTTGATTTTTCCGTGGATGAACTACAGAATTTTCTGCAAAAAACATCTTAAAAAATAAAATCTGTGCGATAATTTTTTTTCTCATTTTAAGCTTTCTTAAAACTTAAATTTAATTAAGTGTCTTAAAATTTAAATTTAATTAAGTTGCACTTTAATTAATCTGTGTTATAATAAACCTCATCATATAAATGTTTTGATTAAAAAAAGTCGTGAAACAAAATAGATGAGGTTTTTTATGATTATAAAAAGAAGAAAAACGACTTTATATATTTTTAGTCTTGCATTTTTGTTTTCAATTTTTTCATGTGATGTAGGTCTTGGCGAGGCAGTTGATACAGAACCTCCTTCTGTTGAAATTTCAGCTCCTTTGGCTAATGATAAAATACGCGGAACTTTTACGATGAGCGGAATCTGTTCTGACGAGCAGGGCGTAAAATCTGTAGAAATTCAGTTTTCTTCAATAGATGATTCTACTGGAATTGTTTCTTATTATCCTAGTGAAAATAAATTTTTTAAGGCTTCTTTAAAAGAAGATAACACAAAATGGGAATGCGTTATCGATCCGCAAAAAAATAAGATTCCAGACGGAAGTTACGAAGCTTCTGTTGTCGTAATCGATAAAGCCGGAAGAAATTCAAAACAGAAAAAATCTTTTTCAATTGATAACACCCCCCCCCTTGTAGTTTTAACGCGTCCTTCTGCAAAAAAAACTGATGTAAATCCAGACAGCTACGGTCAGAAATTTATAATTGAAGGTCAGGCTTCAGATGACAGCGGAATTGACTTGCTTGAAGTTGAAATTTATTCAAAAGAAGAAAATCCTAAATTATTGAAGACTGTTCAGTTAAAGAATGTTCCGCTTTCAATAAACATAAATGTTGCAGAATTTAAAGACGAAATTTACACAGAAATTTACGGTGATAATATAGAAGAAGGAAAAAAAGATTATTTCTGTAAAATCAAGGCGTACGACGGAACAAAAAAAGTTCCTGCTCTTTCAGATGATGATAAAAAAGGAAATTTAGCCGATTCTTATTATTTGTATAACGACATTTATTCTTCTGTTCTTTCAAAATATAAAATAAATGAAGTTTACCAGATTTTGTCAGGAACTTATAAAGAAACTGAAAACAGAGGAGGAGAGGCCGAATCTGAAAAAAGCGTTTTTGAAACTGTAAAGGAAAACCTTTCAAAAAATAAAATAGATTCAGGTTTCTTTTCATTAAATCCGCGAAACAATCCTTCATACATTCTTTCCGGGTATGAATCTCTTTTGTGCGACGGAAAAGATTTTTCTGAATTAAAATATCACATTCCAAACGGAACAAAAATCGCTGTAAGGCTTCAAAGCGGTCTTGATAACACTCCTCTTATAGATGATACGCTTGGAGTTTCTTGTTATGAATGTGATGATTATGCAAAAATTCTAGACGAAGAGGCAGAAATAGTTCTTGTTCCGGCTTTAAAAGACAAAGATGGAAATGTTTTGCTCACTGATGAAAACGCCATAAGCGAAAGAGCTGCAGCAATTTCTGCAATCGGAAGTACGGCGCGTAATATTTCTTTTTCGCTTGATAAATCTAGTGGAAAATTGAAAATCGGGCGCAAATACATTATCAAGGCTGTAGGTTTCGACGAAAATAAAAACGAACCTTTTGTAGAAGAACCTTACGGTTTTATGCTTGTTTCAAACGGAGCTTCTCCAAAAATTTCTGTAGAAGAACCAGCTGATTCTGTTTTAAACTTAAAAAAGGGAAGTTCTTTTAAAATAAAAGGTTCTTCTTATCATGATGAAGGAGTTCCAGAAGTAATCATCAAGGCAAACGATAAAATTATTTATTCTTCTGAAACTACATCGTTTGAAAAGCAAGTAAATGTTTCTGATATTGTTAAAGATGAAAATGTTTCAAGAGAATATTCAGTTTATGTCTATTCTTCTTACAATGAAATGGAATCTACTTATAAAGAAAAGACTGTCTTTTATGATGTTGACGCTCCTAAAATTTCTATAAATTCTGTTATTCCGCTTGTAGAAGATAGCGAACGCAAAAACAATGTAAATGGTATTGTTTCTGTGAGGGGAAGCATTGTTGATTCATTTACTTCGGTTGTTCCTGAAAGCGCAAAATATGAAGTTTATGATAACGGACAAAAAGTTGAAAGCCTTTCTGGAAAAATCGAAAATCCTTTGAATTTTTATTTTACGGTTGATACTTCTTCTTTGACAGATGAAACTGATTTGGATGTAAGAATTTTGGCAGAAGACAAGGCTGGAAATCTTGCAGTTTATAATTTAAAAGATGATTCTTATTTTATAAATCAAAAGACGGATAAGCCTGTAATAACTTGTAATTCTTTTGGCGAAAAGGCTTTTGTCCGCGGAAGTTCATATTCGGGATTTATTCAAGATGATGACAGCATCGATTCTGTAGAATTTAATCTTTATTATACTGATTCTTCTGGAAATAAGGGAGAACTTTACAAGGGTGCGCCTTTAAAAACTGTAAATAATATTAACAGCACGCAGTACAATTTTAGTGTAAATCTTCCTGATTCTGTAAACGATTTTATTCTTGAAATTATTGCAACAGATGTAAAATCTGACGGCTCTCTTCCCGTTACTAATGAGCCTTACGAGCATAAATTCAGAATTGCAGGCGATGCTCCAGTTCTTGAAGTCGATGATCCAAAAGTAATGCGCTACATCACTACAGAAGAAAATCTCTCTGGTTCTAAAACTATCACTTTTACTGGAAAAATAAGCGGAGAGTCAAATTCTTTAAATCAGCTAAAAATTCAAGTTTTGCAGGGAAATGATTTAGATTCTGCTGTAGTGTTAATTGATTCTCTTTGGAAAGCAGATAGTGACTATGACGGAACTGAAACTGACTGGGAGGGTACAGCGGACATTTCAAAAGTCTTGAACAATAAAAACGAAGGAGAATACCGTCTTTATCTTAAAGCAGTTGATGCAAACGGAATTTCTTCTTCAAAAGAAATAAAATTAACTGTAGATAACACAGAACCTACATTAACAGTAACGAAAAGTTCTACGGAAGAAGATGGAACAATTTATATTGGAAAAGTTTCAGAGTTTAAAATTGCAGGAAATGCTAGCGATACTAATTATTCTTTTGTTGAATATTCTTACGACAAAACTTCATGGGAGAGCTTTTCAGAAAATGCTGCATGGACTTTTGTTTATACTCCTGATGAAACAGAAGAAATAACTGTAATTTTCCGTTCGGTTGATAAAGCCGGAAACCGTTCTCAAACAATCGAAAAGAAAATCGTAACGATTCAAAATGAACCTTCAATAAGTGAAATAAAAGTTTTTGCACGTGAAGGTGAAAAAGAAATTTCTTTGCAAAACGGAACTTATTATCTTAATAAAGATTTTAAAATTAAAGGAAATGTTTCATATAAATATTTAAAATCTTTCAAATGCGGCGAAGATGAAATTTCTCTAAATGAAAATTCTTTTGAATATAATCCTAGTGATAATAAAAAAGGCTTATATGAATTAAGAATAACTGACAAAGCAGGTCAAAGTTGTATTTCGACTGTGAATGTTTTCTACGATGAAAAAGAACCTGAAGTTGAATTTACAGTTTCGCCGGTTGTAGAAAGAAATCAAAAAAAGAATTTAATAAATGGAGAAATTACAGTTTCTGGAACGGCTTCAGATAAAGAAGATAAAGTTTCTTTTACAAAACTGATTTTAAACGACGAAGAAGTAACTGATTCTTCTGGAAATCCTCTTTCTGATAAAGGCGTAACAAAATCTGTTTATTCAGATAACGGAATGAGGTTTACTTACAAAATTGATACAACAAAATACGATAAGAATAATTTAAAGATTGAAATTTTTTCTCAGGACCGCGCAGGAAATCAAATAAAAAAATCTGAAACATATTATGTAGATCAAGAAACTGATAAACCTGTTATTTCTTCTTCAACACTTAATTTTGAAGCTAAAGAGGCAAAGGACAATAAATTTGGTATAGAAGGGAAAAATATTACAATAACAGCCGAAGACGATGATGGCGTAAATTCAATTGATTATATTATAAAAGACTCATCTCTTAATAAGGTTGGAGGAGATACTATTTCAGCAGAGAATAAAACTCTCATCACAAAAACAATAGTACTTCCAAATGATATTGTAACGGGAAAATATACGATTCAATTTACAGTGAAAGATAAAAATGAGCCTTCTGTAATTTGTGAAACAAAAGAAATTCCTTTTGCGTATGATAATGATTATCCTGTTATAAAAGATATAAAAATCGGTGCAAGAACTTATGAAGCTTCAATGTTTGTAAAGAAAGACGATAAACTTTCTCTTAAAGCGCAAGATAAAGCCGGAATTGATAAAGTTCAAGTTGTGATAAAAAAAGACGGTTCGGAAAATACTATTACTTTAGTTAAAAATCAAGATAATCAAGATGTTTATGAAACCGAAAAAAATATTGAACTTGGAAGCGCTGACGGAGAATATGAAGCAGAAATAAGCGCATACGATATTTTTGGAAGGTCGCAGACTACAAGTCTTTCATTTAAAATCGATACAGTTCCTCCTGAATGGAAAGAAAATAAAGGAACTTCTGAAAATCCAAACCTTGTTAATTCTTATACAGTGATTCAGGGTGGAAGTAAAACTGTAAATCAATCACAATTAAACGATTCATTCTGGTTTAATCAGACTGCAATTACTTTAAGCGGTTCTGCTTACGATAAAAACGGAATTGATAAATATTCTCTTAAAATAACAAATAGTGAAAATCCTAATCCTAAGCCGGTTGAAATTTCAGGAAGTTCATCTTACAAAATCACTTCAGATTTGTATAAACAGGGTTCAAATACGGCTCATCTTACAGTTTATGACAAGGCTGGAAACTCTAGTCAAAAAACAATTTCTATACAAGTTGATTCTGTTTCTCCTTCTGTAACAAATGCGACATTAAAAAATTCTTCTAACGGAAAATTGATTACAAAAGCAAATAGCGTTTTACTTACAGTTGAAACTCAAGATGATACAAGCGGCGTGGAAAAAATTCTTGTTTCTGCAAGTCCTGATTTTTCATCTTCTAAGGAATATGATGTTTCTTCCATTACTAATAACGAAGTTTCTTTTGAAATAAAATCGCTTTCTGAAGGTTTAAAAACTTTATATGTTAAAGCAATCGATAAAGCAGGTCTTGATTCTGAGGTAAAAACTGTTTCAGGTCTTGAAATCGACAGAACCGCTCCGACAGTTTTGTATAAAACTTATTCAACTGGAACTCCTACGGTAAATAAAACTATAAAATTTGAAGGAACTCTTTCTGACGAACATTTAGGCTCATCTCCTTCAGTGGAACTTTATTACAAAAAGAAATCTGACCTTTCTTGGACTAAATTTGGAGCTAATCCTTCGTATACAAAAACGGATGAAAAATCTGGTTCATGGGAAATTTCTGTTGATACTGATACAACACAATTTACAGACAATTCAGAATATAGTTTCCAGATTCGTTCAAAAGATTTGGCAGAAAATCAAATTACAGATTCTGCCTCTTATGTAACTGTAAAAATCTTACAGGATTCTGATGTTCCTGTGATAAAACTCAACAGCATTACAACCGACGGTAAAGCACGCCTTAACACAGGAACGATTTCTGGAACTGTAGAAGATGATGACGGCATTTTAAATATGCACATTCAGCTTGTTTCTTCTGAAGGAACTTTGAATGAAAATAATTGGACGCCTCTTACTGTAGAAAACGGTTCATGGAGTTATGAAATTCCAAAATCTGGAAATCCTTCAACTCCAGATGGAACTTACACGCTTTATTTTAAAGTTGTAGATAAAGAAAACACAACATTTGAAACAGGAAAAACTTCTTCTCCTTATATTTCTGACACAAGTGGTGAGTCTTCTAAAGTAACAAACTCTGTTTCTTTCAGCGTTGATACAACAAAACCTAAAATTCTTGAAGTAAATGTAAGTTTTAACGGTGGTGAAACATCAAGCGTAATTTCAAACAATCAGATTTTTGGCGGCAAAAAATATAGTTCAGCTTCGTTTACGGTAAACGCAAGTGATACAGTTTCTAAACGAGAAAAACTTTCTGTAAAACTTAATATTGATACAATCGAAGAATCTCTTTCTTATGATTCAAATAATGATGTTTATACTTGCAGCGTTGATTTAACAAATTCTTCAATGAATGGAAATTATTCTCTTATTGTTACAGCCGAAGATGAAGCGAAAATGACTGACACTTTCCAAAAAAGTATAATTATCGATAACACAGCGCCTGACACAATAAGAAATGTCGTTCCAAAGCAGAATGCAGAAGTAACGGGCGAATTCAGTATGACAGGTCTGATTCAGGATGATGAAACAAACTCAGGAATTTCTGAAGAAGAGCAAGATCATTTAAAATATTACATTCCAAAATATGCAGAAAAAGATACTGAACCTTCTGAAAACATTTCGTGGACTGACGAAAATCTTTCGCAGACCTCAGTTTCATGGAGTATTGATTTTGCAAATCTTTCTGAACGCTTAGGCTATAATATATCTACATCAGAAATTTCTAGCGAATACAGCGGTTTTAAAGATTTATCGAACAGCGATTTATATAATATTCCAGTCTGGTTCAGGGCAGTTGATAAAGCCGGAAACATCGGTTACATAAAAGAAGGCCTTTATTCAGGAGATACAGATTCTTTGAAAAAGCCTTTAAAATTAAAATTCAACCCGAATGCCGATAAACCTCGCGTAGAAATAAATTATCCAGTTCATGATAAAACTCTTAACGGCTTTAATTATGTAGTTCTTGGTGGAAATGTGCGTTTTTCAGGAAGTGCAACCGACAATGAAGGAATTGATTCAGTTTACCTTCAGTTTGATTTTGACGGTTCTGGAAATTTTGACACAAGTAATCAGCTTTATAATAATTTAGGACTTTCTCTTGTTTCAATTCCAAACAAATCAGAAAATGGTGTCAAGGCAAACGGAACTGTAAGCTGGTCGTATAATCTTGATATTTCTTCTTTGCAAAATCTTTCTTATGAAACAAATGAAAAAGTTTTACGAGTTAGAGCTTGCGCTGTAGACAATGATACAGTAAACGGAACATTGACAAGTGCATGGTCAGAGCCAGTTTGCATTTCTGTAAACAATTCAGTTCCTCAAATCTATATAGAAAAACTTAGGCAGTATGAAAATGCTTCATCTTCAAATGTTGTAAAAGAAATAGATTTTAATGACGGTGATTTTATAAGCGGCGAAAACTGGTTCCTTGAAGGTTACTGTGAAGACCCGCAGAAAATTAATATTGCCTCTTCTTCTGTTAAGGGTTCTACAACTGAAGCAAATTTCAAAGTGATAAGTGATTCTGAAGGAAATTCTGACGGAAAGAGAGTTTCATTTAAGATTCCTGTTTCAAGCGCTTCTGGTAACTGGGATGTTACTTTAAGAGTTCTAGATGCAGATTCAGAAACTCCTCAGTCGTCAGAAAGAGTTTATTCATTAAAAATTGATAATACAAAACCTGCATTTAAAGACGGTCAAAATGAAGATGATCTTGTACTTTTCAAAAATGGTTACGGTTCGGACGGCACAAAAATAGACAACAGCGGAAATTATGTTCAAAACAGTAACGGTTCTATTTTTACGATTGCTTCAAGTGTAGAAGAAGCCGGTTCTGGATTTAAAAATGCCGCAGTTTATTTTGAACGCTCTTACAAGAAAGAAGGAAAAAGTCGAATTTTCAATGTCAGAAAAGAATACGGAGATAGCCGCAGGGAAAATGCAACTGAAATTTCTTCTTCAAAACAAGAAGATTCAGTTTACAAAAATGAAGAAAATCTTCCTGTTCTTTTGAAAACTGTTGAAAGAAGTTCTGTTACGACTTTAAGTTACGATGGTCTTTCTTCAAATCATAACATCTTTAAAGGAAGTATCGTAAAACTTGGCGGAGTTTATTACAAAATTATAAATATCGAAGGTAATACTGCTACAATCGATGGAAACTGCGACACTTCGCAAACTTCTGCAGAATTTGTTTATGCAATGATTGTAGACAATAACGACAACGGTTCAGGGCTTTCAGATGACGGAGACTTGATGGCAGAAAGTTATTCAAAAGCCGGTTCAAAATGGATTTGGGATTGTTCTGTAAATTCTCAAAACATTCCAGACGGTCCTATAGAAATTCATGTAGTCGTATTTGATAAAGCCGGAAATTTCAAGGCAGGAAAAGTTGAAACGCGAGTTACAAATAATCCTGTAAGAATCACTTCTGTAAAACTTGCAACAGATTTAAACGGAAACGGAACCTTTGATTCAACTGAATATCAGGATTTTTACGCAATTAAAAACCAGGAAGGAATTGCTGACACTTCAAAAGGCGTTGATATCTGGAATCTTTCTACAAAAGACGAATTAAATTCAAGCAAAAACTGGACTGTCCGTGAAAGGCTTTCTATAACTCCTGAATTTGTAGGCGGAACTTCTCCTTTCTACTGGAAGTTCTCAAAAGGAGATGTGGCTCTTTCACAGCCAGAACAATTTACGACATCTAATTCTGTAAAGATTTCAAATAAACAGGAATTTATTCTTGATAATACTTCTCTTGTTGCTGGAGATGAATACGAAGGAAAAGATTTGTATTACAGATTCAGTTTCTACGATTCAACAGAAGAACTTGAATCTGGAAAAGATACAAGCTGGACAGTTTTAAATGCAAAAGTAAAACAGGAACTTACAGATACTGTTTCTCCTTCAATAGTTGTAAATCCGTTCTACTGGGAAAGTTCAAGCGCCAACAGCCTTTACAAAAATAGTAAAGAAAACGGTCATATCGAACTTGAAAAGCATCTTAAAAACGGAAACTTTGAAGAATCTTCTGGAATTTATGATAAAGACCCTAAATTAAGTGGAAAGGTAAAAATTCAGGGAACTGTAAACGACAACAAGATTTTAAAAGACATCCGTGTAAAAATTCCAGGCTTTACCGATTCAGATGATTATATTTTGCTTGCACAGTACACAAAAGGTTCTGGCTGGGATTGTGATAAAACTGAAAGTGATGTTGAATCTTCATTAAATTCAAAAGGCTTTGCATTTACAGTTGATTCTGATGAAATTACACAGGAAAACGGACACACTGTAACATGGACTTTAATCTGGGATACTTCAAAAATTTCTGGCGTTGCAAAAGCGGATGTAGAAATCAATTTTAAGGCAACAGACCAGAGTTCTAATTCTTCAGTTGAAAGAACAACTCAGACAACAGAAAATGCAAAAACTTCTTATTACAAAGTTGATGTCGTTCCGTATATTACTTCTGTTTCAAGAAATGTAACCAAGAACAACCGTGCAAGGTCTGGCGCAATTCCTCTTTTAAGAGATGATACAACTTCAGAAACTGGAAACTTCATAACCGGCTTTAACCTTGGAACAAGTATTGCTTCAGATCAGACTGAGCTTTTTGGAGTTTCTGACAGTGCAAAAGGTGAAACGCTTGCAATAAACTTTAGCAATACAAATGTTTCTGTTGCAAATTCAAAAATTACATTCAGAGTAAGAAGCGGAACAAAAGACGGTTATGTTTCAATAAAAGTAAACGGAATACTTAACTTGAACAACATAAATGACAATTCTGCTGAATACAACAAGGAAAACATCGAAAATCAGTGGTTTACAAACGAATGGACAGACGACCGTTTTGTAAGAATCTGGGAGGATAAAGATACATTTGGAAACGAAGAACTTGCAAAAGATATTGCATACCCTGCAATGGCAATGGATGAAGACGGAGTTTTGTATTCGTCGTTTACAAACTACACAACACACAGCGTTTATTATGCAAAAATAAATGATAATTCTCCACAAGCAGTATTTAAGGGATATGATGCACCGGAAGAAACTACAATTTCTGTAAAAGGTTCTGGTTCTTCTGCAGTTGTAAATGTTGGTTATATGGGAAATTATCAGTCAAGCGGTGTACCGGAAAATTGGAATCCAAAATTGAGTGCTGCAGGTGGTTATCATGTATATGATCCAAATACTGGTATTAAATATAACGGTTATCGTTTATTTAGATTTGAACAGCTTTTCCATAATCAGAAATTCCAGCAGTTCCAGAATTTCAGACTTGTAAGAAAAAGTTCGGATGCTGATTCTAATATTCATACTGCATATTATGATAAGTCAACTGCTTCAATTCATTATTCTGTAGCAGTTGCAGATACAACTCTAGATAAAGACAACGCTAATGGTAATAACCAGTCAGAATTCTGCTGGGTAAATATTGACGGAGGCTTTGACAAAGATGATACAATTGATTTTACAACGTATACATATAAGGCACCAAATGATACAAAAAATACTTATACAATAAGTTCAGATGGTCCTATGAAAAATATTGTTCTTTCTAATTCTGTGTTTGAAGATGGTATGGAGCGGGCAAGTTCAACAAGTCAGTTTGTCGGAATTGATTTAAATAATCGTGGATTCCCGGTTATCGTTTATTTTGCAGACGACTGTATTCGTGTTGCCCGGGCAAATGCTGATTATCCAAAAGGAAAGGAGTCTTACTGGAAGGTTCAGAGGGCGGTTACAAAAAACTACAGTATGAATTATGTAACTTATGTCGACTGCGAGGTTGATTCATCTGGATATCTTCACATTGTATTTGTAAATACTTCAGGAGAACTTGTATATATTAAATCTACAAACAATCCGTCAGATGGTTCAAGGTATACTTTTGCTGAGCCTGAAGTTGTTACAGACGGAAGTCCTTCGTGCATTGACATCACGACAAGAGGAGAAACGCCGTACATCGCATGTATTTCTTCGATAAATGCAGTTGACGGGCTTACAATGGCGTTTAAATCAGGCGGAAAATGGGAAGTTATGAAAAGTCCTCTTGTTCACACCGTAGCTCAGAACCGAGCATGTATTGAAGCGCATCCAACTCCAGCAACAGGCTGGGGTGAAGCGGCTGTAGGTTATTACAGTAATCAGGATCAAAGATACCACGCTGCTTACTACATTGGAAACGGAAAAGGACACTGATAGAGTAAAAATAAAGGGCTTTCAAATTATTTGCAGAATGATAACGCTTTTTAGAAAGCCCTTTATTTTTTTGTTGAAAACTTAAAGGAATAATATTAAAATCTAATTATGGACGATATAAAAATTATTGACGATGCAATCAGAAGAGTACCTGATTTTCCAAAACCAGGCATTCTTTTTTACGATATTACAGGAATTTTTTCCGAGCCAAAAGCGTTTAAATTATGCCTTAATAAAATGTACGACATTTACAAAGGCAAAAATATTCAGGGCATTTGTGCTGTAGAAGCGCGCGGTTTTATTTTTGCCTCTCCGCTTGCCGAAAAATTAAATCTTCCGCTCATTTTAATAAGAAAAAAAGGCAAACTTCCCGGAGAAACTTATTCCTGCAAATATGGGCTTGAATACGGCACAAGTGAAATCGAAGTTCAAAAATCAGACATTAAAAAAGGATTTAATTATCTTGTCGTTGACGATTTAATCGCAACCGGCGGAACTTTATCTGCTGCAAAAAATCTTATTGAGATGGGTGGCGCCAGGGTAACAGAATTTTTTGGAGTCATTGGTCTTCCGTTTTTAAATTATGAAAAGAACCTTTCTCCAGTTCCGTGCACAACGCTGATTAATTTTAATTCAGAGTAGTTTCAAATATTGTTTTTAAAGTATAATTTTGGGAGTCATTATGTTTAAATATAAACCTATTCTTTCTGTTTCAGAAACTGAACACGCAATTGTTTCTATAAAAGATTTTTTTCAGCTCGCTCTTTCAACTGAATTAAATTTAACTCGTGTTACCGCTCCGCTTTTTGTAGAGGCAGGTAAAGGTATAAACGACGATTTAAACGGAGTAGAGCGACCTGTTTCGTTTCCTGTAAAAGATATGAACGAACGCAAAATGGAAATCGTTCAGTCGCTTGCAAAATGGAAGCGTCTTAAAGTCACAGAACTAGGCTTAAAACCTGGATTCGGGCTTTATACAGACATGAACGCAATCCGCCCGGATGAAGAACTTGATGCAATTCATTCCCTTTATGTTGACCAGTGGGACTGGTGTATGGCAATCGATGAAAAAGACAGAACAGTTTTTCATCTTTTTGAAGTCGTAAAAAAAGTTTACCGCTGCATTAAACGAACAGAATTTTTCCTTTACGACAGATATTCTTCTCTTACTCCTGTTCTTCCAGATGAAATAAAACTTGTTTTTTCTGACGATTTATTAAAACTTTATCCAAAAATGACGCCAAAAGAGCGTGAAAATGCTATTGCAAAAAAATATGGCGCAGTTTTTGTTGCTGGTATCGGTGCAAAACTTCCGGACGGCACAATTCACGATGGAAGAGCGCCGGACTATGACGACTGGATTACAGAATCTGGTGACGGTCATGTAGGATTAAACGGCGATATAATCGTATGGAATTCAGTTTTGGGAAGGGCATTTGAACTTTCTTCTATGGGAATAAGAGTAAATCCTGAAAGCCTTAGAAAACAGCTTAAAGAACGCGGCTGTGAAGAAAGAGCCTCTCTTGATTTTCATTCGCGCCTTTTAAATGGAGAATTAACTCAGACTCTAGGCGGCGGAATCGGTCAGTCACGGCTTTGTATGTTCCTTCTTAGAAAAGCGCACATTGGTGAAACGCAGGTAAGCCAGTGGCCTGAATCAATCCGTGAGGACTGCAAAAAGAAAGGAATTCCTCTTTTATAATTTATGAAAACCGAATATAAATTTGCTTTAGATGACCTTGAAAAAAGCCTGAAAGATTTTTCTAAAAATAAAATCACGGAACTGACTGTTCAGGATGAAAATTTTGCAAAAGACAAAAAGAAAATACTTCATTTTTTAAAAAAGGTTTCATCTGATGCGCCAGATTTATTTGTTTCTTTTAAAATTTTTCCTGAGTGCATTGATTCTGAAATTCTAGATGAATGTCAGAATGTAAACTGTTCTCTTGAAATTCCGCTTTTTTTCAACGACAAAAAAACAGAAAAATTTATTTCAAAAAAGGTGAATCTTTTAAATAATTCTGGCGTCGTATTCGGTTTTGATTTGACTTTTGCAGAAAAACCTTCTGATTCATTAAAGGCATTTAAAGAAAGGCTTGATTTTGCCGTAGAATCTTTTTCAAATCATATCGATTTTCCGCAGACTGAAAGCGCAGAACTTTTTGAAACTTCTCGTGTTTCCTCGTCATTTAGTGCCTGTGACATTCGCCTTGCAAGAAACATTTCTTTTGCGGCGAGGACTTTTTATTCTTCAGGTCGTGCTGTCAGCTGGTTTAACTATGTTTTAAAACCGTTAAGGATAAGACCTTCTGCATTCTTTCAGGACTTTTTTGAATGGCAAAAATGCAATAACTGTGATTTTAAAAGCGGTTTTGTTCCTGAAAGTGCCATGCATCAGGAAATTGAAAAAATGCAGCTTTTATTTCTTCAGTTAAAATACGAAGAAAAAGGTCTAGCACACATTTTTTCTGCTGTAAACGATATTGTTTCATTAAACGGCGCGTTTTCCCGTCTTTCTGGCGAAAATATTTCAACTGTAATAGAAACTGAATATAATCCTGAAGATTTGCTTGGACCTGAAATTATGGATTTAAAGGCGTTTTCAAGTGATGTCTGCATGGAACATTCTGTAGTTCAGGTTTATTTCAACGAGTACGGTGAGCCTGATTTTAAAATTCTCTCTTAAAAAATATGATTTTAAAATTTAAAACTACAACAAAAATAAGATTAGACAGTTTTTTGCGCCTTGAACTTCCCAAAAAATTCCCGGATAAAATTCTTTCAAATTCAAAAATACGGCGGCTTATAATTTCACAAGGCGTAAGCGTTAATAATGTAAAAATTCTTCGTCCTGCGTTTGTTCTTTTAAAAGGAAGCGTTGTTGAAGTCGATTTTCAGAGCGAAAAATTCTTTTTTGAAAAAACTCCTGATGACATAAAATTTGACCTTACGCTTGAAAATGTTCTTTTTGAGGACGATTATTTTATCATTGTAAATAAACCTGCGTTTTTTCCGACTGAAGAAACGATTGTTGGAAGTGAAAAAAGGGATAGCCTTCACAATTCTGTAATCCGCTATCTGTGGAATAAAAATCCTTCGCTTAAAAATCCTCCCTACGCGGGAATAATGCACAGGCTTGATCGGGAAACGAGTGGAATAATTCTTTTTACAAAAAAGCGTGAAGTTAATAAAGCGGTTTCCCAGATGTTTTTAAATCACGATTTTCTAAAAGTCTACACATCTTTATCAACTTATGATGAAAAATTAAATCATTTGAAAAATGTCAATTCTGATTCTAAAAATTTTTCTCTTGAACTTACAATGAACCGGATTTCCTCTAAATCTCAGAGGGGAAAATGGGGTTTTGTGCCACAGGAAAAAGGCGGACTTTATTCTAAAACTGAATTTACCGTAAAGAATGAATTTTTAATCGGGCAAAAAAAAGTTTATCAAATTGAATCAAAACTTTTTACAGGAAGAACTCACCAGATTCGCTTTCATTTAAGTTATTCAGGTTTTCCGATTTTAGGAGATGAACTTTACGGGGGAATAAAAGATTCAAGAATCATGCTTCATTCTTCGCTTTTTGAATTTATTCATCCTGTTACAAAAGAAAAAATTCATATTGAATCAAAACCTGATTTTTTAAATCAAAAATGCAACTTTCTTTCTTGATTTTTGTCTAAAGATAAAAGCATTTAAAAAGTGCTAAAAAAAATCTTACGAGGTTATTATGAAAAACGGAATAAATAAAATTTCAGCATACGGAGATTCAATTTTAAAAGGTGCTGTTACAGGAACAGACAGCGGTCATCTTTTTGACATTATCGAAGATTCAAGTCTTGTGCTTGCTTCAAAGGCACTCGGTTTTGAGCTTAACAATCAGAGCGTGTTCGGTTCAATTGTTTCAAAAACTCAGCGAAGGTTGAATCGTGATATTGAAAAAGGCATTTTTTCTGATCTTGCAATTATTGAAAGCGGTGGAAACGATTGCGACTACGACTGGACTCAGGTTTCATCATCTCCTGATGAAAAACATCTTCCGCGAACGACTCTTGAAGATTTCATTCAAAAAATCTCAGAAATGGTCGATGTTTGCAGAAAAAATAAAATTACGCCTTTAATAATGACGATGCCTCCTTTAGTAAGAGACAGATGGTATAATCATATTCTTCATGGTCAGGATGAAAATGCAGTTTTAAAAATTTTGAATGACAATCCTGACAGGCTTTACCAGAATCATGAATTATACAATATTTCGCTCGTTGAATACGCTTTTAAAAATTCAGTTCAAATTGTCGATATGCGAAAAGAAATGCTTTTGTCAGAAAACTACAGAAATTTAATGTGTCTTGACGGAATTCATCCTAATGAAAAAGGCTACAAATTTATGTCTGAAATCTGGATAAGAGAACTTCCTGAAGTTCAAAAAGAATTTTAATTTTTTTTCTGTGAAAAATTTAAGTTTAACAGAAAAAAGTTTTATATTTACCAAAGTCTTTTTTTTGATTAAAATGAATTAAAATTGATTTTTGGAAAAAAGAATGAAAGACTTTGGTAAAATTTTTTTAAAGCCTAAAGAAGAAACAGAAATTAAACAGGGCTTTCCGTGGGTTTTCGATAACGAAATTTTCAGCGTTAAATATGAAAAATCTTCTGCGATAAAATATTCAGAATGTACTATAAAAGACGGAAGTGCCGTTGAAGTTTTTTCAAAAGATGGAGCGTTTTTAGGCTCTGGAATTTTAAATAAAAAATCAAAAATTGCAGTCAGAATCATAAGTGAAAAGCACTGCGACGAAATTTTTTCAGATTTAAACGGTTTTTGGGAAAAGCGCATTCTTGATTCTTATAATATTCGCCGTCTTCTTTTTTCTGAAAACGATTCTTTCAGGCTTGTTTTTGCAGAAGCTGATTTAATTCCGGGTTTCATCTGTGAAAGATATGTTGATGAAAACAATAAAGTTATTCTTGTCACACAATTTCTTTCTCTTTCCTGTGAAATTTTCAAAGAACATATTTATTCAGCGTTGAAAAAAATCGTGAAGCCGGATTACATCTACGAAAAAAGCGATGAGAGTGTTCGTGAAAAAGAAGGACTTCCAATGGTTTCTACCTGGATTGGAAAAAGTTATACAGATGTAATTACAATTATTGAAAACGGAATAAAAATCAATGTAGATATCGTAAACGGTCAGAAAACAGGATATTTCCTTGATCAGAAAGAAAACCGTTTTGAAATCAGAAAATTTTGCCACGGAAAAAAGGTTCTTGACACTTTTACACACACAGGTGCATTTTCTTTAAATGCTTTTAAAGCCGGTGCAAAAAAAGTCATCGCTGTAGATATTTCAGAAGATGCCTGTAATCTTGTAAAAAAGAATATAAAGTTAAACGGTGCAGAGAATGTTGTTCAGGTTGTATGCGAAGATGTTTTTTCACTTTTAAAAGAATATGAGTCTTCCGGTGAAAAATTTGATGTTGTAATTCTTGACCCGCCGGCATTTACAAAAAGCGCAAAATCAATCGAAAAAGCGTACGGTGGTTATAAAGAAATAAATCTTCGCGCGATGCGTATTTTAAATGAAGGCGGAATTCTTGTTACATGTTCGTGTTCGCATTTTTTTGATTCAAAAATTTTTTATGAAATGCTTGTACACGCTGCAAAAGATTCCCACAAAAAAGTTCAGATTCTTCAAAAAAGGGGAGCAGCCCCAGATCATCCGTGCCTTTTAGGTTATCCTAAATCTGAATATTTAAAATGCGCTGTATGCAGGGTGTTTTAATTTATGACTGAAGATAAAAGATATAATTCTGTTGTTGTTTTAGGTCCTACGGCAGTGGGAAAAACTTCTATCGGCGTTCAGATTGCATTGAATTTTAACGGAGAAATCATTTCAGCCGATTCAAGACAGACTTACCGTGGACTTGATATTGGTTCTGGAAAAGATTTGTGCGAATACACTGTCGGTTCAAAAAAAATTGAGTATCATTTAATCGATGTCGCAGATGTAAACGAAGAATACAATGTCTTTAATTTTCAGCAGGATTTTTATAAGATTTTTCCACAGATAATCGAACGCAAAAAACTTCCTGTAATAGTCGGCGGAACGGGAATGTATATAGATTCTGTAGTTCGTTCTTATGATTTAGTCGATATTCCAGAGAACACGGAACTTCGTGAAAAATTAAAAGATAAAACTCAGGAAGAACTTGCAGAAATCTTAAAATCGTTAAAGCCAGAGCTTCACAATAAATGCGATTTAGTTGAACGGGAAAGGACAATTCGCGCCATAGAAATTCAGGAAGGCTTAAAAAGTTCAGAAATAAAAAAATTCAGAAATCAGACAGCTTCTCGCCCTGATATAAGACCGTTGATTATCGGAACAACTTTTTCTCGCGATTTAGTTAGGGAAAATATTTCAAGACGGTTAAAAGAAAGGCTTGAAAACGGCTTAATCGAAGAAGTGGAATCTCTTCACAAAAACGGAACAAGTTTCATTCGTCTTGAAAAACTTGGGCTTGAATATAAATATTGTGCGCTTTATCTTCAGGGAAAAATCAAAGATAAGGATGAGCTGTACGAAAAACTTTTTGTTGCTATAAGACAGTTTGCAAAACGCCAGGAAACTTGGTTTCGCTTCATGGAAAAAAACGGCGTAGAAATTTTCTGGCTTAAAGAAGTTCAGGATAAAACAGAAAGAATAAACGAGGCATTAAATTTTGTGGGAAAATATTTTCCTCATATTTAATTAAGCGCTTGCAGTTTCTGTTTTGTTTACTTCGGTTAAGTAGCCGGTTTTAAGGGAAAAATCAAAAACTTCTTTGCTGATGAAATCTAAAGTTTCAGTTTTTTTCCCGTTGATGTTTCTTGAAATTTTTATGTTATAACCGTCTTTATTCTGTGAAATAATCGTAAAAAAGTCGTTCTGGTTTCCAAGCATTTTTAATGAATAATTTTTCATAATTTTTTCCCTTGATATATTGTAGATTCATATATTTTATCGGAGTTTAAAATGAATTTATTAGATTTTTCTGATTTTAAGATTGTAGATTCTCACATTCACTTTTACGATTTAAATGAATTTGAAGATTTTTTTAATATTTATAAAACTTCTTTTAAAACTTTAAAAGAATACACAGTTTTTGTTTCTCTTCATTCTAAAAAAGAATTTGATTTTCTTGAGGAACTTAAGAAAAAATCACAATCAGAAGAAAATTTAAAAATTTTTACATCTTTTGCCATTCATCCTCAAAATCCTTCGCTTAAAGAATTTGATTTTCTTGAATTTCTTCTTAAAAATAAAAAAATTGATGCTCTAGGCGAATTTGGTTTTGATTTATTTTCCGATTCTTTTAAGAAAAATATTTCAAATCAGGAAAAAGCATTTAATATTCAGCTTGAACTTTCTTTATTTTATAATGTGCCTGTTGTCCTTCATTTTCGAAAAGGTCTTGAATACATTTACCGTTATGCAGAAAAATTAAAAAAACTTCCTGGCGTTTTGTTTCATTCTTTTTTCTGGAGCGATTTTGAGGCGCTTTCAATTTTAAACAAAATAGAATCATCGTTTTTTTCTTTCGGAAAATCGCTTTTAAAGTTGAACAAAAAGTCTTTGTCATGCGTAAAAAATCTTCCGCTTTCTGCTATTCTTCTTGAAACTGACGCGCCTTTTCAGACTTTAAAAAATGAAGTTTACACAAAAGAAGATGCAATTTTTGAGGTCTATAAAAGTGCATATAAAATAAAAAAAGATTATTCTTTTGAAAACAAATCTTTCTTTGAATTTTCTGAAGTTTTGGCAAATAATTTTAATATTCTGCTTTCAAATTAATTCTTTTTTGATATAATAAAAATATGAATAAAATAAAAATTCCGGTTTATATAATTTTAATTTCATCAGTTCTTTTTTCACTTTCGACTCTTTCTTTTTCATTTGACATTTCACTTTTAGCGTTTCCATTGAGTATAATTTATGCTGCAATAGTTTTTTATTTTCTTTATTTAAAGGCACTTTCAAAAAAAGAATTTAAGGCTGCACTTGTTTCACGAAAACTTCTTCAGTATATATGTTTTGTATTTTTCTTGACTTTTATTCTTCGCCGTGCAGGAAAATACGAAACTTTTTATTGGCTTGATGTAGTTTCTGTTTTTCTGTGGTGCGTAACTTTTGTTGTTTCACTTATAATTCTTCATTATTTTAAAGATAAACGGCTTTATTCCCTTGAAGAATCCTGGAAAAATTTTAAAAAACCGGCTGGTAAAATTATTGCAGTAAGCAAAGAAAAACGAAAATCTTTCTTTCGTGAGATTGTCGATTGGATTGACGCTTTGTTTCAGGCGATTTTTATGGTTTTATTGATTCAGATTTTTGTCTTTCAGCTTTATGTAATTCCAAGCGAGTCAATGGTTCCATATTTTTTAATCGGCGACAGAGTTGTAGTTTTTAAAATTTTCAGCGGTCCAAAATTTCCTTTGAGCGAAGTAGGGCTTCTTGATTTTAAAAAATACAAACGGGGTGATGTTGTTGTTTTCAGAAATCCTCATTACAGCCTTGACAGAAAAAGTGAAATAAAAACTGTTCTTTCCCAGATTATTTATATGCTCACTTTTACCGGCGTAAATTTGAATGTAGATGAAAACGGAGAAATTAAAGCAGATCCTCTTGTAAAAAGAATTTGCGGTGAACCGGGAGAGCAGCTTGTTATGCAGGACGGAATTTTATATGCAAGAACTAAGGAAAACAATGCTTTTATTCCTGTCGAATACGATTCTAAAGTTGCTGCATGGAATTTAAATCCTCTTGTAGAATCCCGTGCAAAGAAAAAACAGATTCAGTATATTCCTCTAACTCAAAGTCAATATGACCAGATGATTTTAACCGAAGATATGAAAAATAATCTTGATATTGAAAAAACTATAGAAGAATGTAAACTCATTGCAGAAAAAATAAAAAAATCAAACATAAATCTTGTTGAATTTCAAGATTATTTTAATTCAGTTTTTCATTTTAACGGGAAACCTTTTTCATCTGTAGAAAATTTCGTTCATTTTATGACTGACTGGATAAATACAAAAAATGAGTCACTACAGAAAATTTCAAACGACATTTATTCTCTTTCAAATTATAAATTGAATCTTTTAATAAAACTCAATGTAGGAAAAACTGTTCTTCAGTTTATTAAATTAAAAAATTCTCCTCTTGAAAAAGATTTTTCTTCAGATTCTGTCATTGAAGAATGTTCAAAAAATATAGAACTTTTGTACAATTATTTGCGCATTTTAGACAGCCGTAATATGCCGGTTTTTCCACCGAACAATCAAGACGGAAGCGCACAGTATATTCCTGAAAACTGCTATTTTATGATGGGAGATAACCGTTTTAATTCCCTTGATATGAGGCATTCTTATGATTTTAAGTTAAAGTCATTGTCTGAATTTGATGATTTTTCTGCTTCTTATTTTTCAAATATGGCTCCGCAGACTGTAAATCAAAAATATATTCTCGGAACGACATGTTTCAGATTTATGCCTGTAAATAGAATTGGGGTTTTAAAATAATTTTATTATTAAATGTACAAAAATAAAAAAGGCTTGAAATAAAATTTTGATTTTTTTTTCAGGCCTTTTTTTGTTTTAAACTATTTTTAGGATTTTTTATTTTTTTAGTTTCTTCCGCAGCACTGTTTGTATTTTTTTCCTGAACCGCACGGACACGGATCGTTTCTTCCGACTTTTGGAGAAGAGCGTCTTACTGTAACTGTGGAACTTTGAGTTCTTGACTGCATAACAGAATTTTGTGCCTGTCTTCTTGCTGATTCTCCGCTCATAGCAGTCTGTGCGTTTCTTTGCTGAACCTGCGAAATGCTCAGCGCTTCTGAATGCTGTGCGTTCATCTTTTGCTGCATTCTTTCTGCCATGATTTTGCGCTGTGCCTGTGCTTCTGGTGAAAGCTGAACACGGACTTTGAAAACTCGAGACATAACTTGAGTTCTGATTGAATCAAGCATTTCGTCGAACATATCAAAACCGTCATTTTTATACTCGGTTAACGGATTTTTTGAACCGTAAGAGCGTAAACTTACTGCTTCCCGTAAACTTTCAAGCGCCTGAAGCTGGTCGAGCCATTTTTTATCGATTACCTGTACATACTGATAGCGTATGAACATATTAAGATTTTCTTTTCCGGCAAGAGTTTCTTTTTCTGTAAGGTCGTTTTGAAGAACTGAAATAAGAGCATCCTGATTTAACCGTTCTTGAGGAAGTGAAACTGCAAAAAGGTTTTTAATCTTGTCGTTTAATTCCTGTATTAACTGAGAATTATCTCTTGTTTTTCTTGAGGCATAAGAATATTCGCTGAAAAGGCTTTCAACTTCGTCTCTTGCATTGTTCATGATTCTGTCTGCAAGGTTTTCGTCTTTGAGAATTTCGTCGCGCTGTTCGTAGATTACAGTTCTTTGTTCGTTTAAAACATCATCGTAATCAAGAAGGTGTTTTCGGATTTCAAAGTTTCTGTCTTCTACTTTTTGCTGAGCTTTTTCGATTCCTTTGTTGAGCCAAGGATGATCGATAGGTTCTCCAGGCTGCATACCGATTCTTGTCATCATCACTTTCATTTTTTCGCCGCCGAAAAGACGCATTAAATCATCGTCCATTGAAATGAAGAATTTGCTTCTTCCCGGATCTCCCTGACGACCTGAACGACCTCGAAGCTGGTTATCGATTCGCCTTGATTCGTGGCGCTCTGAACCGATTACATAAAGACCACCTGCGTTTTTTACTTCTTCGTTGTCTTTAAGCCATTTTTCTTTTTCGATTTTGAGGGCTGCTTCAAACTGTTCTTTAGAGGCATCTGTTCCGGCTCGTTTTCTTGCCCTGAATTCCGGGTTTCCGCCGAGTTTGATATCTGTTCCTCGACCTGCCATGTTTGTAGCGATTGTTACAGCGCCTTTTGCACCTGCTT
Organism: Treponema sp.; assembly: GCA_016293005.1. GTDB lineage: Bacteria > Spirochaetota > Spirochaetia > Treponematales > Treponemataceae > Treponema_D. The sequence goes on from JAEDFA010000003.1 coordinate 44,585, forward strand.
CGGCAATGATGAGGGCTTCCCTTGCGTGGTTTTTAGCGTTTAGGACTTCGTGGCGTATACCTTTTTTGGTGAGAATTGCAGAAAGGACTTCTGATTTTTCAACAGAAACTGTTCCGACTAGAACTGGCTGACCTTTTTCGTGGGCAGCTTTTATTTCTTTTGCAATTGCTTCCCATTTGTCGCTTTCGTTTAAGTAAACTTCGTCATTTTCATCGATTCTTGCTACCGGCTTGTTTGTTGGAATTGCAACTACATCGAGATTGTAGATTTTGTTGAATTCAACTTGCTCTGTTTGCGCAGTTCCTGTCATTCCTGAAAGTTTTTCATACATTCTGAAGAAATTCTGGAATGTAATTGTTGCAAGTGTTCTGTTTCGCTGTGCGATTTTTAAGTGTTCTTTTGCTTCGATTGCCTGATGAAGACCGTCGCCGTATCTTCTTCCTTCTAAAACGCGTCCTGTAAACTCGTCTACAATCTGAACCTGACCGTCGCGAACAAGATAATCTACATTTATTTTATATAATGTATGTGCCCGTAAAGCTTGAGTGAAGTAGTGGACATATTCAAAATTTTCTTCATCAACAACTGAAGAATCTTGAGAAATGAGGTTATGCGCATGAAGAATTTCGTCGATGTGATTGATTCCCTTGTCTGTGAAAGAAACTCTTTTTGATTTTTCATCTAGCTTGTAGTCGCCTTTTAAAGCTTTGCGCTGCTCTATATCCATATCAACTTCATCCGGATAATCTCCAGTTTTAGGGTCTTTTTCCATCTCTGTGAGTTGATTTATATATTTGTCGACTTCGTGGTATTTATAAGTGTCGTCTTCGCCCTGACCTGAAATGATTAACGGTGTTCTTGCTTCATCGATTAAAATGGAGTCGATTTCATCTACTACGCAGAAATTAAAGCCTCTTTGAACTTTGTTTTTCATATCAATCTGCATATTGTCTCGAAGATAGTCAAAGCCGAATTCGTTGTTTGTTCCGTAAGTGATGTCGCAGGCATAAGATTTTTTTCTTGCGTCGTTGTCCATGTTTGAAAGTATTGAACCGACTGTAAGCCCCAGATATGAATAAACTGGACGCATCCAGTCAGCATCTCGTTCTGCAAGGTAGTCGTTTACGGTTACGACATGAACACCTTTTCCTGTAAGTGCATTTAAATAAACGGCAGGAACGCACATGAGAGTTTTTCCTTCACCTGTTTTCATTTCTGTGATTCTGCCTGAATGAAGAACGAGTGAACCCATAAGCTGAACATCGTAAGCTCGTTCTCCAAGAACTCTGTTTGCTGCTTCACGGGCAAGTGCAAACGCTTCTGGAAGAATATCGTTTAAGGTTTCCCCATTTTGAAGTCTTTGTTTAAAAATTTCAGTCTGATTTTTAAAATCTGATTCTGAAAGGCTTTGTGCCCAACTTTCTTTTGCATTGATTTGCGCAACGACTGGTTTTAGTTTTTTTACATCGCGGTCATTTTGTGAACCGAAAATAAGCGTTAAAATTCTGTCAATAATCATATTACTAATATAAAGTTTTTTTTATTTCAAGTAAAGAACTTTTACAATATGGTTTTTAATGAGCGTTGACAGAATTATTCGTAAACTTTATTCTAGTAAAGATGAAAAAGACAATTACACTTTTTTTGCTTTTTTTTACTATCTTTTTTTATTCTTGTTCACGAAAAAATTCGCTTCAGTCAGTTTCAGAAGAAGAGCTTTTTTCCTTGAATTATGGAAATTTTGAAGACGAACTTGATCTTTTTGGAATCACAAATATCGGTAAAGTTACAACCAGCATCACTATGAAAGACGGTTTTTTCTATATAGTAAATGGTCAGAATCAAAAAATTCTTTCGTTTAATTCTTATGGAGATCTTCTTTCCGTTTATTATAATGAAGATTTTTATAAAGAAAAATTTCCGATGCTTTTTTCAAAATCAACTCAAGCTCTTTCAAAACCTGTTTCTTATCCGTTTGAATTTGACGGAAAAATCGTTGTAGATTCAAAGAAATACATGTATGCGGCGGGAATTGTTCCAAAAGAACGAAACGAGCAGGATGAAAAAGAAAATCTTTTGTATAGTCAGGTTGTATTGCGTTTTTCAAGTGATGGAACTGTGCTAGATTATATTGGTCAGCAGGGACCTAGCGGAACTCCATTTCCGTTTATAAGAAAAATTTATGTAAATCAGGAAAATGAACTTACAGTCGTTTCAAATACAAATGAAGGATTATGCGTTTACTGGTTTTCATCTGACGGTTATTTAAAATATCGTATTCCTGTGACGCAAAAAGATGTTCCTCTAGTATCGCTTGAAAAACTCGTTTCAAATGTTAATGAACTTTATGTTTCCGTTGAAAATGTAGTTCCTGATTATTCTTCTCAGACGCTTTTTGTAAAAGTTGATTATTATATTCCATATATTGACGCTGAATCAAAAATTAAGTCTGGCGTAAATTATTACGAAACTGTCGTTTATTTTCTTGACCTTTTAACAGGAACTTATAAAGATTCTATCGTGATTCCTCCTTATGAACAGTCAGTCACAGAAGATTTCAGTAAACTTACTTATAAAATTCCATACGATTTTCTTGGCGTTACAAAAAACGGCTGGTTTTATTTTCTGCTTTCAACGCAGGACGGTTATTCAGTTCAGATTGTAAACTCAAAAACTCAGCATGTCATAAAAAGGTCCCTTTCCGTAAATCACGATGATATTTTGTTTTCTTCATTTTCTTTAAGTGATGAAGGAATTATTTCGGCTCTTCTTGCAGAAAAAGAAAAATGCCGCGTTGTCTGGTGGAAAACAGATTTGCTTACAGGAAACCTTTAAAATGAATTTTAAAAATATTGACGAAGGTCATCAGGATAATGGTGAAAACATTCATTTTCTTTACAACAGGGAAGAGCGGCTTAAAAATGCTCCAAAAATCGTTCAGGATTATTACGCAGGAAAAGTTTTCAATTATGACACTGGCGTAAAAGGTCTTTTTAAAAGTCTTGTAAGTACAAAAACAAACAGATTTCTTTTGATTTCGATAATTTTATTTTTAGCGTGCATATATCTTTTTTCGTTTCTTTCAAAAAATCAGAATAGTACTGCATGCGGTTTTCCTGTTCAGTTTGAATCTTTTTCTTACAACGAAAGAATTTATGTTTCATTAAAATTTCTTGAGAAAAAATTAAATAATAAAGAATATATGGATTCTTCTGATGTTTCCGTAATTTTTTACGGTGTAAATAATGATGGTGAAATTTCTTACAAATCTGAAGAATTTTTTGAAAAATATCAGGGAAAAGAGTTTTTTTTGCGTGCTGATTTTCCAGATTATGATATTATAAAAGTAGAGGCGGAAATTTCTGTTAAAGATAAAAAAGACAGAATTACAGCAAAAATCAAAAAACGCTCTTAAGGTTTATGTAAAAAGTAGTGTAAGCTAAAACCGCTAATTATGGGAGTTTTAATGATACAGTTTTATTTTCTTTCAATTCTTTTGAATTTAATGACAGGTTCAGTTCTTTTGTATTCTTCCGCTAATTTAGACGGCGATTCTGATTTAGAAAGTGAAAAAAAATCTTCTTTTATAAAATCGCTGTTTGAAAAAATCTTTGGAAGTTCAGGAATTTTAGAAGATTCTCTTTTTATTCTCGTTGTTGCTTTTCTTTCTTTTTTCACGGGAATTATAAAACTTTTTTTTCCTGTAAATAAAATAATCATTTTTGGGGATTTGCTTCCTTCTTTGACAGGCATTTTAGGAGGACTATCGCTTTTATTTTCGTATTATTCAGAAAAATCTGATGTTGCCTTTCAGCTTCCTTCTTTTTTAGAAAAAATCTTCGTTTCAGAAAAAAATATCTTTGGTATTTTAAGTATTATTATTGCAATACTTCATTTTATTCTTCCAGGAGTTTTATTTTTATGAATGTATCAGTTGCCTGTATTATTTTTAACGGTGAAAAAATTTTAATTGCAAAACGGAATCCCGTCGGCGATATGGGAAATCGATGGGAATTCCCGGGCGGAAAAGTCGATCCTGGTGAAAGCGATTTCCAGACTATTGTCCGTGAAATGAGTGAAGAATTCGGTGTAAAGGCTGTTCCCGGCATTCTCATTGCAGAAGATTCTTTTGTTCACAATGGAAAAGAAAATGTTCTTCACGCATATCTGGTTTCACTTGAGCACGACGGACTTTCAAAGCCTTATGTATTGACAGAACATTCTGAATATAAATGGGTTTTCCCGCAGGAAATTAAGAATCTTGATTTTGTTGATTCTGATTTAAAAATTTATCCAAAAGTTTTAAAATTTCTTGAAAGCAAGGCTGAATCATGAAAAATAGAATTTTCGCAATTTTTTTATTTTGTAGTTTTATTTTTATTTTTTCAGGCTGCAGAAAATCTTCTGTAATCGTCCTTGATGATTCAGATCCGCTTGCTTTAATGCCAGATGTAAAATGGGCATTGATTGTAAATCCTTATGTTGGTTTTCAAAAAGAGGCAAACTGGGATTCTGATGTAATTTCTCATGCCCGAAAAGGAGAAATTTTTCAAATCGCCGGAAAATCTGTAAATTATCAGAATGAAGTCTGGTATAAATTTGAGGAGGGCTATCTTCATGAATCAGTTCTCCTCGTTTATTCAAATAAACTGAAAGCAAAAAAAGCTTTTCAAATTATGGAAGAAAATTAATGCTGATTGTTGCAGAAATTGGAACGAGCCACGAAGGTTCAGAGGAAAAAGCAAAAAAATTGATTGACACGGCGTTTTCATCGGGTGCTGATGCCGTAAAATTTCAGTGGGTTTATGCAGACGAAATTCTTCATCCAAAAACAGGTTTTGTAGACCTTCCTGGCGGAAAAATTTCTTTATACGAACGGTTTAAATCTCTTGAGTGTTCGGACGATTTTTTTCTTAAAATGAAAGAATATGCACATTCAAAAAATTTAAAATTCATCTGTTCGCCGTTCGGATTAAAAAGTCTTGAAAAACTTGTAAAAATTGAGCCTGATTACATAAAAATCGCATCTCCTGAATTAAATCATTTTCCGCTTTTAAAACATCTTTCAGAATTTCGTGAAAATCAAAAAAGAGCGGGAAAAGAGATGAGCCCTGTAATTATTTCTTCAGGAGTTTCAAAACTTTCTGACATTGAAAAAGCCATTGAAATTCTTGGGCGACAAAATGTTTTTCTTCTTCACTGCGTGACAAATTATCCTGCTCTTGAAACTGAATACAATCTTAATGTAATTTCAAATTTGAAAAATATTTTCGGCATTCCTGTTGGAGTAAGCGATCACAGTATGGATGCAGTTTTAGTTCCGTCGCTTTCAGTCGCTTCTGGTGCCCAGATAATCGAAAAACATATTACTTTGAGCCGGGAATCTTCCGGGCTTGATGATAAAGTTGCTTTAGACGGTGAAATGTTTTCTCTTATGGTTCATTGCGTACGGCAAAGTGATGCGTGCATGAAGCGATACGGTCTTGAAAAAGGAAAAAGTCAAATTATTTCCCAGCTTTCATCTTCTTACGGAAAAGAAAAAGTTTTAGAGGTTTTAGGTTCCGGTGTGAAGTTTCTTTCAGACGGTGAAAAAGACAATTACGGAAGAACTAACAGATCCCTTCATTTTATGAAAGATATTCCATCTGGCTCAAAAATTGGTTTTGATGATGTAAAAGTTTTGCGTACTGAAAAAATTCTTTCGCCTGGAATAAGCCCTGAATTTTATGAAACGGTTATTGGAAAAATTCTTGTAAAAGATGCAAAGGATGGCGAAGGCGTAACTTTTTCACACTTTTTTAAAGAATGATTTTTAAATTACAGTTCCGTCTGGAATTACAACGCCTTTCCTGATTATTACGATTCCGTCAACATAATAAAAAAGCCCATGGTCTCCGTTTTCATAAGTTTTTCCATCGGCATTTATGCGGATATTTGAACCGATGTGGGCATTTTTGTCGATTATGCATTTGTTTATAATGCAGTTGTGCCCGATTCCGATGTCTGGAATTCCCTGTACTTTGTTTAAAAGTTTATCGTTTTTGTTTTCGTAGTAATCTGCGCCCATCATTATTACGCCGTTTAGACTTGTTCCGCTTTCAATGAATGACCTTACACCGATTATTGAATGGGTGAGGTTTGCATTTGTGATTACGCATCCTTCTGAAGTGAGCGTGCAGCTGATGTTGGCGCTGTTTATTTTTGAAGGCGGAAGATTTCTCATGTGGGTATAGATAGGTTCGTCTTCGTCGTAAAAATTGAATCTCGGATGAAAATTTGTAAGTTCAAGATTTGCATTGTAAAAAGATTTTATAGTTCCGATGTCTTCCCAGTAACCGTCAAAAATGTAGGCATTCATAATGTGGTTTCCGATTGCATTTGGAATGACTTCTTTTCCAAAATCTTTTGAATCGCTGTTGTTTAAAACTGCTTCAAGAACATGTGCGTCAAAAATATAAATTCCCATTGATGCAAGATATTCTTTATCTTCTCCCGGAATGTTTGCTTTTATTTCCTGAGGAATTTTCCAGGCTGAAATGTCTGTGTTTAAAGGCGGTTTTTCTTTAAATTCTGTAATTCTGTTTGTTTCGTCGATTTTCATGATGCCGTATCGTGATGCCTGCTCGCGGTTTACTACAGTTGTAGCAATTGAAATGCCGGCTCCTGAGTTTAAATGGCTTATCATAAAATCTTTTAGATTCATTCTGTAAAGCTGATCTCCGCTTAAAATTATGTAGTGCGTCGGGTGCTGTGTTTTAAAATGCTGAAAACTTTTTCTTACAGAATCTGCCGTTCCTTCATAAAATTTGTCGTTTTCTAGTGTTTGTTCTGCTGCAAGAATTTCTACAAAACCAGAGGAAAATCTGTCAAAATTGTAAGAATTTGCAATGTGCATGTGAAGAGAAGTTGAATTAAACTGCGTCAAAAGATAGATTTTTTTATACCCTGAGTTTATGCAGTTTGAAATCGGAATGTCAACAAGCCTGTATTTTCCACCGAATGAAACAGCAGGTTTTGCTCTTTCTTTTGTAAGAGGATATAATCTTGTGCCTTTTCCGCCGCCTAAAATAAGGCATACGACTTTTGGTTTAATTCGTTCTATGCTTATTGCCATTAAAAATATTATAATCCTAAATCTATGAAAACTCAAATTAATAATATCGATTTTAAAATATAGTTAAAATGAATTTTATGCTTTTTTAATAAAAATTGTTTATGGAAAATTTTCAATCGGTATATTTTAAAAATAGATAAAGCCTTTTTTGTCTGTCCTTTTTTAGATTCTTCTAATCTTAGAAAATGAAAAACCGATAATTTATACAAAGACATTTAGTAAAATTTTTAATGTCATTTGTTTTAATTCTGGTGGGATAAAACAGGGGGAAAAATGATTAGAGGATTTTATATCGGTGCATCTGGAATGAATGCTCAGCAAAACAGACTTGATGCAATATCAAATAATCTTGCAAATGTTGATACAGTCGGTTACAAAAAAGATGTTACATCATCAAAGGCTTTCTCAGAACTTTTAATCCGAAGAGCAAATTTTGATGGCGTTTATAAAACAGAAATAGGAAGTTTTGATACGGCTCCGATAATCGGAAAACTCGGTCTTGGCGTTGAAACAAACGAAAATTTTACTGATTTTTCGCAAGGTTCTTTCAGGCAGACAGGTTCAAATGTAGATTTTGCATTTTCTGGAAAAGGTTTTTTTGCAGTTGAAACGCCTTATGGTGAAAAATATACGCGCGATGGAAATTTTATTCTTGGGAAAGAAGGAATTCTTCTTACAAAAGAAGGTTATCCTGTTTTAGGCGAAAACGGTTATATTCATATTGACGACGACAAAATTACTGTAAATGAAGACGGAATGATTTATTCAGAAGAAAATAACGAAGAACTTGCAAGATTTAAAGTTGTTCGCTTTGATAATGAACGCTATCTTCAGAAAATGGGTGGAAATCTCTACCAGAAAACAAATATTTCAGGTGAGCCTCATATTGCTGAAGGAAGTGAACGGCCAAAATTTTTGCAGGGCTTTCTTGAAACATCAAATGTAAATGTTGTAAATGAAATGGTTCAGATGATTGAAGTAAATCGTGCTTATGAGGCAAATCAGAAGACTATTACAAGTGAAGAATCGATGATGAGTACACTTTGGACAAAAACTGCTGTATTAAAGTAAGTTTTTAAGCCGTAGAAAAAAATTGTAAGTGAGGAAACATTATGGTAAGAAGTTTATGGACAGCTGCAACAGGAATGAACGGACAGCAGGCAAATATCGATGCAATTTCAAATAACCTTTCAAATGTTAATACTACAGGTTTTAAACAGCAGCGCGTAGAATTTGAAGATTTAATTTATCAGAATTTAAAACTTGCAGGAACTCCTGCAACAGAAGATACTGTAACTCCGGTTGGAATTCAGCAGGGAACTGGTGTAAAACTTGCCGCTACTCAAAGAATTATGACTCAGGGTTCTTTGCAGAATACTGGAGTTGATACAGATGTCGCAATCGTCGGTGAAGGATTTTTTCGTGTTCAAAAATATGACGGAAGTTATGCCTATACTCGAGACGGAAGTTTTAAAGTTGATTCAACAGGTCAGTTTGTAAATTCAAACGGTTTACGCCTTCAGCCTGAAATAATTTTACCGGAAGGTTTTGATGTTTCAACATTGCAGATTAGTCAGGACGGAAGAGTTAGCGTAAAAATAAACGGTCAGAATGAACCTGTTGAGGTAGGTCAGCTTGAACTTTTCAGATTTCCGAATGCAGTAGGACTCCAAGCCGAAGGAGATAATCTTTATAAAGTGACAAATGCAAGCGGTCAGGCTATTGGCGGTCGTCCTGGTTTAGAAGGTTTCGGTCAGACGCGTCACAAATTTCTTGAACTTTCAAATGTTTCTGTTGTAAACGAAATGGTTCAGATGATTGTTGCTCAGCGTGCTTACGAGTTTAATTCAAAGGCAATTCAGACTTCTGATAATATGCTCAGTACAGCTGTAAATTTAAAACGATAACTAATTAGGTAGAAGGTAAACGATATGATTCAAGGGCTTGTTTCAGGTTTTTCAAGCATTACAAAAGGTGATTTTCAAGTTTCAAAAGCGACATTAAATAAAGAAAACACAGAATTTCAGGATTTGGTAAACCGCTTGAAATCAGAAAAAAAAGAACACAAAAATTTTGTTTCTTCTTCCCAGATTCTAGCGAACGGAAAAATAAATGGAGATGTTCGTTCAAGCTTTCACGGATTTTCGACTGATAAAAATGCGCTTCCAAAAGGGGCTGCGTTAAATCAGTCTGGAGTTCACGGTGAAAAAAGAACTATCGATAAAACTTCTGCACTTTATGAAAAATCTATGGAACTTGAATGTTTTTTTGTAAAACAGGTTCTTCAAAGTATGAAAAATACAGTTCATAAATCAGGTCTTTTTAAAAATGATTTTGCTGGAAAAATGTATGAAGATATGCTTTATGATGAATACGCTGTAAATTTTACTAAAAACGCAGGTCTTGGACTTGCAGACCAGATTTATTTGAGTTTGGAAAAATAATTTCAAAAATAATTTCAAATTGTATATGTTTTTCATTTGTGTTATAATCGATTTACTATGATTGAAAATTTACCAGACAATTTAAATGGAATCCATATACATTTTGTAGGAATAAAAGGCACTGGAATGGCGGCACTGGTTGAAATTCTTTTTCATGCCGGCGCTATCATTACCGGAAGTGATGTTGAAGAAAGGTTTTATACAGACGAAATCCTTGAAAATCTTAACATAAAACCGCTTGCGTTTTCAGAAAAAAATATTACTTCAGAAATTCAATATGTAATTTATTCTTCAGCGTATAAAAAAGACAAAAATCCAGATTTAATCGAAGCGGTAAGAAAAAATATTCCGTGCCTTCTTTATACACAGGCATTAGGTTCTTACAGTAAAAAGAATTATTCATGCGGAATCTGTGGCGTTCACGGAAAAACTTCAACAACTGGACTTACTGGAACGATTTTAAAAAATCTTCCGCTACCTTTTCAGGTTCTTGCCGGGAGCGTAATAAATTCTTTCGGAAATCACTGCACATTTACATCAGAAAATATTAATCAAAGCAAAAACCGAATTTTTGTTGCAGAAACATGTGAATATCAAAAGCATTTTATGTCGTTTTTCCCAAAAAAAATCATTTTAACTTCGGTAGAACCAGATCATCAGGATTTTTATCCCACATACAATGATATTTTAAATGCTTTTGTAGAATATGTTTTAAAACTTCCGCAAAATGGAACTTTAATTTTCTGTGCAGATGACAAAGGTGCCTTTGAAGTTTATCAAAAAGTAAAAGTTTTGCGCCCTGATATTGATTTTATTCCGTATGGAGAAAATGCTTCTGGAGATTTCCATTTAAATTTTCTTGGCATAAAAGACGAAAAAAACAATTTTGAAATTCAGTTTTTTAAAAATTCAGGTTTCAAGGAATTTTCACTTTCGGTTCCTGGCCGTCATGAAGTTTTAGATGCCTGTGCATCTGTTTGTTTAGTCTGTTCACTTTTAAAAGAATTCGGTTTTAAGCTGGAAGATTTTTACTCTCAAATTTCAAGTGCGCTTTTAACTTTTTCAGGCGGGAAAAGGCGTAGTGAAATCGTCGGTAAAATTCCTTTAAAAAATAATAAAAATGTTATCGTAATCGATGATTATGCCCATCATCCTACAGCTATCAGAACGACTCTTCAAGGTTTTAAAGAATTTTATAAAGGCCGCAGGATTATCGTTGATTTTATGAGCCATACTTATTCAAGGACTTTGTCTTTGCTCAAAGAATTTGCTTCATCTTTTGGTTGTGCTGATGAAATTTATCTTCACAAAATATATTCGTCTGCCCGCGAAAATCCTTCAGATTTTGACATTTCAGGAAAAACTCTTTACGACGAAGTTTTAAAAACTGGCGTTAAAAAAGAAAATGTTCATTATTTTGAAGAACCTCTTTCAGCGCTTCCTTCAGTTATAAAAAGTATTTCTTCATCGCAGGATGATTTTCCAGACGGGTTTCTTTTTGTTACAATGGGTGCAGGTGACAATTGGAAACTTGGAAAGGCTCTTATTGAGAAGTTTTAAGGCGGAATGCAGACACTTCAAGAACTTTTTTTACAGTCGATTTTAAAACTTTAAAAATATAGCCTGAATACTCAAATTCTTTTCCAACAGACGGAATTTCTCCAAGATATTCGATTATCCAGCCGCTTACAGTGCTTGCATCAAAATTTTCTGATTTTTCACTTTCGATTTCAAGAACTTTAAACGCTTTTTCAAGCTGCTCATTTCCGTCAAAAATGTAGTGACCTTCCTGAATTTTTTTGTGGAAAGACAGTTCTTCATCGTGTTCATCGTAAATTTCACCTACGAGTTCTTCAAGAATATCTTCAATTGTGACGATTCCTAAAGTTCCGCCGTATTCATCTAGAACAATTGCCATTTGAATGCGTTTTTTTTGGAGCGTTTTGAGAAGCTTTGAAATTTTTGTGTGCTGTGTCGTAAAATACGCATCCTGAACGATTTGTGAAAATTCGCCTTTATTTGAAATGTAGAAATTGTAAAAATCTTTTTCGTGGATTATTCCGACTATCGAATCTATGGATTGTTTGTAAACGGGAAGCCGTGAAAAGCCTGACTGTTCGAATGTGTTTTTTATTTCTGAAATATCTGATGAAATTTCTACTGCTGAAATATTTACGCGTGGTGTTAAAATGTCTTCAACTTCAAGGTCGTCAAATTCGATAACTGATCTTATGAGTTCTGTTTCGTCTTTTTTTAATGTTCCGTCTTCTTCCGCTTCTTCAACGAATGTCATGATTTCATCTTCAGTTATAATGTCTTCAGATTTTGTCTTGAAAATTTTTGAAATTATAAAGTTCCAGCCAGAAAAAAGAAAACTTAATGGTTTTAAAATCCAGTAAAAAAACAGAATGACAGGGTAGAAGAACATTGAGATTTTTTCAGGATAAGTTTTTGCAAGATTTTTTGGAATTATTTCCCCAAAAATTAAAACGACTACAGTAATTACGGCTGTTGCAGCGACAGTTGAATCAATTTTTGCATTTATGAGAATTTTTGCAAAGAAAAGCGTTGAAATCGCCGAGGCTGAAAGGTTTACTATGTTGTTCCCTATTAAGACGGTGTTGATTAATTTGTCTAATTTGTTTTCTATAAAGTGAAGGACTTTTCCGGCTCGTTTATTGCCGTTTGTGTTTAATGTTTTTAATTTAATTTTTGATGCGCAAGTAAAAGCTGTTTCTGTTGCTGAAAAAAATCCTGAAAAAATTACAAGGATTATTAAAGGAATGAGTAAGGACCAGGACCCCGCGGGCATAAATCACCTCGAAAAAAGAATAAGGGAACATAAAGTTCTCTTTGAAAAATAGTATTTTTGTTCTTTAAAATATAACACATAATATTGTTCTTGTCATTATTTTCTATAATTTGTAAAATATAAAATATGGGCTTTTAAAAGTTTGATTTCTCGATTTTTTAAGGTTCCATTTATAAAAAAAATGCGTGGAATCTTCACGCAAATAAAAATCAGGAAATTTTTATGACATCAATGACAGGTTATTCTTATTCAGAAAAAAATTATGAAAATTCTATTGTTTCCGTAGAAATAAAATCAGTTAATTCTCGGTTTTTAGATCTTTCAATAAATCTTCCGCCATATTTAAATTCTTTAGAAAGTTTTTTCCGTTCCTGCGTGTGTGAAAAGGTAGTTCGTGGAAAAGTTGATGTAAATATCCGCATAAAAGAACTTTCTTCAGATGTTCAAATTGATGCAGATGTATCTTTAGCATCGGCGTATCTTTCTGCAATAAAAAAAATTGCTTCTACTCAAGGTGTTTCTCAGGAAATTCCGTTAAGCCTTATAATAAGTCAGCCCGGTGTTCTTACTGTAAATAAAAATTACGATGTTGAAAAATATAAGTCATTGATTCTTCCGGTTTTTACAGAAGCGCTTGAAAATTTTATTTCAGACAGAAAAAGGGAAGGAGAAAATTTAAAAAATGACCTCCTTTCTAAACTTTCAAAACTTGAAGAATGTGCAGAATTTTTTAAATCTTTTCAGCCTAAAATGGAAAATCTTTTCAAAGAAACTATCATTCAAAAATTTAAGGAACTTCTTTTAGAAAAATATGATGAAAACCGCGTTATGCAGGAAGTTGCATCTCTTTTAGTGAAATATACAATTAATGAAGAAATCGTGCGACTTTCAAGTCATCTTTCTGCAATGAAAAACGAAATTTTAATGAACGCGCAGCCAGGAAAAAAACTTGATTTTTTGTGTCAGGAAATAAATCGTGAAATAAATACAATAGGAAGTAAAAATCAGTTCTCGGAAGTAAGTGAAGTTGTCATAACTGCAAAAGATTCCATTGAAAATATCCGTGAACAGGCAAAAAATGTTGAATAAGTAAGAGAAAGTTTAAAAATCTGGAGGTAAATTATATGTTTAAAATATGTTCAGAAAAAGGTCTTAGAATTGCAATAAGCGGAAAATCAGGTTGCGGAAACACGACTGTAAGTACTTTACTTTCAAAAACGCTTGGAATTGAATTAATAAATTACACTTTCAGGCAGCTTGCGCAGGAAAAAGGCTTAACTCTTTCCCAGGTAATCGAAAACGCAAAAACAGACGACAGTTATGATAAATATGTCGATTCTCATCAGGTCTTTCTTGCAGAAAAATCATCATGCGTGCTTGGAAGCCGCCTTGCAATCTGGATGCTTAAAAATGCTGATTTAAAAATTTATCTGAAACTTGATGATGACACTCGTGCAGAACGAATTTATAACCGTGAAGGCGGTGATTTACAACAAATAAAAGAATTTACTAAGATGCGTGACAGCGAAGATTCTCGAAGATACATGAAACTTTATGGGATTGATAACAGCGATTTAACTTTTGCCGATTTAGTAATTGATACAAAAACAAACAACCCGGAACAGATTGTAAAAATAATTTTGGACGAGCTAAAAAAAAGGAAATTAATCTGTGAAGAATAAAAAAAAACGCTTTAAGCCGTTTGGCCTAAAGCGTTTTTTTATAACTTAGAGAGTGTTTTTATTTTGCATCATAGGTGGAATTTTGTGAAATTTCTTTTAAAGTCTGTTTTTCAAGAAGTTTTACATTGCCGTTTACACCTGTTACAATGACTTTGTCTTCTGTGATTGTAACAGGTGTGCTGCTTTTTAATGGTACATTTGATTTTAAAAGAAGGGTTAAATTTTCATCGTATTTTCCGAGAACCCAGTTTTTGCCATCTTGAATTATACAGTAGAAATTTGAATCATCTTGAATTAAAACTGAATTTTCGTGAACGATTTCATTACTTTCCTGTTCGATTTCCATTGTATCGGGTGAAAGAAGAACAAGTTTTACCGCTCCGTTTCCGCTGTTTTCTCCACAGACTGCAATATAATTTTCACCTGCCTGGAACATTGTTCTGTTTCTTATGTATGTTACAGGAGACTGCTTCATGATTTCGCCGGTTTTTGAGTTGATTTTAATCATTCCTGAAAGAAGTTCTTTTTCGTCTGTAAGTTCCATTCCGTAGACTGCGTTTGAAAGCGCATCTTGAAGTTCTTTGTTGATTACTTCCTGCATGTCTTTTGCGATTTCACGGCGTTCTTCCTGTGCTTCAAGATTTTTCTTGTCGGCAATCTGCTGCTGTTCCTGAGCATCTTTTTTAGCTTCTTCTGCTTTTTTCTCCTGTGCATCTTGTTTTTCTTGCTGCTGTTCTAATTCTTCCTGCTTTTTTTGGGCTTCTTGAGTTTTTTCTTCTGCAGCTTTTATATTCTCTTTCGTAGGATTTTCTTCTGCTTTTTTCTTAGCAGTTTCAGCGTCTTTTTTAGCGTTTTCGGCTTCTTTTTTTATTTCTTCTGTTTTTTGCTTTTCTTCCTGGGCTTTTTTAGATTCTGAAGCGGCTTCTTTTTGAGCATTCTGTGCTTTTTCCTGCGCTTTTTCTGCTTCTCTTTCTTTTAATTCTACCATGTCTTTTCTTGTGTCAACATTTTTGTCTTCATCATCCTGCATTCGTTTTACGACTTCTTTATCGCTTATTATAGAAGTGTCTACAGTGCCGACTCCTTCATTTTTTACATCAAAAAGTGGAATTACAATTTGCGAAGAACCTGCCCAGTCTTTCCAGTTTACAGAAAGTCCTGCGTCTTTTTCAGTTAAATTTTGAACGACTATGTTCTTGTATTTTTGAGAAAAAATATCAATTTTGTTTCTATATACGGCATTGTACACTGTGACGAAAGTTGCGATTGTAAGGCTGTCTTTTTCTGAATAACCGTAAGCGCCTGAAAGGTATGATGCAATGATTATGCGCAGGTTTTTTATGTGGTCAACAGTTGCATTTTTACCGATTATGAAGATATCTGCATCGAGTTTTGATTTTTCGTTTGGGTCTACGGCATGAATTACATAATAGCGGTTTAAATCTCCGGCGGTTGCATAAGATGTTTTGTTTTCTTTTATTTGAGATGTTAAAGAAGAACCGAGTGATTTTATTTGTTCAAGAGTATCGATTTTTGAATGAGGACCTGTGTAATTTTGAAAGACGATTTTGTCTTCTGGACCTGTGCTTTTTAATTCTTCTTCGTCTACACTTAGTGCAGAAAGATTTACAGATAAAGTTAATAAAATAAAACTGAATAGAAAAGATTTAAAATGATTCAAAATAACACTCCGTAAAAAAGGCTTTATGAAATCTAGAAAATTAGATTTCTTTAAAATTATACAATTAAATCAAAAAAAATGCTATTTAAATTTTAAGACCGTTTAAAATTTTAAATTCCTGAGTCTGCAATTTTAATCAGGGTTTTACGCGCTTTTTCCCGGACTTTTGAATCGTATTTTGGATACAAAAGCGTAGAAATCATTTCTTTTCCGTGAGAATAAAGTGCAGGTCGCCCCATGAAAACGCAGATTTCGTAAACTGCATCGCAGATTTCGCATAAAAGTGTGGAATTTATGGACGAAGTTTCCTGAAGAACTTTTTCAAGCGAATTTAAAATTTTTGAATCAGGATCGTAACCGAATAATTTTACTGCTCTCACAAGATAAATAAGATGAGATGGATTTTTTTGAGATGAAAGCAGTCGTGAAATTTCTTTGCTGAAAAGGTCAGTTCCAAGGAGTGCAAGCTGGTTTAGTAAAATTTCAGTTCCTTTTGTGTCTGTTTCAAAAACTGACGGTTCGCTTCTTGTTCTTGATGAAGTTTTTTGCATTGAAAAATCAGAATACGCTTTGTATGCAGAAAGAATTATTGAAGTCCATTTTTCTTCAAGAACTCCATAATTTCCCTGTTTTAAAAGTTCATTTCGGCCTTCATCGGCGTACCTTCTGTCGATTTTTGAAGATTCAGTTTTAAAAATCGAAGTATCTGTTGCGTAAAAATCTGAATAATCGCCTGAAGATTTTGTTTTAAAAGTTTTGTTTTTTTGTTTTGATGATGTCTGAATCGTTTTCCAGCCTAAAAAAAGCCATGAAGGTTCGCTTAATAAAAGAGTGTTTGAGGAAGAACATAAAATATAATTCCAGGATTTTTTATTTTGCGGAAGCGATACTGAATAAAGTATTTTTCCGAATTCGTTGAAAATTACGGCATTTTTTAAATCGCTTACAAAAAAACTTCCGTCGGTTTCTGTTTTTCCTGAAAAGGTTTTATTTTGGATTTCGATTTGATCTGAGTCAAAAATTGAAGTTATTTTTCCTGTTTTGTTTTCAAATGAAATAAAACGCGTCTGATTTTTTAAAAGCGGAATGGCAATAACTGTTTTTGTTTTAGAAAGCGGAATAAAAGTTTGGGCTTTATGATTTTCCGTGTTTACAAAAATTGAATTTTTTGAGGAGGTGACCCATTTTGTAAGCGTGCTGTTGTCTTCTACGCTGCAAAGACCAAAACCTCCTCCTTCAAAAGATAAAATCACTCCGTCTTTGCAGGAAAATGCGTTTGAAACTTTTCCTGAAAATGTGAATGCTGCGATTATTTCACCGAAAGGGGAAACTCTGAGTGCTTTTGAAAGACCGTTTTCAGTTTCTTTTAAAAAGACTAAAAGTGTTCCATCGTTTAATTCTTCTGGAGCGATTTCGCTTTGTTCTGGCGTTGTAATGTTCCATTTTAAAATTCCGTTTATGGAAACGCATGATAAATTTTTGTTTCCGCGTGCAAAAATTCTTCCGTCGCGCCCTGAAAACGGTTTTTTACATATATTGAATGGAAGTGTTTTTTTCCAGAGAAGTTTTCCGCTTGGATTTACGAAGGAAAGATTTTTTTTATCGCTTACATAAATTATAAAATCGTCTTGTAAAACTGTAAGAAAGTCTTCTGGATTTCCGTAGACTTTTTTTTCCCATAAAATTTTCCCTGAATTTGATATTGCAGTGAGAGTTTTTGCATCGGTTAAAACGCAGAAGCCGTAACTTGTTTCTTCGGGGCGGGCAATCGCTTTTCCGTTTAAAACTGTGCTGAATTTTGCATTTTCTTTTTTAAGTGTAATTTTTTGTTTTTCTTCTTGATTATTTTGATTTACATTTTTAATTATATTTTCCGCACTGCAAACAAAATTCAGGCTGAGAAAAATTAAAATAAATGCTTTTTTTGCTGAATTGTTCATTTTAATAACCATGCAAGACTTTCAATATGGCTTGTCTGCGGATAAAAATCAAGGAGAAAAAGTTTTTCAAGCGTTCTTCCAGATTCTGTCAATTGCTTTGCATCCCGAGCGTGAGTTGCCGGATCGCAGGAAACTGAACGGATTACAGGAATTTCTGATTTTTTTAAAAATTCCATGACACCTTTTTCGATTCCGCTTCTTGGAGGATCGATTACGACAGCGTCAAAATTTGAGTTTTTCTGTTCCTGTGCCCATTTTTCGCCGCTTAGACCAAATGAAATGTGATTTTTTCCTGAAAGATTTTGTTCTGCAAATAAAAGCGCATCTCTGTTGTGTTCTACGAGAGTAATTTTTTCAAATTTATCTTTTAAAAAAACTGAAAAAGTTCCGCAGCCTGCATACATGTCAAGTACATTCTCGCCTGAAAGAAAGTCTGTAACTTTTTCGATTGATTTTGAAAGAACTTGTAAATTAGACTGAAAAAAGCCCCGCACATCGAAAGAAATTTTTTTTTCATTTATGGTAACTTCCGCTGCATTTTCAGGGGAAAAAACAGGACCTGTGTATCTTTTTTTTATTTGTTTTATTCTTTTGTTTTTTGGATAAAAATTTTGCTCCTGATTTACAGTTTTTGGTTCTGCAATGTAGATTTTTTTATGTGTGAAAGGATTTTCAGTAAGGCTTTCTCCTGCAAATATGTTGCATCTTCCTTTTGGCCGATTGATTTGAGGTGTGTTTTTTAAATAATCGTTTATTTCTTTTACGGCGACAGGGCAGAAGGAGAAGTCGACTTTTGTGTTTGATTTTTTTTCTGAAAGCGAGCCGTCTGTAAGCTGGAATCTGTTCCTGTATGAAAACGCGTCTCCTGAAATAACAGTGATTTCAGGCGGAGTTACTGAATTTTTTATGAAAAGGTCTTTTAAAATTTCTTTTTTAAGTTCTTTTTGAAATTCGTAGTCTATGTGCATTAAATTACAACCACCGCATTTTTCATAAAGTGGACAGACTGGTTTTATTCTGTGAGGCGACGGATTTATGATTTCTACTATTTTTGCGCGACAATAATCTCTTTTTTCTTCTGTAATCTGAATTTTTAATTTTTCCCCGGGAACTGCAAACGGAATAAAAATTGTTTTTCCGTCGATTTTTGCAATACAATCTCCCCCAAAAGTCATTTTTTCTGTTATAATATTGTGAGTGAGCATTTTTTAATTTTATCGCATTTCATGTATTTTGTGCATAGTTTATTTTAAGGAAAATAAAAAAACGTTTGTTTTTTTTAATTCTAATTTAATTTTGAGAGGTTTTGTATGCAGATTGAAAGTTTTTTTCAGACAATGAGTGATGGTTTTGAACTTTTTGTAAACCGCTGGATTGTTGATGAAGGTTCAGATGTAAAAGGTGTTGTATGTTTTTGTCACGGAATGCAGGAACACATAATGCGCTATGACAGAATTGCAACTTATTTTACGGAACATGGTTATATTTTTAACGCTTATGACCAGAGAGGGCACGGAAAAACTGCCCAAAATTCAATTGAAAAAAATAAAGGCGATTTTATGATTCTTGCAGAAAAAAAAGGTTTTGAGCGTGTTACAGATGATTTGCACGAAATTCTTTCTGCGTTAAAGAACAAATATCCCGATAAAAAAATAATCCTTGCTTCACATTCTTTTGGTTCTCTTGTAACGCAGAATTATATAGAAACTTACGGTAAAACATTGATTGATTCTTGCGTTTTAATAGGAACAAGCGGTCCAAATCCTTTAGCACCTTTTGGGTTATTTTTAAACAGAATTTTTAGTCCGTTCGTAAATAAAAACAAAGGCTCAAAATTCTTTGATAAACTGGTTTTCGGCTCATACTTGAATCATATTCCAAAAAAAGAGCGTCTTACTTCTTCTGACTGGCTTTCGGTAAACAGGGATAATATTAATCTTTTTAAAATGGATGCCTGGTGCGGAAAACTTCCATCATTTTCTTTTTTCAAAGACCTTTTAAGCCTTGTTTCTAAAATCAGCAAAAAAAAGAACATCAAAAAAATTCCAGAAAACCTTCCGCTTTTATTTATGTACGGAACAGAAGATCCTGTCGGAAATTACGGAAAGTCAATTCAGCACCTTATTTTTGAGTGTAAGAAAAATGGAGTTCAGACTGTAGATTTTAAAGCGTATGTAGGTTTACGGCATGAAATTTTAAACGAATCTGAATGGAAAGCTATCTGTGATGATTTAATTTCATGGATTTCCTAAATTCAATTGATTTTGTTCCCTTGATAAATTTCTTATACTGTAATAAAATTGATACATTGTGTTAATCAGGTATGGAACAGACTCAAACGGCAATCCTGTAAAAAAAGCTGTCGTTTATACAAAAGAAGAACATCAGATTCCAAAAAATAAAATTGATGTAGATGCTGTATATATAATTTCACGACTCAAGGATTTAGGCTTTCAGGCATATATAGTAGGCGGTGCTGTGCGCGATTTAATCGTTGGTGCTGAACCAAAAGATTTTGATATCGTAACAAATGCAACGCCTTCAAGAATAAAAAAATTATTCAGAAATTCTCGCATAATCGGTAAAAGATTCCGTATTGTTCATGTAATTTTTGGAAACAAAATTTTTGAAGTAAGCACATTCCGGTCTAATGCCGTAAGTTCTGTTGGAAATGATTTTGGAACAATGGATGAAGATGTTCTTCGCCGTGATTTTACGTTAAATGCGCTTTATTATGACCCGATTTTAGAGCAGGTTATTGATTATGTAGACGGAATGAGAGATATAAAAAAGCATATAATTCGTCCTGTAATTCCTCTTGAAACTATTTTTATAGATGACCCGGTAAGAATGCTTCGGGCTATAAAATATGCTGCAAAAACTGATTCAAAAATGTCTTTTCTTCTTCGTCATAAAATCCGGCATAGTGCAAGTCTTTTAAATCAGATTTCTCCGTCACGCCTTACAGAAGAACTTTTAAAAATCATAAATTCATCTCATGCCTATCAGATTGTTACAGAAGCGCTTGATACCGATTTGTATATGACTCTTCAACCTGCTGCAACCGGAATGATGTACGAAAACAAGAAATTCGAAAATTCTTATATGAAAAATATGCAGCTTCTTGACGAATTTGTAAAAAAAGAACCTGATGCCCGACTTGGAAAAAAACTTGTCTTTTTGATTTCTGATTTTATCGAAAGTTTAACTGACTGGAAAAAAGAAACCGAAGATAAATTCTCAAGCGGAGAACTTTACAAAAAAACATGGACTGAATGCCGGAATTTTATTCTTCCTATGAATCCTCAGCGCACGGAACTTGAGTATGCCGTAAAAGAAGTTCTTACAAATCTTGGAGTTCCGCTTAAATCTTTAAAAAAGAAAGAGTCTGTTTTAAGAAAAAGTATAAAAAAAGTTTCAAAACCAAAAGATTAATGTTAATTTTTGTTTTTTTAATTTGAATCAGGCGGAAGTGATATTTTATCGATAATGATGTTGACTTCTTCGATTAAAATTCCTGTAAAACTTTCGATTTTGTCGATTATGAACTGCTGAAGTTTGTGAATTTTTCCTGTAAGTTGTGTCCCAAAAGGAACATCGATTGTCATAACGAGTTTGTAACCGCGGCTGTCTGTTTTTATAATCAGTTTCTTGATTTTTATGTTTGCATCGTGCTCTAAAACGCAGTGCATGACCATTTGTGTTAAAGCTGCTTCTGAAATTTCGATTCTGCCTTTTTTTGAGAATTCCGGCTGAACAATAGATTTTTCAAAAACCCGTCCGTCGTTTTGCCGTGATTTTCCGAAAAGTCCCCTGTTCCTTAAGAAAACTTTTACAGTATTTGAAAAAATTTGAGGATAACTTCTTTTGATTTCTATTGAAGGAACAGGAATTACATGTTTTCCTTCTACTTGTCTTGCTTTTATTGCTTTTTCGATTTCTTCGCGCGTAGAAATATCTTCTATGTGGATTATTTTTTCTGGGGCAGGAAGTTGTAATCTCATTGCAATTTTTCCGACCATTTTTTCTGAAGTTCCAAGAATGAGAATTTTTTTAATTTTTGCTCTTTTTAAGGCTTTGGCAACTTCATCTCTGTGTTCTTTGTCATCGAAAAGCGCAACGCGGACTGCACCCATATAAGTTTTTTCTCTTTTTGCAGAATGTCCGCCTAAAATTTTATCATTTTGAATTAAAAGACCATCGTCTATGATTGCAGTAATTCCGTATTTTTCTGCAAGCAATTTTGCTCTAAAACTCTTTCCTGTTCCGCTTTCTCCGACAAGGGCAAATACCGAACAAGTTTTTTTAGTCTGAATCAAATTAGAAATAAAATTTGCCATACATTTAATTATATACCAAATTTGAGCATTTTCCACTTTTTTATTAAAATTTTATGAAAATTTTACCCCTGAAAGAAAATCTGAAAGCGGCTTTTTGTAAGATGATGAAAGTTCTTCAGGGAGATTTAAGGGATTGTCTTTTGGAAAAATTAGTTTTTCAGCGTGTAAAAAAAATTCTCTTTCTGAAAATATTTTTTTTCCGCCGTACGCAGTGTCTCCTAATAGTGGAAAACCGTGGAAAGCGCTTTGACAGCGAATTTGATGAGTTCTTCCTGTTTGTATGAAAAATTTTACAATTGTAATGTCGTTTGAAAAAACTTTTTTGTGTTCAAGAGGAATGACATGTGTGACTGTTTTTTTGAATTTATCTGAAATTTTTTGTTTAGAGATTTGAACTGTGTAAAAGCGTTCTGTTTTTAATTTTTCATCTTGATTTATGAAATCTTCCCAAATTTCTTCTGATTTTAACTTTCCCTGAATGACTGCGATGTATGATTTTTGAATCGTATGATTTGAAATGTTTTTAGAAAACCATTTTGCACCATTTAGACTCCAAGAAAATGTAATGATTCCCGTAGTTTTTTTGTCGAGGCGGTGAAGTGGACCTGGTGTAAAAGAAATTGATGATGAGTCTTTTTTTAAAGCAAAAAATTTTTTTATGTCAGAATCGATTGAAGATTTATCTCCGTGAACTTTTTTGTCATAAGGTTTTTCGATGAAAATTAAGTCAGGTGTTTGAAAAATTATTTTATATGGAAAGATGAAGTTTTCGTTTTTTTCTGAATTTTGATTTTTTTCAAGAAGAAAAGATGCTATGTTGAGAACATCAGAGGATTCTGTCTTGTATTCAGGTTTTGATTTTTTACCATTGACTTTTACAAGACCTTTTCTGATGAAACTGTAAATTTCTGAAAGAGAATGATTTTTAAAAATTTTTTTGAGAATTTTATCGAGTCGCCTCTGATAATCATCTGAACCAGTTTTTATATCTGTAAAATCCATAGTTTTAAGTGATTTTAGATAAATTTAGAGAAAGTTTACAATATTTTTTATCTTTAAGGAAGTAAAGTTAGAATTTGAAAGATATTTTTAAGTTGAAATTATAGAAAATTAAAAAACTGTTTAGAAAATTTTCAAAATAGTTATTGACAAAAAGAAAGGGGCAGCGTATATTCTATTTAGAAATATTTCTAAATACCTTTTTATTCACGGAGGAATATAACGGAACAATATGGCTTTTCAGGACACTTTTAAAGCTCTTTCCGATCCTGCAAGGCGAGAGATTCTTACAATCTTAAAAGCAGGAAAAAAATCAGCCGGAGAAATCGGCGAACAATTTAATATGACAGGCGCTACAATTTCGTATCACCTTTCAATATTAAAAAAAGCCGGTTTAATTGTAGAAACAAAGTTCAAGAAT
>JAEDFA010000035.1 GCA_016293005.1 Treponema sp.
ATTGCCTTAATATCTTTTTATTTTCTTCTATGTGGAATAAGAGGTAGCATTCAAGATAGAATAGATTTATTTAAAAATTTTTCTTTTGATACTATAAAATTTATACTAAAGACAATGATTTATTTTATTTTTACAATACTATTTATGTCTTTTTTAGGTCATAATTTAAAAATAAATTTAATCCAAAAAAATAAGGCTAAGATTTATTTTTTAATCATTGCATGGTTATTGTATTTTTGTTCATTAAGTTTGCTCATTTTGAAAAAGTGGGCATTAAATCGTTTTCCAATTGATAATCCTGAAACAGTTTATTTTGTGTTGGGGAATCCAAAAGAATTATCAGGTTTTGATAAATCAATTTTATTTGAATTAGCTTATATTGAAGTTTTAATATTTTTAATTTCGTTATTATTTTTTATTTTTATATTTTTGTATGAAAAACGAGAGAGAATTTCATGTTTTTCAATAAAGATCAAAAAGGTTATATATATAAATATAAATGTGGTGTATTTTATTTTTCAATTATTTATGTTATTTGTTGTCTTTGTAGATTTATATCATGATTTAAATATTAAAGATTATTTATTAGTCATAAAAAATTTTAAAACACCGTTGGAAGATTCAGATTTTTATATTTCCGAATATATAAAGCCAGAATATGGAAAAATTGTATTTCCCAAAAATAAAAAAAATCTAATTTTAATATTCATGGAATCAATGGAATCGTCTTATGCAGATGAAGAAAATGGAGGTTTATTGCAGGAAAATCTTATTCCGAATCTTACTAATTTAGCTTCTGGAAATGTTAATTTTTCAAGTACAGAAAAATTAGGTGGTGGAATTGATTTGGCTGGAACGGGGTGGACTGTAGCTGCGTTATTATCAAAATTAGGAGGACTGCCTTTTAATTTAGTTGGTGATGAAAATTTAAATAGAAATGTTTTTTTACCTGGTGCTATTATATTGACAGATATACTTAATTTTAATGGTTATAAACAACTTTTTATTTTTGGAAGTGATAAACATTTTGCTGGCAGGGATTCACTTTTGGAAAATCATGGAAATGTTGAAATTCATGATATAAATTGGTATAAAAGAAAATCAATGTTGCCACAAAATTATTCTGTTTTCTGGGGATTTGAAGATAAAAAATTGTTTGAATTTGCAAAATATGAATTAATGACACTTCAGGAATCTTCTCCTTTTATGTTAGGGCTTCTTACTGTCGATACTCATATGCCGACGGGTTATCAGTGTGATTTATGTCCTGCTGAAAATGATATGCCAATAAAAAGGTCAATACGTTGTGCTGATTTTCAAATTTCAAATTTTATACAATGGTGTAAAGAACAGGTTTGGTATAAAGATACAGTAATTATTATATTAGGCGACCATCTGTTTATGGCAACAGAAAAAACAAATCCATTTAGTGATGATTCATTTATTGCATTTCACAGGCTAAAGAGTGATTTATGTACTATGTATGAAAATCCGCGACGCTGGTTAAATATTTTCATAAATTCTATTCCTCAAAAAGAGAACTTTTCAGAAAAACAAAGGAAATTTTCATCTTTTGATATTTTTCCGTCTATTTTGGCATCAATTGGTTGTGATATACAAAATGATAGATTAGGATTCGGTACAAACCTTTTTAGTTCAAAAAAAACTTTATTGGAAAGGTATTCTGAAGAATATATAAATACACAAATTATGAAGCGTAATTTACAATATGAAAATTTGACAAAGTAATTTTCACTCTTTCATTTCTCTAAGTCCGCTGTTTTATGAATGAATTTCTCAATCCGATTTTTTAGCCTTTAAAAATTTGTTAATAAAAATAAAAAATTTGACAATTTCAAATTGTGAAATATAATTTTACATAGTGATAAATATTTTCGGAGGAAAATAATGAAAAAAACAGTTTTAAAAGTTTGTGCAGCAGTGATGATTGCTTCTGCATTTGTTGGTTGTTCTAAAAAAAATGGAACAAATAATTCAGCAGGCGGAGAAAAAGTTAAGCTTGAATTGTATTATTACAAGCAGGAAAACGATGAAGGATTAAAGAATATTGTAAAAAAATTCGAATCTGAAAATCCAAACATTTCTATTGATATGCTCATCATTCCAAATGATGCAGATGCTCAGATGTCGGCACGAGCAGAACAAGGTGACCTTCCAGATATTCTTCAGATGCAGTCATATTCACGCGTTACAGAATACGCTTCAAAAGGTTATTTGAAAGATCTTTCAAAAGAAGATTGTATGAAAAATGTACTTCCATCAAGTCTTCCAGCTGGTTCTTACAATGGAAAACAGTATGCTCTTCCAATGGATTATGCCGGAATCGGTATTATTTATAACAAAGAAATTTTTAAATCAGTTGGAATCGATGCTCCTGAAACTTTTGAAGATCTTGCAGATGTATGCGATGCTTTAAAAGAAGCAGGTTATGTTCCGTTTGCAGGACTTTTAAAAGAAAACTGGTCAGTAGGACATTTCATTACTCTTGTTCACACAGCACTTCTTTCAGAAAAAGGTATTGAACCAGCTTCATTCATTGACAGCATGAATAAAGGCAAAGCTTCTTACGGCGATATTGATACAGACAAGCTCTTTAAAATCATGGATTTTTACAAAAACAACATGAATAAAAATGCTTCAGAAATGGGCGGAAACGAACAGCAGCAGTCATTTGCAAAAGGTGAAGCAGCTATGATGGTTCAGGGATTGTGGTCATATATTGATGCTAAAAAATTCAATGCAAATCTTGATGCAGGTTTTGTTCCATTCCCGGTATTTGAAGATGCTTCTAAAAACAAATTCTATGCTGATGTAGATTCAACATTCGGAATTTCTTCTCAGTCTTCTCCAGAAAAACAGGCTGCAGCAGTTAAATTCTTAAACTGGCTTTCTTCAGATGAAGGAAAAGCTCTTTGGGTTTCAGAATATAAACTTACACATTCATTCCGCGACGGAGAATTCTCTTCACTTGGAACTCCTTATGCAGATCTTATGAATTCTGTTGCAGAAAAAGGTTCTTATTGCTGGGCATTCTCTCAGTATCCTTCAGAAGTATTCGAAGATGCTTGTAAAAACGGTGCTCAAAAATACATGATGAATAAAGCAAACTCATCTGATGTTATCAAAGGAATTGACGAAAGATGGGCATTGGTAGCAGGAAATAAATAAATTTAAAAAATAATCAGACTGCTCCGTTTTTTATAAAATGGGGCAGTTTTTTTCACTTTGGGGCAATAATGGTAGAATCAAAAGTTAAGAGAGTTTCATATTTTGTTGCATTTGTAACTCCGTGTATTATTTTATATCTTGTATTTTTTATTTTTCCCTTTTTGCGGGGAATCGGTATATCATTTACAAACTGGGACGGTCTTACTCCAAAGACTCCTATTTCTCTTGAAAAAAATGAATTTGAATCAAAAATCCTGTTTAATAAAAATTTAAGTCAAAAAGACAGAAATTTTATTCAGGGAATTTATACTTTAAATGACGACAATGAATATCACCGTGAATCTATAAACGGTTTCACTAAATATAAGCTGGAATCTCTTATAAGAAAAACTGATTATGTTGCTGAAAAAAACAAATTTGTAGGTCTTGATAATTACAAAAAAATCTTTACTGGAAATGTTTCAAAAGATTTTTATCCTTCAAGAACTGATGTTTATAAATTTAATAAATCATCAGATCTTCCTGTTGACATTGAGCAGGAAGATTTTGAAAAAAATATTTTAAAGCATGCAAAAAATGATTCTGAAGCATTAAAACTTTTGAATGAAGCGTATGTTTTAAAAACAAAAAGAAAATCTGATTCAAAGCGCGAGTATTATGAATATTCGCTTACGGATAATTATAAAAAATCTGTGATGCGCAACACGCTTTACAATCTTCCTGAAGTAAAAGATCAGAATCTTCTTTCAAAAAACGATGTCAGAGCTTTTTTAACTTCACTTGAAAATGCTTCAATTGAATATGATTCTATAAAAATTGAACAGCTTTCTGCTTATTTTTGTTCTGATTTTGCTTTGTCCGAAGAATCTCAAAAAGTAGTTTTGAATGTTTCTGATTCAATTTATAAAATAGCAGAATTAAAAGAACTTCTTTCCGATATTTATCGCGTTACAAATTATAATATGGGTGTAATCGGCTTTACGCTGTTTTTTGCAGTTTTTTCTGTAATCGGAATAAATGTTCTTGCTTTTCTTTTAGCTCTTGCTCTTGACACAGGAATTAAAGGTCAGAAAATTTTAAGGACGGTGTTCTTTCTTCCAAATGTTCTTTCAATGGTAATCGTTGCTTTAATCTGGTCAATGCTTTTTTCTCAGCTTCTTCCAAAAATTACAGGTGTTGAAAAATGGATTACTGATGCGGCAAAAACACCATGGCTTTTGGTTCTTGTTGCAACTTGGCAGGGAGCCGGTTATTACATGATTGTATACCTTGCAGGTCTTCAGAATATTCCGACTGATGTAATCGAAGCCGGAAAAATCGATGGTGCCACTGGTTTTCAGCGTTTCAGATATATTACTCTTCCAATGATGTTGCCTTCAGTTACGATTTCACTCTTTTTGACTATTGCAAATGCACTTAAGAGTTTCGACTTGATTTATGCGATGATAGGGCAGACTGGTTATTCAACTGGAACTGTTCCGTTTGTAATGGATATTTATTTTAATGCGTTCTCGTTAAAACAGGCGGGGCTGGCAAATGCCAAAGCAATGCTTTTGTTCCTTGTAATAGTTATCATTACTGGAATTCAGCTTGTTGTAATGAAGAGAAAAGAGGTTGATGCGTAATGAATGAAAAAATTATAAATAATAGTGAATCAATAAATGAAGAAGAGTCAAAAAAATGTGGATTTTTTTCGTCTGTAAAAAAATGGTTTTTAAAGCCTCAGACAATCGGGCATAAAAAGGCTTGTTTGCTTGCTGTGCTGATTGTTTTTGCTTTTTTCTTCATATATCCTATGGTTTTTGTTGTAATAAATTCTTTCAGACCGAATCAGGATATTATTTTAAATCCAGGCGGACTTCCTTCTTCTGCTGCATTTCAAAAATTCGGATTTTCTTTTTTCGACAATTATATTCAGGCGTTTACAGAGATGAATTTCGTAAAAGTATTTTTTAATACGCTTTTAGTTACCGTCTGCGGAACAATCGGAATTCTTCTGTTTTCTTCGATGTGTGCTTATGGACTTGTAAGAAGCAATTCAAAAATTTCATGGATTTTATACGGATTTTTTGCGTTCAGTATTGTAATTCCGTTTCAGATAATCATGGTTCCAATTGGGGGACTTGCAAGTGACCTTCATCTTATGAGTGTCTATGGTCTTATTCCGATGTATTGGGGTTTAGGCTGTCCGCAGGCGATTTTTATGTTTCACGGATTTATAAAAAGTGTTCCTCGAGAACTTGAAGAAAGTGCTGCAATGGATGGTGCCGGAAAATTTTATACATTTTTTGTGATTGTAATTCCGCTTATCAAAACTATTATCGCTACGATTGCCGTAATTGATGCGTTGTGGTTGTGGAATGACTTTTTGCTTCCGACGATTGTTGCAAAGCAGGGAACAATTCAACTTGCCCAGATGAGGTTTAACGGTCAGTTTATGAACGATTACGGACCTATGTGTGCAAGTCTTACGATTTCTGCAATTCCAATTATCGTATTCTATCTGTTTCTTCAAAAATACATCATAAAAGGAATTGCGGCAGGCGCTGTGAAAGGATAGGTTACCAGTCTCTTTGAATATAAGTTGCTCTTGGGCGGGCGGTAATATCTACTCTTCGGTTTTGAGCGCGACCTTCTTCTGTTGCGTTTGTTGCAACTGGTTTTGTTCCGCCGTAACCTTTGTATGTAAAAAGTTCTTTTGGAATTCCTTCATCAATAAGTGCGTTCATTACGGTTCTTGTTCTTTCTATAGAAAGGTTCATTTGTCCTAC
This sequence comes from Treponema sp., assembly GCA_016293005.1. Classification (GTDB taxonomy): domain Bacteria; phylum Spirochaetota; class Spirochaetia; order Treponematales; family Treponemataceae; genus Treponema_D. The sequence goes on from JAEDFA010000035.1 coordinate 5,961, forward strand.
AGGTTTTCCGACATCTGCTGTATGCCCTTCGACAAGAATCGTAAATTCGTTGTTTTTGATGATTTCTGAAAGAGTGCGTGCAATTTTTTCGATTCTAGGTTGTTCTTCTGGAAGAAGTACAGGAGAATCTGGAATGAATTTTAAATTTACGCTGAATACAATTCCCGAAGGACCGTCTGAAATTTCGATGTCAATTTTGTTGTCAAAATAGTATTTTTTTATTTCGCGGTAAAGTGTATAGTAATCTTTGTTCTTTTCAGGAACTTTTACATCGTAGACAAGATTTTCTTTATCAAGGAGAACGATAACTTTTCCTTGTTTTAAAAGCTCTATGTTTTCAGGTACAGAAAGAATTTTCAGCGCGTCTTTTTTTGATATTACAGGATCAGTTCTGTTGCGTCCGAAAACTTTTTTTGCTTTTATATAAAGCGGAACATTTCCGATTCTGTTTTCGTATTCTGAAAGGTCGTTTGAATAATGAAACTGAACCATTCCCTGCAAATGAATCAGGTCTTTTTCGCAGAAATTTTTTTCATAGATTAAAGACATTTCATCGTCCCAGATTTTCGGGAAAAATGAAGGATAAACTGCACTTTTTACATATTCGCCGTGAACAGGATAAACGCCTCTTGCGTCAATTATAATTCCTGAAAATTTTTTAGACGGAACGGTTTCAAGGCTTTCTTCCGGGCTGTAGGCGTTTTTGTGTTTTGTCATTAAAGAGGCAATGTCGTTTAGATTGATTTTGTTTTGGGTTGAAATAGTTTTTCCGTCGAGGCTGAAAGTGTTTGCGCTCTGTTTTCCGCTTTCGATTATTTCTGTTATCTGCTTTAATGTTATATTCTGGCTTAAAACCGAATCGTCAAGGCTTTCTGTATTATCGACAAAAAGTGTGAGAATAAACGGCTTTATGAGAACAGGCTTTTTTGTTGAGATTATGCTGGTGGCGATTGATTTTCCGGCTGGCATTGAAAGGTTTGCTTTGTTTACATCAAGGTAGATGTCAGATGTAAAAAGATTTTTTGTCCAGTCGACATGGCTTTTTACTTCCATTATTTGTGAAAAAGATTTTAAACAGATTGCGAGGAAAATAATTTTAAAAAGATTTTTTTTCATAAGAAACCACCTTTTTAATCATCGGAATAAAAAAAATTAATTTAAGTTTTCAAGTGCGTATTCGGCAGTTTTTTTCATTTTTGCAGGAAGCCTGATTTTGTATTTTGTGTAAGGTGGAGTTACTCCTTTTATGAGACTTAAATTTAAGTTTAAAAGTGTCTGTTCATCGAGCCTCATTTCGTAGGCAAGGTCTTTAAGATTTACGCTTGTTGTTACTGTTATGTAGTCAAAATCATCTGTGGGATAATCTTTTGTTTTACCAAGATAATTTCTTGCAGTCGGAAAATAAAATCCGTAAAATTCCTGATTTTCGCATATATCGGCGATGGCGAGAAGTTTTTGAAAATATGAAGAAGCCTGTGAACTTAAAAGATTGTTTTCAACAAGATACCAGAAATCTTTTTTTTCTGACTTTTTCAAGGTTCTTGAAAGAGAGCCTGCACCGCAGTTGTAAGCGGTTATTGCAAGAGGCCAGTCTTTGAACATCTTGTAGTTGTCCTGAAGTTTTGAAAGGGCAGCCTGCGTTGAATACCATGGATCTTTTCGTTCATCGATATATTCGTTGCATGTAAGAAAAGGTTTGACGCTGTTGAGCATGAACTGCCACATTCCAAGTGCTCCGGAAGAAGATTTTGCATTAGGATTGTAATTTGATTCAACAAGAGGAAGGTATTCGATGTATGAAGGCATATTGCGTTTTTCTAGTTCCCTTCTTACATAAATTCTTAAAAATTCTGCATCATTTAAAATGTCACAAAGCCAAGTGTAATGAGTTGTCGTGTATTTTTTTTTTAATGTGATGACAGACGGTTTTTCGCTTCCAAGAAAAGTGTAGTCGTTTTTTTTATGTTTTAATTCTTGAGAAAAAAGTGAAAGCGAAGATAAAATTGCATAAGACAGAAAAAAAACTTTTATTTTATTCATTACATTCTTTCACCAAGGTAAATTCCTGCCCATTCCCAGTTTCCGTGTATATCCGGGTCGACAGGGTAGTTTACTTTTCTGAAATAAAGATACCAGACTGAAACATACTGACTCCAACCCCATGTTTTTAAATATGCTTCTTTTGAATTTGATGAACTGTCTAATTCTTTATTGTAGCGAACTTTGTTTCCTCTCATAAAACTTTTCATTGAAAATTCTTCCTGCGAGTTCGGGTCGATTTCATCCTGCTTCCACGACATTGAGAAAAAATTTACTTTTGCTTTGTATTTGTCAAGATCACGCCATGAATAATTTCTTATTGCTTTTTTTACTGCTGTTTCAAGTGAATCAAGGCTTTCGAAAGTCCAGTCTTTTTTAGAATTGTGGAATGCAACTAGCTGGCGTGCTTTTTTGTAGGCATTCGGAAGACCTGCAATCTGAATTGTTGATGCATCCGGCTGTGCAAGAAAAAGCGTATATGCTTTTAACACTTCTTCCCATTCGTTTTGTTTTTCGTATTCAAGGGCAAGCCTTAAGTAAAGTTCGGTTATACTTACATTTGCGGGAAAACGACTTATGAGCTGGTTGAAATATCTGATTCGGCTTCCTGTGTTTTTACTGATTTGAATTAAATGTTGAAGGCATATAAAATGAACGCTTTGACCTTGAACTGTTAAATCGTTGTATTCTTTTAAGACTCTGTCAAAGTAGTATTCTGCAATTGGATTTGCGTTCATTGCTTTGTAGGCATGACCTGTCATATAAAGCCAATATGCATTGTACGGATCTTTAGGATTTTTTGAAACCCAGTCCGTAAGAAAAAGAATGAGTTCCTGATAGTCTTTTAATTCAATCAGGTTTTTTGAGATTTTTTTTATGATTGCGTACTGGCTTGATTCGTCGTTTTGTTCGTTTGTAAGAAGGTAAAAAAGTTCTTCCTGTTCTTTTTGGATTTCGCTTTCACGCTGATTCGTTTTTGGAGCGCAGGATGTAAATGCAAAAATTGAAAAAAATATGAGAATTCCTGTAAAAAATTTTGTTTTCATTTTCATATTTTAATTTAACATTTACTTTTGTTATTGGCAAGATAGGCTTTAATGTTGTATTCTATTATAGAATAGAATTTTTTGGAGATTATATGAAAAATAAAAACAGGCAGGTTTCAAACATCATTCTTGCATTCGGATCTCTTTTGATGTTCATCGGTTTTACGACTTTTCTTCTTGCAATTTCAGTAGAAAATCAGATTGCTGAATATATCATGACGGCTTTAGTTCTTTTTGCCGGAATCTGTTTTATGTATCTTTATGTGGCTTTTTTCCGAAAAACATTTCATTTTGTCTCCGGTCTTTCTCTGATTCTTTCCGGAATTCTTTTTATGCTTATAAAAACACATCTTATTCCCTGGACAATGGAAGAAGCGTGGCCTTTGACGATGCTTTTTATTTCAATTTCAATTTTTATAATCGGAAAAATCAATAATACGAGAATTAATTTTGCATACGGATTTTCTGCTGTTTTTCTTTTGATTTCGTCTTTAGTTTTTTCACTTTTTAGTTTTGATGTAATAAGTTTTTCTTTTTCTCAGATTGTAAAGTTTTTTGTTCCTGTTTTTATGATTTTAGGCGGAGCATTTTTAATAATTCTGTTTATACATCGGCAGAAAATTAACGATATTTTAAAAAGTTCAGATGAAGATTTGATCGACGATGGAGACATTGAAAATTTTTAATTCTGGAATTTTTAAGTGAACTTTTTTAAATTCTTTCAAAATATATTAATCTCTTCCGCTTTTTTGTCAGTGATTTTTCTCGTTAATTCATGCGCTTCAACAAAAATTGCCCCTTATGCAAATGAAGTTCACAGTTCTTTTTCTGGAGATGACGCAGTTTCCCTTGGAAAAACTCAGGAGAGCCGGAAATCTTATTTTTCACGCATTGATGAAACCATAATGAAAGATGTTGAAAATGCGCTTCCGGCATCTTTAAAAAGGGCTGCTTCATCTATACGAAAAAGCGAAAATGAACTTTCAGAACAGGAAAAAGTTCTTCTGCTTGTAATTTCAAATATGATGAAAATTCTCTGGCCGGATGAAAGAATTGATTGGGAAAGCCCTTCAAATGTTCCTGAAACTTCTTACATTGCTGCAATTAAATCTAGCCAGGAAGGCCTTTACGATACGAGCACTGGAAATGTAGATTTTCTTTCTAGCGTTCTTCCGTCTTTAGTCGTTTTAAAAGTTTCTGATGTTTCTGATTTTTATGCCAAAGCGCAGTCCGATTTGAAATTCGCTCTCTCCTTGAACTCAGATTCTTTTCTTGTATACTATCTTTTAGGAATTCTTGATTTTAAAAAAGGAAATTATGAACAGTCTCTTTTAAATCTTGAAAAAGCTAAGGATTTTTCCAAAGACATTCCTTCAGTGATAGAATATTATGTTTCTGCCTTAAAACTTTCAGGAAAAGTCAGAGAGTCTTATAAAGTTGCGCTTGAAAATCTTGAAAAATTTCCGAATAACATCTGTCTTTTAAAAATATGTGCAGAAAATGCGTTTGAAATGCAGCTTTATGAGCAGGCAGAAGATTATATTGCAAAAGTCTTGATGCAAAATCCATCTGACCTTGATTCGCTTTTGTTCCGTGCTAAAGTTCTTATAAAATCAAATAATTATATCCGCGCAATTTCTCTTTTAGACACTTATGCGCTTCAAGATGAAGAAAAAAAAGAATACCTCATTTTGCGAAGTCTAGTTCAGTATGAATGGAGTAAAAATGTTTCTGCATCTGTTTCAACGATAGAAAAAGCGATAAAACTTTATCCTGATGATTCTGATGTTCTTCTTTTTGCTGCAAAACTTTCAGATGATTCTTTTGTTTTAGTTAACGGAAAATCCAGTGATTTTTATGCTGAAAAAATTCTTTCAGTTCAGCCTGAAAATACAGATGCTTTAAAATACGCTGTAAATTCATATATTCGAAAGAAAGAATTTGAAAAAGCGTACGGACTTTCTAAAAAACTCGTTTCGCTTTCGCCTGAAGACTCCGGTAATGTACTTTCGTTCTGCAATATTTTAATTGAACTTAAAAAAGTCGATGAAGCATATCAATTTATTCTTCCAATTTACAGGCAGAAAATGCAGGATGAAAATATTGTTCAGGCATATATTTCGGTTTTAGTCGCTTCAAAAAGAACTCAAGAAGCCTCGTCTATAATTTCTTCTCTTCTTCCTTCTGCGTCCGTAAAAATGAAAAGTTTTCTATACTATAAAAAAAGTTTTCTTGAAAATTCAGTTGAAAATTCTCTTGCTGATTTACGAAGCAGTCTTATTTCAAATCCGCGGAATATCGATTCTTTGTTCAGGCTTTATGAAATTTATTTCCAGAAAAAAGACTACCGAAAAGCGCAGTATTACTTAAAGCAGATTGTTGCGCTGAATCCAAATGCTTCAGAATATAAAAAACTCAATGACGAACTTTCAAAATTTATAAAGTAAATTTTTTATCAATATTTTGGCGCATTGTTCACGAAAGTCAATACACGAAATTTAATTCTTGACGATTCTATAAAGTCTATGGTATTCTGTAAAAACTGATTTTTCAGTGAAATTAAAAAAATAGAGGAAAAATATGCCTATTATTTCTTTTTTACAACAGGAACAGGCTGCGCAGCCGTCAGGTACCATGGGGCTTCTTGGTACAATCGTTCCATTTTTGTTAATCATTTTAATTTTTTATTTCTTCATGATTCGTCCACAGAATAAAAAACAGAAAGAAACTCAGAAGATGCTTGATGCGTTAAAAAAAGGTGATAAAGTCGTTACAATCGGTGGAATTCACGGTGTTGTTTCTTCTGTAAAAGACAAAACTGTTATCGTAAAAGTTGACGACAATTGTAAAGTTGAATTTACAAGAAGTGCAATTGCTTCATGTGAGTCAGATAAATCAGAAGAAAAATCAGATAAAAAATCAGATAAAAAATCTGAAAAAGATTCAAAAGAAGAATCATCTGTTCAGGAAGAACAAAAACAAACTGATTCAGAATAAAAAAAAATAGGATGTAATAAAAATGCAGAAAAAAACACGCTTTATTATTCTTCTTGTTGTTTTGGCATTATGTCTGTGGTTTTTAAAACCTTCAATTAATTGGTATTTCAGAACGTCAAAAGATGTTCAGGCTATTGCATTAAAATCTCTTGAAGATATCCGCGATTATTCTACAACAAAAGCAAAAGAAGATGTTTCGGTTTTAAGAAATTTAAAATCTGATGAAAACGCAGAACTTCCAGAAAATCTTTCATGGATAAAATCAAAGGCAGAAAAAGAATACAAAAAAGCAGAAAAAACTATTCCAGAGCACATGGGTGCTTCTGCTGTTTATTATGCTTTCTGTGATTCAGACGGTGATGAACGGGTTTTAGAAGAAGTTATTCAGGAAAATTACAGAAAACCGCTTTTAAAAGCAAAAAATTATTATCAAAATTCTGTAAAACTCGGTCTTGATCTTTCTGGTGGTATGAACATCATTGTAAAGGCAGACTTAGATGCTTCTTATGATGCTCATCTTGCAAGCGGCGGAACAGAATCAGAGGCAGAATTCAAGAAAAAAGCTATGGAACAGGCTTTAGAAACCCTTACAAGCAGAATCGATAAATTCGGTCTTTCAGAACCTGTTGTTCGCCAGCAGGGTGATGATAGAATTTACATTGAAATGCCTGGTGCTGCAGAAACTGGTTCAATTAATTCCATAATCATGGGTAAGGGAATCCTTAATTTCAGAATTGTAGATGATGAAGCAACTGCAAAATTCAGGGCTTCATATATCGAAAAGGGTGAAAATCTTTTTGATTCAAACGGAAAACTTGTTGATTCTTCTTTAATTCCTGAAGATTGTGAAGTTCTTGGCAATTATACAAAAGATAAATACGGTCTCGATGAAAAAATTATAGGCGAAGAATATATCGTTGTAAAAAAAGAAGCTGTTCTTGATGGAAAACACATAAAATCTGCAAAAGCATCTTCAGACAATATGACAGGTCGTCCAGAAGTTATAATTGCTTTTGATGATGAAGGTTCTAGAATTTTCGGTCAGGTTACAGGACAAAATGTTGGAAAACGACTTGCAATCGTAAGCGATAATAAAATAAAATCAGCTGCCGTTATTCGTGAAGCAATTACAGGCGGTTCATGTTCTCTTTCAGGTTTTGGACAGGAAGAAGCAATCAACATTCAGAAAGTTTTGCAGACGGCATGGCTTAGCGTTCCTTTGAGTATTGAAAGTCAGCAGGTAATCGGTGCTACTTTAGGTGAACAGGCAATCAGGCAGGGACTTAAGGCAATCGCATTCGGTTTGCTTGCAATTATGATTTTCATGCTGATTTTCTACAAAGGCGCAGGAATTAACGCTGTCGTTGCTCAAGTTTTAAATATTTACATTATGTTCTCTATTCTTTCTGCTTTTAACTTGACTCTCACTCTTCCTTCTATTGCAGGTATGATTCTTACTATCGGTATGGCAGTAGATGCAAATGTAATCATTTTTGAACGCATTAAAGAGGAACTTCTTTTAGGAAAGAGCCGTGCAGTTGCAATTTCAACAGGTTTCCAAAATGCATTCTGGGCTATTATGGACTCAAATATTACAACTTTTATCGCCGCAATCTTCCTTTCTCAGCTTGGAACAGGTTCAATTCAAGGTTTTGCAGTAACTCTTGCAATCGGTGTTGTTTCTTCTGTATTCACGGCATTATTTGTTTCTCGCTTGATGTTTGATTTCAACACAGAAACTGTTCATAAAAAATACATGAGCATCAGCTGGAGGGTAAAATAAATGAAGAAAACATATAATTTCAGCAAATGTTTTGTTGTTTGCGCAATTATAAGCGTAATTCTTATAGCGCTTGGATGTATAGGATTTTTTACAAAAGGAATCAATTTAGGTCTTGATTTTAAGCCTGGTGTAATCGAAGAAGTGATAATTTCTTCAGACAGTGAAATAAAAATTGAGGGTGTTCGAGATTCTTTAAAAGATTTTGAATCTTGTCAGGTAAAAAAGATTGGTTCATCTTCAGAAAATGCTTTCCAGATTCGTCTTCCAGCCGTTTCTGATGAAGATTCTTCAGACGAAATGCTTCAGACTGAAATAAATTCAGCCATAGAAAAAGTTTTCGGTGAAGGTTCAGTTCAAATTTCAAAATGGGATAGAATTAGTCCAAGTTTTTCAAACACTCTTGCTTTTAAGTCATTGATTCTTCTTTTGATTACAATTGCTTTAATTTGGGCTTATGCTGCATTTCGTTTCCATTGGGATTTTGCTTTAGGTGCAATTATTGCGCTTTTGCATGATACCTTGATTATGTTCTCATTTATTGTTTGGACTCAGATGGAATTTACAACAACTGTTCTCGCTGCAATTCTTACAATCATCGGTTACTCAATCAATGCTTCAGTTGTAATTCTTGACCGCGTAAGGTTTAATATCACAAACGCAAAAGTTTCAAAATTCAATGAAATCTTAAATATTTCTCTTTCAGAAACTTTGAGTCGTTCTATAATTACAACAGTTACAACTCTTTTTGCAGTATTTTCACTTTATATCTTTACAACAGGTTCAATAAAAGATTTCGCGCTTGCGATGATTGCAGGTCTTATAAGTGGACTTTATTCATCGATTTTTATTTCCAGCGGTTTCATTTCTTTAATCAGAAAAAACTGGAAACCGGAATATGGTATTCATCATTCAGAAAAGTCTATGAAAAAAGGCGTTTTGAATATGAATTCAGGCGTTCAAGTTTGATCTAAAAGTTACTTCTAAAAAAATTAAAGCACTTCATTTTTGAAGTGCTTTTTTTTTGAAATTTTTAAATTAGAGGTTTTTGATAAAGTTCATATTTTAAATTTGAAATATCATATATTTTAGATTATAATAGAAAACATGAGTAAGTCAGTTAACGGTTCTTTTGATGAACTTGTTGCAGGAATCAGTGCAGAAGAACGAAAAAATTTGCTTAATAAATTAAATCAAAATAAAGATGATATGCTTCCTGCTTTACATTCACAGGCTAAAGATGATGTAAAACCGTTAGAGATAAAACTTCGTTCAGAGTCGCTTTTTTACAGAATTTTATTATGGATAAAATCTTTGTTTCAAAAAAAGCGAGTTTCAGAATTATACAACGATGATTTAATTTCTCACCTTGCAAAGCAGATAAACAAAAAGCATCCTGGAACTCTTTTACATACGCATAAACTGATTCAATCTACTTTTTACGAACGACTTCGGGAATTAAAAACTGTTCAGGATTTTTTTAGTCCCTATTTTGTTTATGTAAATGAAAATCCCGGAAGTTTTTACATTTTTTTAAGTCTTTTTATAGTTCCGACTCTTTCAGAAAGAATAACAAAGCAGGCAGATCCTTATGTTAAATCTTTTGATTGTGAAGGAACTCTTGAAATCAGAAATTCTCTTTTAAAAAATCTCTCATCAGTTTTGAATAATCTTGAAGCAGAAGAAAAATCTCTCCTTTATTCTGCAGTTCGGTCTGTAAGCTGGCTTCAGCAGTTTTGTTCGATGCCATTAATTCATTTTATTGCGCAGTTTACGGCCATCGTTTCAGACAGTTATACTTGTCCTTATGTGAATGCCAGAGTTGATTTTGATGCGCTTGCAAGAATTATGGGGAATGCAAGTCCGATTCGTAACGAAGTTCTTGAATCTCTTTTTCTGTTTCCGTACAGGAATGCTTCTCAGGGGATAAATGTCGATGCAGATACAGAAAGAGCTTTGAATGAATTTTTGAATAAATCTGTAACCTATTTTTCTATAATTAATTCATTCATTCAGGCTGTTCCTGTCAATTCTTTTGGGAAAGTTGTAAACGGTGATTATGAATGGCAGGTCCAATCTTTTGGCGGTTCGGAAGACTGGCTTGTTCGATTTAAAGAAGAATGGAAAAAGATTTTCAACGAAAGATGGTCGTCATGGCTTCGTGACAAGAAAAAAGAAGAATTAAAGGCTTTATTGCAGGCAGAATTTTCAATCGAAAAATTTCCAGAACTCCCTTTCAGACCATGGCAGAATTTGTGGGGTGGCGTTCCTTTTCATTGTGAAATGACGGCAGGATTTTTGGGCTGGTATGTTACTGAACGCTTTGAGAAATCTATCTGGCCAATCAGCACTCTTTTAATGGAAGGCGTTTTTTCAAACAGTGATAATCGCAATGAACTTTCTCAGTATTTGAATGAACTTCAGGAAGTTGCGTTTACGATGAAAAATCTTGTTGAATCTCTTTCGCCAGCTGGCGCAATTGGAATTGTTTTTGACAAGATAGAAAGCGAACATTCAAGGTCGATGAAAAATCAGTCGCAGGTAAATAAAATGATTATGAATGCAGAAAGCACCGTACGAAATTCAGGCTCAAGGTTCAGCATTGCATGTAAAAATATAGAAAAAGTTTTGCATGCCTGTGTTGATGATGAAAAAGTTCCAGGATACGACCCGGTGCAGAATTTTTCACATATAAAGGGCAGGGAAAATCATCAGTTCAAAGAAGAACTTTCAAAATCCAGAATGGAATTAAAATGCTGTTCAAGTATTTTAACAGATATCGAACCGCTTGATTTACCTGTAAAAAATCATCGCCCATGAAGTTTTTTGATAAAGTAAATAAAATTAAAATTTCATCTTCTCAAAAATTCGAACTTTTTCCGTTTTGCCGCAATTCAAAATTTTTAGAAGATTTTTCAATAAAATGGGGAATGACTTTTAAAAAAGCAGGTTCAATGCGTTTCAGTTGGAATGAAGAAAATCTTTTGCGTGATAAAATTCTTTTAGAAATTAGTGAAAAATATTTTGAGAAGCAGAAAAAATTTGTTCCTGTGGAATTAAAACATTCAAAGGAAGTTTTAAAAGTTTTTCTTGAAGATGACTCAAAAAATATTATAAAAGACGGAATTTTAACTTCTTCTAAAGACTTAGTTCCTGTTATAACTTGTGCAGACTGTGTTCCGATTTTTTTCTGCGATGTGAAAAATAATGTTTTTGGAGTTGTTCATTCAGGCTGGAAGGGAACAGGCATAATTGAGAATGCTTTAAAAATTCTGCATGATGATTTTTCTTCAGAATTCTCTGATATTCTCATTGCGATTGGTCCTCATATTCAAAAATGCTGTTATACGGTTCAGGAAGAACGCGCTCTTTTTTTCAGAGAGAATTTTGGTGAAAATTGCGTTTCTCTTTTAACAGAAAATGAAAAAAACTCTCTTTCTACAAAAGACTGGAAAAACGAAGGCAAAAATCTTTTTTCGTTAAGTCTTTTAAATGCAAATCTTTTTATTCTTGAAAAAAATGGTATAAAACCTGAAAATGTTTTAATCTGTGAAAATTGTACTTGCTGCGAAGAAATGTTTGGTTCTAACCGAAGGGAAACTCTTTTAATTGAAAAAGAAAAGAAAGATTTTGACAGAACAAAATCTTTTACGGTCCAGGCAGCGTTTACTGTAAATCTTTCTGTCTGATTTTTAATCTGAGTTTCTAAAATTGTGATTTTTCCTCTCTTTTCTATATATAAAAAAAAGAAAATTTGTTATAATAAAAAGCGATTTTCAAACTTCTAAAATAATTGGAAGTCTATTTGAATTTTTATTATTTATGGTGGAATTTTATGTCTGATGTAAAAAATCTTATGAGAATTGTTGTTTCTTCTGCTTTGAATGAACTTATAAAATCTAAAGGAGGAGAGTGTATTTTACCTGAAAATGTTGCAGTTGAAACTCCTCCAAATTCCCAAATGGGTGATTTAGGCTCTCCGATGTTCGCTTTTGCAAAGTCATTAAAGACTTCTCCACAGTCTATTGCTTCAGAAGTTTTAAAAATTATAAACGAAAAACAGAGTTTTGATGGTGTTTCTGTTTCTTCGGTTGGAGAATTTCTTGCAGTTGGACCTTATGTAAATGTAAAACTTAACAAAGGAGATGCTTCTTCACAGATTCTAAAAAAAATCTATGAACAAAAAGAAGAATACGGAAGTTTTAATTCAGAAGGAAAAAAGCCGCTTGCATCAAGAAAAGTAATGATAGAATTTTCTTCGCCGAATACTAATAAACCGCTCCATTTGGGTCATTTAAGAAACGATGCTTTAGGTGAATCTGTTTCAAGGATTTTAAAAAAGGCAGGTGCAGAAGTTTTTAAAGTTAATTTAATTAACAATCGCGGAATTCATATCTGTAAATCAATGCTTGCATATAAACTTTTTCATGAAAAAAATGGGGACACTCCTTCTTCTTTAAATATGAAAGGTGACCATTTTGCAGGTCAGTGTTATGTAGAATTTGACAGGTATTTAAAAGGTGAAAAAGATAAGATAGAAACTGCTCATCCTGAAGCAAATCAGATTGCAGAAGAAATGCTTGTAAAATGGGAACAGGGTGACAGTGAAACTAGAGCATTGTGGCAAAAAATGAATGAATGGACTTTTTCCGGGTTACAGGAAACATACAAAAGAACTGGAATCAGTTTTGATAAATTTTATTTTGAAAGCGAAACTTATTTAAAAGGAAAAGATGAAATTTTAAAAGGTCTTGAAAAAGGCATTTTCTTCAAAGCCGAAGATGGTTCTGTTCGAATCGATGTTACGGATGTTGTCGGAAAAGGAAAGGACGAAGATTCTCATGAAAAAGTTCTTCTAAGAAAAGACGGAACTTCAGTTTACATCACTCAGGATATTGGAACTGCGATAAGCCGCCACGATGACTGGGCGTTTAATCAGCTTGTATATGTTGTTGCAAGTGAACAGAATTATCATTTTAAGATTCTTTTTTACATTCTTAAAAAACTCGGTTTTGATTGGGCTGACAAACTTTATCATTTAAGTTATGGCCTTGTAAATCTTCCGAGTGGCAGAATGAAAAGCCGTGAAGGAACTGTAGTTGATGCAGATGATCTTCTTGATTCTCTTCACAAAGATGCCCTTGAAGCGATTAAAGAAAAAGGGCGGGACTGTGAAGTTACAAATGCTGATGAAGTTGCAGAAAAAGTTGCTCTTGCCGCAATTCATTATTATCTTCTTCAGGGAACGCCGTCAAAAGACATGCTTTTTAATCCGGAAGAAAGTTTAAGTTTCAACGGAAATACAGGTCCTTATCTTCAGTATGTCGGTGCAAGGATAAATTCAATTCTTGAAAAAGCCTCGTCAAGCGGTTTAAAATCAGAAAATCACGATACAACGCTTTTAAAATCTAGCGAAGAATGGGATTTAATAAAGGCTCTTGGAGATTTTCCTGTAATTGTTCAAAAAAGTGCCGAAAACCTTGATCCGAGCATTATGACATCTTATCTTTATGATGTAAGTAAGCTTTTTAGCAAATTTTATCAGACTTGTTCTATTCTTAATGCAGAAAATAAACAGCTTGCTTCCAGTCGCCTTTACCTTGTTGAATGTACCCTTCAGGTTATGAAAAATGCGATGGAATTAGTTTTAGTTCCGTTCCTTGAAAAAATGTAGGTAATATGAAAAATTTTTGCCGCTTTTTTTCAATTTTTTTTCTCTTTTTTTTAATTTCTTGTTCGCCTAAAGAAATGACGCTTTTAGAAATTGAAGAATATTTAAGAAGTTCAAATTCCCAGTTAATCCGTTCTTCTGTTTCAAAGCCATGGAAAAATCAAAAAATCGTTCCTGGGAAAGTGAAGGGAATCTGGTATGATACGATTTTAGCCGACCCAAAAACTTTCAATCAGCTTATTGCAGAACGGGACGGTTCGAGTGCGGCAATTCTTGATAATGTTCTTGACTGCCTTGTAGATTACGACATGGAAAATAAAAAATGGTTTTCGCGCCTTGCAGATTTTGAAATTGAAACAGATGAAAAAAACGACACGCTTACAGTTCATTATACAATAAAAGAGGGAATCGTCTGGTCGTATTACAATTCAGATAAGAAAATTCCTGTTACAAGCGACGATTTTGTTTTCTGGTATAACGAAATTGCCGGTGACAGTCGTTTTAATTCAAGTGGTTTTAGTGGGCAATGGATTTCTATGAGTGATGGAAGCGTAAAACGGGTTGAATGTGTAAAAATTGACGAGCGGCGTTTCGATTTTATTTTCCCAAGAATTATAGCAGAACCGCTTCTTTCAACAAATATGAATCTTTGTCCGTCATTTCTGTATAAAAAGGCAAAAGAAGAAGGTGGTGTTGAAGGCGTAAAAAATCTTTTTCCTGTAAACTGCGATGTAAAACAAATTCCAAGCTGTGGAAAATGGTTTATAACAGAATACATTCCTTCGCAGCGTCTTGTCCTTGAAAGAAATCCGTCTTATTGGGAAAAAGATTCTGAAAATGTTTCTATTCCGTATGTTGAAAAAAAAGTTTTTCAAATTACTGGTGATATGAGTACCGATTTTCTTCTTTTCAGAGAAGGAAAGACTGAAGTTTTTATGCCGCGTCCTGAAGAAATAAGCGATGTCGTGAAAAATCAAAAAGATGATTATACGGTTTTCAATTCAGAAGGTTCAATGTCTGCGTCTTTGTGGAGTTTTAATCAGAATCCGATAAATAAAAATCAGAAATTTTATAAATGGTTCTGCACAAAAGAATTTCGTCAGGCGATGAGTTCGCTTTTAAATCGAGAAAGAATTATCGATCAGGCGTATCGCGGACTTGCTTCTGCAAAGTACGATTTTTTCCCTGAAATAAATCCATACTACAATCCGGAAATTACTTTAAAATACAGGTATGACCTTGAAAAAGCAGAAAATCTTCTTTTGTCAGCAGGTTTTAAAAGAACTCAAGACGGCGTAATGCGCGACAGTGATGGCTTTGTAGTTGAATTTGATGTTACGATTCCGTCGTCAAACACAGTATTTAATGATATTGCGCTTATTATAAGTGATGAATGTTCAAAAGTCGGAATTAAAGTGAATGTAAGACAGGTTGATTTTCAGAAAATTATTGAAATGCTTACTTCAACTTATGACTGGCAGTCTGTTTTAATCGGTCTTGGTTCAAACGCTTTCCCAACTCAGGGAAGCAATGTGTGGCCGTCTAGCGGAAACCTTCACTTGTGGTATCCTTTGCAAAAAATGCCTCAAACAGAATGGGAAGCAAGAATCGATTATCTTTATAACGAAGGAAGTTTTACTCTTGAAAGGGAAAAAGCTTTTGTTATATGGAACGAATATCAGAGAATTATTCTTGAACAGTGCCCGGTAATATATCTATTAAGACCGAAAAGTTTTGTTGCAATGAGAAACCGCTGGGATTTTTCAAATGTTTATTTTGACAATATGAACGGTCTTAAAATAGATTTTGTTTTCTTAAAAGACTAATTTTAGATGTAAGAA
>JAEDFA010000096.1 GCA_016293005.1 Treponema sp.
ATTTTTGATATTTTATAAAGTTTGAATTTATAAAGCCGGTTATGTTTTATAGCCGGTTTTTTTATTAACGCTGAGCAATGTGAGTAATTATAAAACTGGAAGAACATTTTTAAAGGGATTTCATAAAAATTGAGATTTATTTAAAAGCGTCAAAAGAATTCTGACGTAAAAAAAATCTCGACAAAATAAAATTCAGCAATTAGAATAAAAGTATGCAAAATCAACTTTCAAATTTTATATTAATTATATCGTCTTATATAATTTCAGTTGCAATTCTTTTTTCGATTCCGTTCAGGTCAAAATCGATTAAATCAAAAACGGGGAAATTAATCGAAAAACTCTCAGAAAAAAACAATGTAATTCAGTATGTAATAATCGTAAGCGGCTTTGTTTTGATTTCAATTCTTTTTATAAGGGATTTTGGGTTTTTGTATAATGCTGTTGTCTGTCTTGTTGGAATTCTAGGGATTTTTATGAGCAGTCAGGAAATCGTTTTGTACAAAAAAAGTGGAATTTATGAAAAAGGAATTATTGCAAATGCAAAATTTTTGACCTTTTCAGAAATTTATTCCGTTCCTGTTTTAAATTTAGATGAAAGTGAACAGCAAAAAAATTCTGACACGGAATTAAAAGTCATAAGAAAAAAGGGAGCGGCTTTAAATTTCGTATTTGATTCTCCTGAAGAAAAAAATAAGGTTCTTGCTGTTTTAAAATCGAAAATAAAAAAATAGATAATTTTTTTTGTGTTTTAAAAATAAAAAACTCTAAAAATCATCTACGACTTTTAGAGTTTTTTTTATTTATTTTCTAGCGTTTATAGATTATCAAAAAATCCTTTTGCTTTTAAGAGTTCTGCGTTTAAAATTCCTCCTAAAGCAGCACCGCGTTTTGTGTTGTGACTTAAAGCAACGAATTTTACATCGAATACATTGCATTTTCTAAGTCTTCCGATTACGCACGCCATGCCTTTTTCTGTTTCACGGTCGCGTCGTGGCTGAGGTCTGTTTTCTTCGTGGCGAACAACAATCGGATGAACAGGCGCAGAAGGAAGATTTAAATCCTGCGGAACAGATTTAAACGAAGTCCAGACTCTTTCGATTTCTTCGAGAGAAGGCTTTTTATCTTCCGGCAAATCAAATTCCAGTGAAACGCATGCTGTATGCCCGTCGATTACAGGAACTCGTGTACATGTTGAAGAAACAACAGGAGATGAAGCGTTTTCGATTTTTCCGTCTTTAACTTTTCCAAGAATTTTGAGACATTCTTTTTCTGTTTTTTCTTCTTCGCCACCGATGTATGGAACGATGTTATCAACCATGTCAAAAGACGGAACTCCAGGATAACCTGCGCCGCTTGTAGCCTGCAAAGTTGTTACAATCATTCTTTTTACCGGGTAACCTGCTTCTTGAAGCGCAAAAAGCGGCATCATGTAAGTTTGAAGTGAGCAGTTTGGTTTTACGGCGATGAATCCTTTGTCCCAGCCGTGATGTTTTTTTTGTTCTGCAATTACATCGAGGTGAGAATAGTTGATTTCTGGGATTAGCATTGGAACATCTTCTGTCCAGCGGTTTGCGGAAGCGTTTGAAACGACTGGAATTCCGTTTTGCGCGTAAGATGCCTCAAGCGCCTTGATTTCGTCTTTTCCCATTTCGAGCGCAGAAAAAACGAACTGGCATTTTCCGAGAGCTTTTTCTGCAATATTTGCATCTTCTACAGTAAGGTTTTGAACGCCTTCTGGAATATTTTCTCCAATCAGCCAGCGGTTTTGAACTGCATCTTTGTATAATTTTCCTGCAGAACGAGGAGAAGCGGCAACATAACTTACTTCAAACCACGGATGATTTTCGAGAAGTTTTATATATCTTTGGCCAACCATTCCAGTTGCACCTAAAACACCGACTTTTATTTTTTGATTCATATATTCCTCCAGATTACAATTTACATTCTTTTAATGCATTTTCGATAATTTTTTTTGCAGAATCAGTAACTTCTGAAAGCGGAAGACGAACGCACGGTTTCATTAAGTTTTTTACGCTTAACGCGTATTTTATTGAAGTCGGGTTTCCGTCGACAAACGCTGCTTTAAAAAACGGAAGAAGTCTGTAGTGAAGTTCTCGTGCAGTCTGTAAATCTCCGTCTAATGCTGCGTGCGTCATCTGAACGATAAGCGAAGGAGTAAGGTTTGACACAACGCTGAAAACACCGTCACCGCCAGAGGCAATTAAAGGAAGGGTTAAACCGTCGTCGCCGGAAATTACGGAAAAATCAGGATGCTTTGATTTTACCTGAGCGATTACATCCATCATCTGGTTAATGTTTCCGCTTGCTTCTTTTACGGCAATAATGTTTGGTAAATCTGCAATTCTTGAAAGAGTCGGTGTGTCGATGTTTTTACCGGTTCTACCTTGAATGTTGTAAACAACGATTGGAAGTCCGACTTTTGAACAGCATTCAAAGTGACGGAAAATTCCTTCGTTGCTGGGTTTGTTATAGTAAGGAGTTACGACTAAAGCGGCATCTGCACCGAACGATTTTGCTCTTTCGCAGTATCTTACGGCATCTCGAGTGCAGTTTGAACCTGCTCCTAAAACAATCTGAACTTTTCTTGAAGCCTTTTTTTCGTATGCACGGACTTCTTCAAAAGCAATTTTAATGAGAGCATCTTCTTCATCTTCTGTTAAAGTTGGAGTTTCTGCAGTTGTTCCTAATGGGAGAATACCATCGATTCCACCTTCACATTGACTTTTAACGAGGGAACGGAAACCTTCATAATCAACAGATTCATCTTCGTGCATCGGCGTAACTAATGCTGTAAAAGCGCCCCGTAATTTTGTCATTTTTTCCTCCAGAAAATTTACATTTTGAAAATTGACATTCAGCCTGATAATCGACAGTATGACATTTTTATGGCAAAATTTCAATAATTTATGTAAAATGAAAGAATGAACAGGCTTTTTTTTGAATTCTTTTTTCTTGGATTTATAATTTCGTGTACTTTTATCGCGCTTACAATAAGTTTTTTCAGCAAAGATAAAAAATTTCTTCATTATATAATTCCTGTTTTCTGTTTTTCCGTGTATTGTCTGAACAATGACGGACTTTTTTATAAATTTTTTTGGGTAAATACAAGTTTTTATCCGATGGTTTTAAAAATAAATCAGATTTTTCTTTTGATTCCTCCTGTTCTTTTTGGAAATAAGCAGCTTCAGTTCAATAAAAAAAATGTTCACATTAAGGCGGTTCAGAATTTAATCTTTTATTCGCCGTTTATGTGCATACTCGTTTTTATTTTTTTCATAATTTTTGCGATTATGCCTTCATCGCAAATTTCAAATGTGATTTCAGTTCTTTCAGTACTTCTTGCGTACAGTTACATTTTTTTTCAGTTCCTGATTACTTTTTTTTATTCAAAAGAAATTTCTAGAAAATATATTTTAATCGTTCTTTTTTCAATTGGAATCATTCCGCTTCAGCAGATTGTAATGCTTTTTGTTCTTTCGTATTCAAAAACTTTTTCATCCGAAGTTATACATCTTCAAAATGATTGTAATGCTCCCGAATTTATTGTGGTTTTTCTTCTTTGTTATCACTTTTTTTGGTTTTACTTAAAAACACTTGAAATAAAAATTTCAAAAAATAATGTTCTAATTTCAAAAATCGAAGACGACAAATCAAAAATCGAAAAAAACAGACTTGTTCAGAAAGAATTCATCGAAAAAATTTATTCTTACATTCATATTATTCAAAATCAGATTTATTCTGCGGAAAATATGGGCGACAGTCAAAAAAATCTCCTTCTTGAAAATTTTAAAAAACTGAATTCTATGTTTTTTGTAATGAATCTTACAAGCGTCGCAGAATTTAATCCGAAAA
>JAEDFA010000097.1 GCA_016293005.1 Treponema sp.
GACCGGTAAAAACAGCACTGCGTCGAAGACTTTGAGTTACAACTTTTCCGTGCACACTCTTAAAATCTGACGCAGAACTGATATTTTCACTTGAAACAGAACAGCCTGAAAAACAGAACGCGAATAACAGAATTCCTGAGAGAATCAGCTGAAGAGAAGGATTTATTTTTGAATCAAAAAATCTTCTTTTCATCCTGCAATTTTTTTCTGCTTTACGCTTTTACGATTTCTTCTGCAAGTTCCTTTATTGCGCAAAGGCTTTCATCGTTGAGTGCAGATTTTATCGTAACAGACTTTTCTGCAACATGAATGTCTTTCATTTCTGAAAAAATTTCCGCCATTTTCTTTGCTGCCATCGGAGCCCATGAACCGTTTTCAATTAAAAAGACAGTTCGTTTCTGATAAGCCTTTGCTTTCAGATGATTTAAAAATGATTCAACTGCAGGAAAAAGTCCGCCGTCATAAGTTGGTGAAGCAACAACAAGCCTGTCATAGCGGAACGCATCTTCAATTACTTCTGCCATATCTTCGCGTGCTAAATCTGCAAGAACTACTTTTTCACGACTTCCAATACATTCAGCAAGCGTTTCAACAGCTGCCTTCGTATTTCCGTAAACAGACGAATATGCAATAAGAACGCCTTTATTTTCAGGTTCGTAGCGGCTCCATACATCGTATTTTTCTATATAATATGAAAGTTCTTCTGCAAGAACCGGTCCGTGAAGCGGACATATTTTCTGAATGTCAAGGCCGGCTGCTTTCTTTAAAAGTGCCTGAACTGGTGCGCCGTATTTTCCAACAATGTTAAAATAATACCGTCTTGCCTCACAAGCCCAGTCTTCTTTTTTTGCTTCAGAAGGACTTTCCTTAATGTCAAGCGCACCGAATTTTCCGAACGCATCTGCCGAAAACAGAACTTTTTCAGATTCCTCATAGCTCATCATAACTTCCGGCCAGTGAATCATCGGAGCCATAATGAATTTAAGGCGGTGAGAACCAAGTTCAAGGACATCACTTTCTTTTACAACAAGCGAATGAGAAACATCTTCAAAACCATAGAAATTTTTTATCATTGGAAAAGTTTTTGCATTTCCAACAACAGTGATTTCAGGATATTTTTTCAAAAGAGCAACAAGCGATGCACAATGGTCACCTTCTGCATGAGAAATAATTACATAATCAGGAGTTTTTCCTGAAAGAGCATCTTCAACATTAGAAAGCCATTCTGAAGTTTTTGATTTATCAACAGTATCCAGAATTGCAATTTTTTCGTCCATAATTATATATGAATTATACGAAATACCTTCGGGCACAACAAACTGACTTTCAAACAAATCGATTTCCTTGTCATCAACACCAACATACAAAATAGAATCAGTTACTTTTTTTACAGACATATTTTCCTCCAATTAAATAATGAAGCTCGCAACGCAAACTTTTTATCACTATATTCAAATCATAAGAATTTATATATTTTTTTATTCTCCGTCAACTTCATCCAGAAGCGCTTCGTACAATGTAAGCAAATCTTTATTTGACCGTCTGAGAGAAGAAGCAAGTCTGCGGGCAATTCGATATGTTGCACGATAGCCCAAAAGTGGTTCTTCTTCGCACAAGGCCTTAAATGTTCCGCCGTCAAGACAAAGCGTACGACAGTTTTCAAGAGCAACAACAGAGGCAGAACGACGGTCGCTGTCAATAAGTGCAACTTCCCCAAAAAAGACATTCTGCTCCGCACTCAAATTTACGACGGCAAACTGTTCGTTTCCTGGCGTATTTCTTTTTACCTGAACGCTTCCAGTATGAAGAATATATAGCGTATCGCCCAAATCGCCTTCATTTATGATAACTTCGCCTTTTGCAAAATCCTTTACTTCAAGTGAAGAACATATTTTTTTCAAGATACGAGTACTGTCCTCTGTCTTTTCTGTAAAATCAGAAAAAATCTCAAGTTTCGGAAGTTTTTCTATAATATCAGACCTAAATTCCATGATTTATTCCTTACATGTGTTATTTCCGTGAATAAAAATCGCCTTTGAATTTCCGGGAACAATATAATCGTCATCCGGCGTAAAATGTGGAAGATTACTCTGAAGAGTCTTTACCTTTTTTAAGTTAGCAACGATTTTTTCCATATCAGGATTTTTCTGCGCCTCTGCAAGTGCTTCTTTTCTGCGCTGATAAAAATTTCCAGTATTTTCAAGAATACCAATCAAGACATCGCGAGTCCTCAACGAAATGCGGTAATCATGATAAGATTTTCCCACAAATTCTTCAGGAATAGGCTCAATAATAATCCCAGCACCAGAATCTCCTGCTATCAGTTCCCTCAGAATATGACTCATTCCTTTTCCGCTTGAAGCCTGCACAAGAAGATTCTGCTCATAATCAGAAGAAAGAATTATTTCATCGCATCTGGCAAGGGAAAGATGCTTTTCAAACTTGGAATCAGCAATTTCTGCAACACAGTAAATGCGCGGATTCAAGTTTTTCATCGTAATGACGGCAAGAACCGCCCGCGAATCATTTTCCAGTGCAGAAAAATTTTCCGATAAATCTGCAAGAATTAATGCCCGCTCGGCAGTTTTTATCTGCGCCTTCAAAAGTGTATCTTCGTCCGTAAAATCTCCATGAAGATAATTTATGCCCTTAAAACGACTGTCAGATTTTATTCTGTCAATTTCACCTTGTTCGGCATTATTCAGAATGACAACTTTTTCATTCGTAACTTCAGGGTTCGCTTCAAGAATTCCAGAAAGAATCCGCTCAAAATTAGGCTTCCACCCACAGATTAAAAAATGATTTTTCATCTTTGCCATATTCAAAAGTCCTTTATCCCTTTTCTGCTGCCTGTCAAACAGAAACGATGCAAATTTTCCAGAAAGCGCACCAAAAATTGCAACCCCGGCAATCAAAAGCACCATCGCTGCAACCCGACCCAAAACTGATTCAGGCGTAATATCACCGTAACCAACTGTCGTAATCGTTACAAGAGTATACCAGAACGCATCAAACAGCGTATTGATTTTTGAATTCGTTTCCTGCTCGGAAATAAAAATGACAAGCATAATGACTGTAAGAACGAGAAATATGATGATTCCTAAAAGAACCCATTTTGATGTGATAAATTCACGAAATGAAGTACGCTTTTTTTTCTTTTTCCGATTTTCTGAATTCTTCATTGATTAATAATAACACAATATTAAAAAATATTTAAGTGCAACTCTAAAACTATCACGACAAAAATTCTTCGTACATGCAGCAATTCAATTTCTTTCGTTCAATGCGCTTTTTCTGAATTTTGCCGCCAGAACTTTTTTCGCGCAAGTCACCGCTTGTTAAAACTGACATAGATTTTTCGCTAGACAGACGGCGTTTTTTTGCATCATTTTCCAGAAATTTACAAAAATCATCTTTTTTTATAAAAATATCATTTGCACTGTTCAAGTGAATGGAAAAATTCAGCTGTTTTTGTTCAGAAAGATATCCAAGACAGATTTCCAAATCGTTTAAACAAATTCCTGCTTTCGATTTTCCCTGAATTTTTGCATGTTCGCGGACTTTTTTTGCAAGAAATTTTTCAGTAATCAGCGATTTTTCTTTTAAATATTCAAGTTCAAAAACAATTTCTTTTTGAATTAATGTTAAATCTTCCATATTATAAATATTTTCAAAATACAAACTGGAGCACTCTCAAACTCGCAAAAATCAAATTTTAAAATTCCCCAGAACAAAACCGCTCCAATTTATATTCAACTTTACACTGACAGTTATAAAAATCGCCAAAATAAATACAAACTGGAGCACCATATTTTTCCAAAATCATAAAATCAGAAAAATTCAAAAACAAAAAAATACAAAGTGAAG
>JAEDFA010000098.1 GCA_016293005.1 Treponema sp.
TTTAGGAGGAACCTAAACAAACCGCTTTGCGCTTTGTTTTTAACGGTTCTTCTATTTTAGGCAGGTAAGAACAATTAAGTACTTCGCATAAAACTGCTAAGGCTTAGTTTGTATGAAAAGGCATTCAAGGAAACTGTGATGCCTTTTTTATTTTAAAATGTACTTAATTGTTCTTTCTATTTTAAACTCGGTCGATGAATCGCCCTCGTGTGCCGTTTTTTAGGAGGAACCTAAACAAACCGCTTTGCGCTTTGTTTTTAACGGTTCTTCTATTTTAGGCAGGTTAGAACAATTAAGTACTTCGCATAAAACTGCTAAGGCTTAGTTTGTATGAAAAGGTATTCAAGAAAACTTGGATGCCTTTTTGTTTTTAAATGTACTTACATTTTCATGACTTTTTTTACAAGGAAGTCAAAAAGTCGGTCTGGGAGAATTTTTTTTGTAAAGATAAAAAGTTTTGAATATTTTCCGATTGAGTATCTTGTTTTTGGATTTTTTGCGCAAACAGCTTTTATTATTGCGTTTGAGATTACTGTCGGATTTGAAGCAGAGCCGTTTTGAAGGGAATAATTTTTTTCGTAGAAGTTTGAAACATTTAATGCGGCATTTTCATAAATTGTATTTTTGGTGTTTTCTCTGATTGATTCAGATGCGATTGTTCCCCATGGAGTTTTTATCAGTCCGGGTTCAATTAAAACTGCTTTAATTTTTATAGAAGAAAGTTCAAGTCTTAGGGAATCGGTGAGGGCTTCTACGGCATATTTTGAAGCGTGATACCAGCCTAAAAATGGAGAAGAAAAGCGTCCTGCCATTGATGAAATGTTTATGATTCTAGAAGAAGGTGATTTTTTCATATACGGAATTACAAGTTGCGTAAGGCGGATAAGGGCGAATACATTTACTTCAAACTGTTTTTTTGCCTGTTCTATTGGAACATTTTCGATTGAGCCGCCAAGACCGTAGCCTGAATTGTTTATCAGAATGTCGATTTGTTTTTCTTTTTGAATAATTGTTTTTACGCAAGTCTCAATTGAATTATCATCTGTTAAATCAAGGTAAAGGATAGTTCCGCCGTTTTCTTCGATTTTTTTCATTAAAGAAAGCCTGCGGGCCGCTCCATAAACTGTAAAGCCTTTTTTTAATAAAGATAAAGCAGTTTCAAGTCCGATTCCTGAAGATGCGCCTGTAATTAATGCAACTTTATTCATTATTACTCCTAAAATGTCTCTTTTCATAAAGAATTCTAATTTCTGATTTGTTTTTAAGTGTAACAGTATTTCTATCTTTGTCAAATGAAAGAAAAACTAAAATCTAAACTTTTGTAATTTAAAAAGATATGGTAAAATATTAAAAATAAAAAAACTGAAGCTGATACTTTCTCATTAAATTTTATGGAGTTCATTTATGAAAAGTTTAGTAAAAATAGTTTTATTTCTTTTTGTAGGCTTGTTTTTTTCTGCATGTTCGTTAATTCCTGAGAAAAAGGGAGAAATTCTTGTTGTCAATAATTCTGAAGAAGATTTGATTTACAGTGTGTATGGAAAACTTGAAAACGAATCATCTTACATGCTTTACTGCGTTAATTCTAATGCAAAAGAAAAGCAGGATGTGTATTTTTATGTGGAGCCTGGAAAATACAATTTAGAAGTTGTAGTTGGTCAGAAATTAACAGATGGCTTCTATTCGAAAACTGCTTTTCCTACGCCTCATAGACAGCCTGTAGTAGTTAAAGAAAAAGAAATAAGCATTATTTATTACGACGGGGAAGGCATTTATCAAAACTGATGATTTTTAATCTCAGAGTATAAAAAACATAAAAAAAGATTTGACTTTAAATAAAAAAGATTTAAAATGGAATATATGAAGTTTACAAGAAGTAGTGGAATATTAATGCACCCCACATCATTTTCGGGGACACCTGGTATAGGTACTTTAGGCAATCCTGCCTATGAATTTGTTGACTGGCTTGAATCTGCACATCAAACATTGTGGCAAATCCTTCCAATCGGTCCAACTGGTTATGGAGATTCTCCTTATGCATCGTTTTCAACTTTTGCAGGAAATCCATTATTAATCGATTTAGATGATTTAGTAAAAAAAGGCTGGGCATCAAAAGAAGATATTATTCCAGCTGATTACATAAAATCAGAAGGGCCTGTTGAATACGGTTCTGTCGTATGGTGGAAAATGCCTGTTCTTTTTAAATGCGCATCATATTTTTTGAATAACTGCTCAAAATCAGATAGAGAACTTTATGAAGCATTTAAAAACGACAATTCAGCATGGCTTAATAATTATGCTGATTTTACAAGCATAAAACAGTTTTATGATTCAGAAGCAGAAAAACAGGGCGTAAACGGTATCGCTCAGATGTGGAATGCGTTCTGGCCAAAAAATCTTGCAAAGTGTGATAAAAAATCTGTTTCAAAATGGGACAGTGAGCATACAGAAAATATCGAACAAATTAAAGTAATTCAGTTCTTTTTTAATCAGCAGTGGTTTTCTTTAAAAGAATATGCAAATAAAAAAGGAATAAAATTAATCGGTGATATTCCGATTTTTGTAGCTCCTGATTCTGCTGATGTATGGGCAAATCAAAAATTTTTCCAGTTAGATGAAAACGGAATTCCTTTGTGTGTCGCAGGTGTTCCGCCGGATTATTTTTCTGCTACCGGTCAGTTATGGGGAAATCCGTTATACGATTGGGATGCAATGAAAAAAGACAATTATTCATGGTGGGTAAAGCGCATTAAACGAATGGGAGAACTCGTTGATATTGTCAGAATCGACCATTTCAGGGGTTTTGAGGCGTACTGGTCAATTCCGTATGGAGAACCGACTGCTGTAAATGGAAAGTGGGTAAAAGGTCCTGATATCGCGTTGTTCAATGCAATAAAAAAATCGTTAGGAGAACTTCCTATTATTGCAGAAGATTTGGGCGTAATTACAGACGATGTAAGAAAATTGCGCGATGATTCTGGTTTCCCTGGAATGAAAGTCCTTCAATTTGCTTTTGATCCTAATGAAGCCGGTAGAGACGGAATGGTAAACGCTTTTCTTCCACACATGTATCCACAGACATCTGTAGTTTATACGGGAACTCATGACAATGATACTCTTCAGGGCTGGCTTGACAGTGCATCGGATGTTGCCGTAAAGATTGCTGCTGAATATGCTTTTGGAAAAAAACTTTCAGAAAAAGAGGCAAGAACTCTTTCAAATAGCGGTGAACTTTGTTCTGCTATTATAAGGTGTGCAATTGCATCTTGTGCTGATATGGCTGTAATTCCAATGCAGGATATTCTGGATTTAGGAAAAGATGCCAGAATGAATACCCCTAATACTTTAGGCGGAACAAACTGGGCATGGCGTATTCCTTCTGGAAGCCTTACAAAAGAAAGGGCCGAAAATCTTTCTTTCATTTCTGACTTGTACGGTAGAAATATTAAAAAATAGGATTTTCTATTAGCTGTAAACATTTAAAAGGCTTTCTAAATACGCTTAAAGTTTTAGAAAGCCTTTTTTATTTCCAAAGGCTTTTAAAATTTTCCTAAAAATTTTAAAGTACTTGAACTTGTTCCAAAGAAAGACCTAGACATTCTGCAATTACATCATCAGAAATATTTTTTGATTTCATTTTTCTTGCACTTTCAAGTTTTTCTTTAACGCCTTTCATTTCCGTTTTTTCACAAGCTTCTTTATAACCTTTTTCATAACCTTTTTCAGCTGCCTCTTTAGCGGCTTTTTCAGCGGCGTGTTTGGCGGCGAGTTTTATTTCCTGTTCCAAAGTCATAAATGACCTCCATGTGTCTTCTGGGATTTTGGCTTTG
>JAEDFA010000099.1 GCA_016293005.1 Treponema sp.
AAAGGATGACTCAATGTTTCTTCAACTTTACCACTAGCCGTATATTCACCAAAATCAGTTGCAGTTACAGTTCCGTCAATATAATCACCAAAGTATGCACGACCTGATTTATCAAGTGAAGTTCTTGTATTAGCAGGATCGATTGGAGCACCACTCATAAATGCAACTTCTGAACCATAGTAAATACAAGGAATACCACGGAATGTAAACATAAGATTCATATTCTGAGGCCAGTTTTCCGGTTTTGCATAACGCTGACCTTCCGGCGCATTATCAGGAGCATAGTCGTGAGAATCTACATAAACTACATTCCATGTTGCATCGTTAAAATCAGGATCGTTTGTTTGAACAGCAGTTCTGAAAGCGTCAGAAGCATTGCTGAATGCCCAGTGCATCGGGAAGTCAATCTGGTCAAGATTTGATCTCATAGAATAATCAGGTTCATGATAATCGTTTCCATTTAACAAATGGTTTGCAATTCCGTCTTTCCATGCAGGATGGTCAAAACCTGATTTATAAGTTGCAAAATGTTCACTTGCAGCCTTACTATTTGCCGCATGATCTGTTTTACTCCATGAGAAAGTTTTGTCTTCTTTCCATGTATAGAATGACGGAGAAAGAGCCGGAACACCTTCATTCCATCTACCACGGTAACGCGCACAAGTTTCACCAAAAATGTAAAATCCATCCCCTCCGGCTTCCATGAAAGCAGGAATAAATTCATTATTGAATGTAAGTCGGCTGATGTGTTTTACAGTATCAATTCGGAAAGCATCAACTCCCATATTAATGTAATTTACATAACAGTTTCTAAGGTATTCTGCAACTTTTGGATTTTCAGTATTAAGGTCAACACAGTCTCCTGCCATCTGACCTAACTGACAGTTTTCGCTGTTCCAGT
Source organism: Treponema sp. (assembly GCA_016293005.1). GTDB lineage: Bacteria > Spirochaetota > Spirochaetia > Treponematales > Treponemataceae > Treponema_D. The sequence goes on from JAEDFA010000099.1 coordinate 902, forward strand.
CGATCATCTTTGCATGGTGATAGATAAATTCTGTATCAATTGAATCTTCTTTCATCGCATCGATTCTAGCACCGTACTGAACAGAACCAATTGAAGTGTCATAATCTTTTCCACCGAGCGCTTTAGCCAGAGCCTGCGCACCGTAACTTCCGTCTGTTGCAAGTTTCATAAATGGACTTCTTTTTGCAGTAGAACCAGAAGGAAGCGGAATATCTTTATTTACATAAGGAGTAGTTTCTTTATCAAACATGTGGAAAATATTTTTTTCACCAAAGTTTCCAGAATGATTTAATACAATATCCTGAATGACTTTTATTCCTTTGTTATGACAGGCATCAATCAAATCCTGATAAGTAAATCCTGTTGATTCATAACGCGGGTCAACTTTACTGAAGTCATAAGCGTGATATCCGTGATAGTCGATTCCAGAAGCGTTTTCTACAACAGGCGTAATCCAGATTGCAGAGAATCCAAGAGCTTTAATATAGTCAAGTTTATCTGCAAGACCTTTAAAATCTCCGCGCCATGCACAGTCGTTTGCACCAAATTTTAAATATTCTCCACCTTCGTCCCAACAGTATTCGTTATTTGAAGGGTCTCCATCGTAGAATCGTGTTGTCATAAGGAAGTAAATTGATTCTTCACGGAAGTCAACTACAGAGCCGCCAGTTACGCGATAAGAATATGACTGTAAAGTCTTGTTTCCGGCAGCATCCACAGCAAGAATTTTTACAGTAAGACTTTCTTTGACATTAACTGAAAAATCTTTTCCAGTGCCAGAAGTACTACCACTTGAAATTACTAAATAAGAATCTGAACTTTCCGTTGGAGAAGAACCATCTATTGTATAATAAACTTTTACCCCGTTAGATTTGTTGTCTGTAATTGTAAAGTTTACAGAAATTGATTCAGTGTATTTTCCAGAAGATTTACTTGCAGTAATTTTAGGCGCTTCTATATCGGCATTTGGGTCAATTTTATAAGAAAACTCATAAACACTTCCCTTCTGCGGTTCTGCCCCTTCATTATAACCGAATGCCTTAATCGTCATATTACCATCAACTTTAATTGGAGAAGAATAAACAGAAGATGATGTTGAAGGTTCAGTTCCGTCTGTAGTGTAATAAATAATATCAGAAGAATTGCTTCCGGTTAGAGAAACAGTTTGAGATTCAAGATAAGTTCCAGGTAAAACGCTTGCCTTAATGACAGGAGTTAAAGGCTTATCCGGATTGTAATCGTACCATGTGTCATCTTTAAACCAGTATTCGCCAGGTTGATTTCGGCTTAAATCAGAAGTTTTTCCCTCCCAATTATCACTGTTAAATCTAAAAATCAAATTCATGGAATCAGTATTTTCAAAAGTATAACCGAACCAGCCGTTACCTTCGTCTTTTAATTCTGCAAGTTGACCATCTGCACCCGTTTCCCAATACCACATATATTTATATTTTGATTCTGCATGAACGATAATATCAGTTAATTGAACAGGACCAATATCGCCTAAATTAAGAGTTTGACCTGAAGTAAAAATATTTAAAACTTTTCTGACTAAAACCGTTTTTTTGTCTTCTGATAAAACATAAACTTTCCATGTACCAGGAGCAATATTTTCAACTAAATTTTGACCACCTGTACAAAACTTAACTTGAGAAGCTGGATCTGTTACCTGAACATAATAATTCTGATTATCTGGAACATCATAAATAAATTTTAAAGTTGCAGGTTCAGTTTTATACCCGCTTGCAGCAGAAAGACTAGAATTTTTGAAATCTTCTGCAATTTTCGCTGCATTTACAAGAGATGGATGAATGTCAGTTGGAATTGCGTTTTGAATCTGAGAAATTTGATCTTGAGTAACCGAAGAAATATCATATCCAGAATTTAATAAATTATAGAAAACATTTCCTAAAGCAGTTGTACTCCAGTTTACCACAACAGAATTATCACCTGAAACAATGTCCGTTACAGCCCGAAGAGTAACTCCATCAATTTTTTCTGTTAAAGATGAAAAAGCCTGAACTGTAACAATTCTATTTTTTCCAACAGGAATATTTTCGATAGTAAAAGTTCCGACACCGCCTTCTACAGAAAAACCACTTTTTGAAGGTGCTTCACCAATGTTAATTCCTGAACCAGAAATTAAACAAGATGCAAATTTTATTTCATCGATATCAAGCGCACGACTTTTTGAATCTGATGAAGAAACTTTCAAAGTTGCAAACTGATTTTGTAATTTATCGTCAGACTGCAAAGAATTTGCACAGCCTGAAAGAAAGAAAATTGTAAGTATAATAGAAGAAATTAATACTTTTTTAAGATTTTTCATTTTTTATCCTTAAATCCTTATTTTTATTTAAAGTTTAAATGAATTCAAAGATTTGTCAAAAAAATAACGATTTTTTAAGTTTTGGAGAAAAATTTGGAAAAATCCCATTTAAAACCCTTTTCACCCCCTTTTATTGCATCACAACCGATTAAAATTTTCACAATTTTAAGAAAAATTCCTGCTTTCCCCCTCAAAACCACTATAAAAACCTTTCTTTCCAAAGCGGATTTTAAAGATTTTTCTGTTTGTATAGTATACAAATCGGCAATTTTTTTATAAGAATTTTGACTTCCACAAAAACTACTTTTAAATTTGCCTTGAAATCTTTCCTGCAAGCACTTTTGTGCCCTGAAAACGCTTAATTCTGCTCTTTCCGGCTCTAAAAATGCTCTTTTTTAAAATTTTGCGGCACAAGGAAAAAATGCTTGTGGTGGTTTTGTACATACAAATTGAAAGTAAAAGGTCAAATTCGACAGTACAAAACCACTCCAAAAAGTCATAATTCTCATGTAGTTATCGCTGATATGCTCGGCGGTGATGACGATGCTGCTGCAAGCA
>JAEDFA010000036.1 GCA_016293005.1 Treponema sp.
ATAGTTTCCATGCTAACTATTTTATAAAAAAGACTCTTCTGTAATGGAAGAGTTTTTTTTTTGCACAGGTAAGGCATTCGTTTGATAAATTATGTGCACTGAATTTATCGTATTCCCTAAATGGTATAAATTTATTATAATTCTTTCTATGGAACACGGAACTATTACACAGGATAATCACGCAGCATTATGGCACGGTCGCTTCAAAGAAGGTCCTGATGCTAAAGCAGTGGCTTTTGAAACTTCTATTCATGTTGATGAAAGAATGGCTTTCGATGATATAAAAGGAAGTATTGCACATGCAAAAATGCTCTCTCATGCAAAAATTATTTCTTTAGAAGAATCAGAACAAATTCAAAAAGGACTTGAATCAATCGCTGAAGATTTAAAAAACGGAAGTCTTCAAATCGATTATTCAGCAGAAGATATTCATTCATTTATCGAAGCAGTTTTAACAGACAGAATTGGAGAAGCAGGCAAAAAAGTTCATACAGGAAGAAGCCGTAACGATCAGATTGCACTTGACGAAAGACTTTATTTGTGCCGTTTCATTCCAGAACTTCAAAATAAAATTTTAACATTGATTTCTGCATTAAATTCAATTTCGGAACAGCATTTAAAAGATATAATTCCAGGTTATACTCACATGCAGCATGCTCAGCCTGTAACGCTCTCTCATCATCTTTGCGCCTGGAGCTGGATGCTGTACAGGGACTGGCAGCGTCTTGAAGATTCTTTAAAGCGCATAAAAGTCAGTCCAATCGGTTCTGGTGCTCTTGCAGGAAGTTCTCTTCCGTTAGACAGGGTTTTTGAAGCGGCGGAACTTGGATTTTCAGAAGTTACTATGAATAGTCTTGACAGCGTTTCTGACAGGGATTATTGTATCGAAGTTTCTGGCGCTCTTGCACTTTTACAAATGCACTTGAGTCGTTTCTGTGAAGAAGTTGTTTTGTGGTCAACTACAGAATTTAACTTTATAGATTTAAGCGAAAAATGGTCTACAGGTTCTTCAATAATGCCTCAGAAGAAAAATCCTGATTTTGCTGAATTAATTCGTGGAAGGACAGGTCGAGTATATGGAAATTTAATTGCACTTCTTACTATGATGAAAGCGCTTCCGCTTGCGTACGATAGAGATATGCAGGAAGATAAAATATCATTGTTTGATTCTTGTGATACGGTTATTTCCTGTCTTGAAATTTTTACTTACATGATTTCTTCTGCAAAATGGAATGTAAAAAAAATGGAAGATGCCTGCATGGAAGGTTTTTTAAACGCAACTGATGTAGCAGATTATCTTGTAAAAAAAGGTCTTCCATTCAGAACTGCGCATGGAGTAAGCGCAAAATGCGTTAGGCTTGCAATCGAAAAAAATTGTCATCTTGAAGATTTGTCTCTTGAAGAATATAAAACTATTTCAGAATTATTCGACAATGATATATTTGAAATAATTTCTCCAAAAAACTGTGTAAATGCAAGAAAAACTATCGGCGCTCCAAGTGAAGAGGCTGTTTTAGTTCAAATAAAAGAATTAAAAAAAATCGTTCAAAATAACGGCAAATAATAGAAAAGTTAATATTTAATTTTTCTAAAAAATAGAGGTACAAAATGAAAAAAATCGTAAAATTGCTTTTAGCATCTGGTATTTTAGTTTCTTCGCTTTTTGGCTGTAAAAAAGCCTACGAAGGAAAATTCGTGCTTGGTCTTGATGCATCTTTTCCTCCAATGGGATTTACAGAAGCAGACGGAACAATTACAGGCTATGACATCGATCTTGCAAAAGAAGTTTCAAAAAGATTAAATCTTGAATTTGTTGCAAAACCTATAAACTGGGAAGCAAAAGAACTTGAACTTTTTTCAGGTTCAATCGATTGTATTTGGAACGGTTTTACAATGACAGAAGAACGCCTTGAAAAAATGGCTTTTACTTCAGCTTATTTAAATAATGACCAGATTTTAGTTGTGAGAAATGACGGAACAATAAATTCTTTAAAAGATGCAGAAGGAAAAGTTATCGGCTGCCAGTCAGGTTCAAGTGCAGAAGAAGCAATTGAATCAAATAAAGAATTTGCATCTTCTTTAAAATCTGTAAAAAAATATGAAGATAATCTTACTGCATTAAACGACCTTGAAGTTGGCGGAATTGATGCCGTTGTAATGGACAGCGTTGTTGCCGATTATACAATTAAAATCGGAAAAAGAAACCTTACTGTTGTAGAAGAATCTCTTTCAAAAGAAGCTTACGGAATTGGTTTTAGAAATGACGAAAACGGAATTGAACTTAGAGATAAAGTTCAAAAAGTTTTGCTTGAAATGGCAGAAGACGGAACGGTTGCAAAAATTTCTGAAAACTGGTTCGGAAAAGATATCAGCGTAATCGGAAAATAAATCTTTAAGGAATTTCTAAAAATTTTAATTTTTAGAAATTCCTTTAATTTTTTTTATTTCTTATGAAGAATTTTTTTATTACTGTGTTTCACTTTTCAGAAAAAAATGCTCAAAGTTATTCTGATATGCTTTTATGTATGTTTAAGGGAACAGGAGTAACTTTAAGTATTTTCTTTTTGACGCTTTTATTTGCAATTCCACTTGCACTTTTTATTGCTTTTGGGAAAATGTCGAAAAATAAAATTGTTTCCTCATTTTCAAATATTCTGCTTTCTGTAATTCGCGGAACGCCTTTAATGCTGCAGCTTTTAATCGTTTATTTTCTTCCAATGCAGGTGGCAAAATTTGTTTTTCATTCTCAGATTATCTGGGATTCTTTTACTGCTTCCATTGTCGCGTTTTCAATAAATTACGCCTGTTATTTTGCAGAAATTTACCGCGGCGGTATTCAGTCTATAGCAAAAGGTCAGTATGAAGCGTGCAAAGTCTTAGGTTATAGTCAGAACAAGGCTTTTTTCAGGATAATTCTTCCGCAGGTTGTAAAACGGATAATTCCGGCTATGGGAAACGAGGTCATCACTTTAGTAAAAGATACTTCGCTTGTTACGATTTTAAGTGTTCCTGAACTTATGTTTTATGCAAAAAGCAATTCAAACAGGCTAGTTTCGTTTATGCCTTTGTTAATCGCAGGAGTTTTTTATTTTTTTATGAACTGGCTGGTTTCTGTTTTATTTAAAAAAATAGAAAAAAAACTTTCGTATTACAGTTAAAAGATTTTTGGATTTTTTTTAGGGGATTTTAAAATTGGAAAAAAAAGAAATTATTTCAGTAAGGAATTTAAAAAAATCTTTTGGAAATCTTCAGATTTTAAAGGGACTGGATTTTTCTGTTTACGAAGGCGAAGTTTTGAGCATAATCGGTCCAAGCGGTTCTGGAAAATCTACAATGCTCCGCTGTCTGTCACAACTTGAAAAAATTGATGATGGAACTGTATCAATTTGCGGAAAAGATTTAATAAAAGACGGAGTTTATGCGCCTAAAAAAGAACTTCAAAAAATTATTTTAAAAACTGGAATGGTTTTTCAGAATTTTAATCTTTTCCCGCATTTTTCTGTTATAAAAAATCTGATGGATCCGCAGATTCAGGTTTTAAAACGAAATTCAGATGACGCTTATGGAATTTCGATGAATCTTCTTTCAAAAGTCGGTTTAAGTGAAAAAGCAAATTCTTATCCATGCGAACTTTCAGGTGGTCAGAAGCAGCGCGTTTCGATTGCCCGTGCCCTTGCTTTAAATCCTGAAGTAATGCTTTTCGATGAACCTACAAGCGCGCTCGACCCGGAACTTACTGGTGAAATTCTTTCAGTAATGAAAAATCTTGCTGATTCAAAAATGACGATGGTCGTAGTAACTCATGAAATGTCTTTTGCAAAAGAGGTAAGTGACCATGTGATTTTTATGGACGGCGGAATCATAATTGAAGAAAATTTCCCGGACGAACTTTTCAATAATCCTAAGAAGGAGCGTACAAAAGCGTTTCTTTCCCGTTATCTTTCAAAATAAAAAGTATTCTTTCAAAAATAAATTTATTTTTTTAAAACCGAAAATCGTTTGTAAATTTTTAGAAATAAGGTTTTTAAAAATCGGCAAAGAAATATTTTTACAAGATGTTCTTATTGTAAATCTTTTAAATAAAGAATAAAATAATTTTATGGAAAAAATCAAAGTTTGTTTTACTGGCGGCGGAACAGGCGGACACATTTATCCTGGTCTTGCAGTTTGTGATGAATTACGAAAAATTTGTGAAAAAAATCAAAATCAAATAGAAATATACTGGCTTGGAAATTCTTGTGGAATGGATAAAAATCTTGTAGAAAATAGTTTTTACAGTGAAAATCAGCGTTCTGCAGATTATTTTGTAAAAATTCCAAGCGGAAAACTGAGACGCTATTTCAGTTTTAAAAATTTTCTCGATATTTTTAAAATTTTTTCAGGATTCATCGTATCTTTTTTTGCTCTTTTAAAAATAAGGCCGTCTTTGCTTTTCAGTAAAGGAGGTTTTGTAAGTGTACCGCCTTGTTTCAGTGCAAAAATTTTGAAAATTCCTGTTTTTACGCACGAATGTGATTTTACGCCCGGTCTTGCAACAAAACTGAATTCTAGATGTGCCGAAAACATTTTTGTTTCCTGCAAACAAACTGCTGACTATTTTCCAGATAATTTAAAATCAAAAATTGTTGTAACTGGAAATCCTGTAAGGCCGTCGTTTTATTCTGCGAGTGCAAAAAATGGTCTTGAATTTTTAAATATTCCTGAAAACCACGAAAAGCCTGTTCTTTTGGTTTTAGGCGGAAGCAGCGGTTCATTGCAGATTAATACCCTTATAGAAGAAAATATTTCATGGCTTACCGAGCGTTTTATTGTCGTTCACCAGACTGGAAAAAATCAGGTTAAAATTCAAAATTCTGACGATTACAAAGCTTATCAATTTATTTACGCTCAGATGAAAGATGTAATTGCCGCATCAGATATTGTTTTAAGCCGCTCGGGTGCAAATTCTATTTGGGAATGTTCTGTATGTGCAAAACCTATGCTTTTAATTCCGCTTTCAGGCTCAGGCACTCGAGGCGATCAAATTGAAAATGCCCGTTTTTTTGAAACAGAGGGCGCTGCAAAAGTTTTGTATGACGGTTCGGTTAATTCAGAAAATTTAAAATCTGCGCTTTCCCAGATGATTTTAAAAGATAATCTTCAAAAATATTCTGAAAATTCAAAAAGGCTTTCTTCAGGTGAAAAACCTGCTGAAAAAATTGCCTCTCTTTTATACCAGAAACTTTTTTCGAACAAATAAAAGAAAAATTAAAAAATCTGAGTTTTAGTTTAATTTTTCATAGATATGGAGGATAGATAATGACATGGCTTGATTTGATTTTGCTTGCAATTTTGCTTTTTTTCGTTTTAACAGGTTTAATCCGCGGTTTTATAAAAGAATTGTTTGGAAAAGTCAGTGTTGTGGGCGGAATCTTTTTTGCAATAATTTTTACGCCTTTTTTAGAACAAAAATTTATTCTTCTTGTAAATAATGAGATTCTTTCTAAAATTCTTTCTTTTATTCTGATTTTTATAATTGTTTTTCTTGCTTTAAAAATCGTTCAGCATATTCTTCATAAAATTTTTACTGCAAGTATTTTAAAAAGTCTTGACCGTCTTTTAGGTTTTGTTTTAGGTTTTTTAGAAGGAATTGTAATCCTTTACTTTTTAATCGTTGCGTTTCAAGTTATGCCATTCTGGGACAATATTTCTTCTTATTTTGAAGAATCTTTTATCTACAATATTTTTGATTCATTTTTAAATAAAAAACAGGAAAATGCATCGGAGAACTTTGCGCTTTTATGGCAGATGAAAAATAATTATCAGAATATTTAAGATTTTTTAATATTCTTTTTTTACGGAAAATTTTATGTTTGAAAATATTATAAGTCAGGATGCTGTTTCTCTTTTAAAAAAAGATTTAGAAAAAAAATGTTTTCCCGGGGCAGTTTTATTCTGCGGAAACAGAGGAAGCGCTAAACTTTCTTCTGCTTTAGAAGTTGCGCGTCTTTTATCGTGTCAAAGAAACGGTTCATGGCTGTGCGATTGTCCTGAATGTCTTTTAAATAAAGCGCTTGTAAATCAAAATGTGCTTATTTTAGGTCCAAGAGACTGTACACCAGAAATTTCTGCTGCAAGTGAAACATTTTTAAATGCCGTTTTTAAAAATGCCTCGTATCTTGAAGCTTCCCGCTATCTTTTTATAAGAAGCGTAAGAAAATTGACTTCGCGTTTTAATCAGGTTTTGTGGAAAGATGATTCAAATCTTTCAAAAATAGCATCTGTAATTTCAGAAATCGATGAAAATCTTGAAACGCTTGATTTTCCGCATAAACTTCCGTCTTCAGAAGAAATTCAGAAAGTTCTAGAAATTCTATTAAAACTTTGCATAAAACTTGAGTCAGATTTTCTTTATGATTCAATTCCAATTAACAATATAAGAAATGTTTCTTCATGGGCGCATTTAAAATCTAAAGACGGAAAAAAAACTGTAATTATCGAAAATGCCGACAAAATGCTTGAAAATGTAAGAAATGCGCTTTTAAAAATCCTTGAAGAACCTCCGGAAGATACAGTTTTCATTTTAACTGCTTCAAAGAAAAATGCTGTGATGCCTACGATTTTAAGCAGGGTGCGTCCATATTATTTTACAGACCGTTCGCTTGAAAAACAGCAGGAAGTTATAAGACGCGTTTTTCACAATGATGAGTTTTCAGGAACTGTTAATGATTTTCTTTTAAATTACCTTCCTGTAAAATCTTGCGATATTGAAAAAAAAGCAGAAGAGTTTCTTTTTTCGCTTAAAAATTTTAAAATTCCTCAAATTTCAGTCCTCTGTAAAGAATGTAATAATTTTGAGCCGCGTATAATTTTAAAAATTTTTCTGAATAAACTTGTAAATCTTGAGCGTCATTTGATGAAAACTTCATGCGGTGCATCTTTTTCTTTTGAATTTTTAAACGAAATAAAAAAATGCTATACAAACATAGTGACTTTCAATCAGAGCATTCAGTCTGCTTTTGAGATTCTTTGTAAAAAAATCATAAATTTAAAAGCAAAATATAAAATCGAACTTTAATTTTTTTTATTGTTTATTTTTTTGTTTTTATGGGAGGAAAAATGCACGGTTTTTTAGAAAAAGTAATTCAGTTTCTTCCAAAACTCTCGGACGAGCAGGTAAAACGGGTTTTGCTTGAAGTTTCAAACGAACATCAGCTTCTTTTGTCGCTTATAGATTCTCTTCCGACTGGAATTATAATTGTTTCAAAAGACTGGAAAATCCGGCAGCTTAATAAATTTGCAGAACGAACTGTTTTTTCTTCTGTGATGGATGATTCAAAATACGATGCAGAACCTGTTTGGGCTTATATAAGTGAACCTGAAATCCGTGATTTTTTAAAAAATGCCTGTGAAAATAATCTTTCAAATATTGTAGAAGAATTTTCCGTTTCAGACAGAAATTCTTCGGTAAAATTTCTTGTAGTTTCTGTTATGCCTTTTATTTCTGAAAAAGTTCTTTCAGGAAGCATTATAAAAATCGAAGACATTACGCAAAAAAGAAAAAAAGAAATTTTTCAGCGCAGAATGGAGCACATGAACGGTCTTACGACTTTAGCGGCAGAAATGGCTCACGGAATAAAAAATCCTCTGGCCGCAATTTCAATTCATATTCAGCTCATTCAAAAGGCTGTTCAGAAAAAGCGCAATTCAGATGGAAAACTTCCCGATAAAAAATTCCTTGAAGAGCATCTTGAAATCGTAAATCAGGAAGTTGATGTTTTAAATAAGCTTGTAATGGATTTTCTTTTTGCAGTTCGTCCCGTAAAACCGAATCTTTCGCTTATAGACCCGTCATCTGTCATTGAAGATATTATAAAATTCTGTAAGCCGGAATTTGAAAAAAATTCTGTGGACTTTTCATTTATTCCATCAGAAAAAAGACAGCGCATTCTTATTGATGAAAAACTTTTCCGTGATGTTGTGTTGAATATAACTGGAAATGCGCTTCATGCTGTAAAGTCAAAATTTTCTGAAAATTCTGAATCAAATTTGAAAACAAACGAAAAAGCCTTAATCGAAATTTCAAATAATTACATCGATGAAAATTATGTTTTAAAAATTTCTGACAACGGCTGCGGAATGGATGAAGAAACACTTTCTAAAGTTTTTGAGCCGTATTTTACAACAAAAGCGTCGGGAACTGGGCTTGGACTTACAATGTCGTATAAAATTATAAAAGAATTTAACGGTGACATTTCCGTTGAATCTGAAAAAGGTAAAGGAACTATTTTTACAATAAAAATTCCTGTTCCGCAGTCAGAAATTAAGCTTTTAAATTAGCGTTTTTTAATTTTTAAGAGGTAAAAATGAAATTTACAATTTTGATTATCGATGATGAAGAAAATATAAGAAACGGTCTTGAAACAAATTTTGAGATGGAAGATTACAATGTAAAAACAGCTTCAAACGGAAAGGATGGACTTCAGCTTGTAAAAAAAGGCGATATCGACTTAGTCATAACAGATTTAAAAATGGACGGAATTTCAGGAGAAGATGTTGTTCGGCATATTGTAACTGAAACGCCTGGAATTCCTGTAATAGTTTTGACTGGGCACGGAAGTATTGAAGAAGCAGTTGAACTTATGACAAAAGGTGCTTTTTATTTTTTGACAAAACCTCTTGATTTAGATCAGTTGAATCTCATTGTAAAAAGGGCTCTTGAAAACAGAGAACTTTCAATTTCGCATACAATGCTTAAAAAACAACTTGAAGAAGTAAAATCCTGTGACAGAATGATTGGAAAAAGTTCGGAAATGCAGAAACTTTATGAGCTTATAAAAAAAGTTGCTCCAAGCCGTGCAAGCGTTCTTATTACAGGTGAAAGCGGTGTTGGAAAGGAACTTGTAGCAGATGCCATTCATAATTTGAGTCCTAGAAAAGATAAAAGCCTTATAAAAGTTCATTGCGCGGCATTAAGCGAAACTCTTCTTGAAAGTGAACTTTTCGGGCATGAAAAAGGAGCCTATACGGGCGCTGATTCCATGAAAAAAGGACGGTTTGAACTTGCGCACGGCGGCACTATTTTCCTCGATGAAATCGGAGAAATAAATCTTTCAACGCAGGTAAAACTTTTACGCGTTCTTCAGGAAAGAAAATTTGAACGGGTAGGTGGAGAAGATACTATTGAAGTCGATGTAAGAATTATTGCCGCTACAAACAGAAATCTTGAAGAAGAAGTTAAAGCAGGCCGTTTTCGTGAAGATTTGTATTACAGGCTGAATGTTGTTCATCTTCAGGTGCCGAGTCTTCGCGAAAGAAAAGATGACATTCCTCTTTTAGTAGATTCTTTCATCGAAAAATACGCAAAAGATAATGAAAAAAATATTTCAGGCATCGACAGTCACGCTCGTTCAGCACTTTATAAATACGACTGGCCTGGAAATATAAGGCAGCTTCAAAATTGTATAGAAAGTGCCGTCGTAATGTGTTCAGGTTCTGTGATTACCCTTGATGACCTTCCGCCTTCAATTTCAGGTGCGCTCGGGGAACAGATGATTTCAATTCCGCTTGGAACAACTTTAGAAGAAGCGGAAAATATAATAATCGAACAGACACTTGCTGCAAATAAAGGAAATAAATCAAAAACCGCAGAAATTCTTGGAATCGGCCGGAAAACTCTTTACAGAAAATTCGATCAGGAATCTGAAGAATAATGCTTTGAAAAAAGCGTTTATTGTAAAATTTTCTAAAAGGTGGTATTATTTTTTTTATGCGAAAAGAACTGTATGAACTTTCCTATTCAATGAAAAGGGATTTAAATCGAAAAATATCAAAAGTCATTCTGTTTATTGTGCTTACCGTTTTAGTAATAAATCTTGTCCTTAATTTTTTAATTTTTCCAGTAAGACAGACTTCCGTTTCAATGCTTCCTGATTTTACAAAAAATTCATGTATATTTTTTACGCCTTTAAAAAAATCGTTTGAAAGGGGAGATGTGGTTCTTCTTTCGTCAAATGACACTGAAAATCTTTCTTTTTTTGAACAAATTCTTGATTCTGTTTTAAGTTTTTTTTCTGCCCGCCAGTTTTCTTATGCAAAGCGCGAACATTATATGGGAAATCAGGAGAAAATCCGAAGAATTATTGCTCTTCCAGGTGATTCTATTTATATGCGGGATTATATTGTCTACATAAAGCCAAAAGGTGAAAAGCATTATCTTACGGAATACGAAATCATCAAGAAAACTTACAATATAAATGTAAATGTCGCTCCAAGCAGTTGGGACAGTTCTATCGGAGTTTACGGCTCTTTCGATGAAATCGTTTTAGGAGAAGACGAATATTTTGTTTTAGGCGATAATCGAAATTCTTCTGTTGACAGCAGGCTCACAGGTCCAGTCAAAAAACAGGGAATTAAAGCGTCTTCAGTTTTTCAGTTTTTTCCGTTGAGTAAAATAAAAATTCTTTAAATGAGTTCAGTTTACATTCATATTCCGTATTGCATCTCGAAATGCGATTATTGTGATTTTTTCAGTGTTCCATGCTCAAAAAATCTTGTTCCGGATGAATATGTTTCTTCTTTATGCTTTGAAATTGAATTTTTTAAAGATTTAATTTCTCCAATAGAAACGCTTTATATAGGAGGCGGAACTCCAAGCCTTCTTTCCAAAAAGCAATTGGAATCTATTTTTTGTGCGCTGAATAAAGCTGGTTTTGAAAAAAATCCGGAAATCACTTATGAATTAAATCCTTCAGATGTTACAGAAGATTATCTTCTTGCGCTTGAAAAAAATGGCATTACAAGACTTTCTCTTGGACTTCAGTCTCTTTCACAAAAAGCGCTTTCCTTTGTTCACAGAAGAAGTTCTCTTTCTGATGTAAAAAAATCGCTTGAAATCGTGCAAAAAATATGGAAAAAATCTTTTTCAGTTGATTTAATATCTTCTCTTCCGTTTGAATCTGAAGAAGAATTCCTTTTGTCATTAAAAGAACTTCTTTTTTATAATCCTTCTCATATTTCGCTTTATTCACTCTGTGTAGAAGAAGAAACTGTGCTTGGAAAAAAAATTAATTCAGGGAAAATAAAATATGATTTTGATTTGTCAGATAAAATCTGGCTTTCGGGAAAAGATTTTTTAGTTGAAAACGGTTTTGTTCACTATGAAGTTTCAAATTTTTACAGGAAAGAAAATGGTTTTCCGTGCAGGCACAATCTTTCCTACTGGTCTTTAAAAGATTATTTCGGTTTCGGTTCTGGTGGAACAGGCTCTTTTTTTGGAAAAAACGGTTTTCGTTATACGAATACAAAAGATATTTCTCAGTACATAAATTTCTGGTTAAAAAATGAAAAGCCGGTTTTAAAAAAAGAAAATTTAAAAGAAATTTTTAAGAATTTTATTCCGTGTGATTTTGAAAATTTGCCTTTAAAAACGCAAGTCTTTGAATTTTTCATGATGAGTTTGCGGACTTTAGACGGAGTAAACCTTTCTGAACTGAAAAAACGGTTTTCGTATTTAATTACTGAAAAGATTTTAAATCTCTTTGACAGATGGATTTCTTTAAAAAACGCAAGAAAGTATTTTAAAGACGGTAATGAATTTTTTGCACTCACCGAACAAGGCCTTTTATTTGAAAATAAATTTCTTGAAGAATTTTTAGAAGTCTTTTAAGTTCTTTTATAATTGTTCAATTTTTAAATTTTCAAAATGTTTTCTTAATTTACAGGACTGTTTTCTAAAGTCAATTTTGGCTTGTTGATTGTAATTATGAATTCTGTTCCTTTGTTTAATTCTGAAGAAACTGAAATGTTCCAGTTGTGAATTTCGATGATTGTTTTTACTACTGAAAGCCCGATTCCCATTCCGCCTTCGCGACGGCTTGTTGTTCCGCGGAAGAATAAATCGAAAATATGTTTTTCATCGTTTTTAGTCATTCCAACACCGCTGTCTTTGATGGAAAGAATGATGTTTGATTCTGTTTCATTTGCTGAAAGAAAAATTTCATCGTTGTCGTGCGTGTATCTTATTGCGTTTGAAAGCAGATTTTCAAGTGCCCTTTGAACTAAAAGTCCGTTGTATTTTATTAGCGTATCGCTTTTTAAATTATTTTCTGTTTTTACGATTCTTTTGAATAAAGTTCCAGTGATGATTGCGTTTTTGAAAAAATCATCGATGAATTTCGATAAATTTTCTATTTTTAGTTCGTTCTGCCAGTCCTTGCTGTCTAATTTTACGTAATCTAAAAGGGTGTTGACCATTAATTCAAGCGTATTTGTCTTGTCTAAGATGATGTTTAGAGCCTGTTTTGTCTGTTCTTCGCTTTTTATGACTTCATCGGAAAGCGCTTCTGCGTAACCTTTTATTACTGCAATCGGTGTTCTTAAATCGTGTGAAACTCCCATTAAGAATCTTGATTTTTTTTCCTGAGTTTCGATTAGGTTTTTGCGCATCGTTTCAATGCTTTCGCTGATGATTTTAAGTTCGTCATCAGGATAATCGTTCTCGTTTATATGTTCGTTTAAGTTTCCTTCGGCTATTTCGTGAGTCTGTTTTACAAGTTTGTTTATTGACTTGAAAATAGATTTTGAAATTATATAGATTCCGATTATTGAAATTATAAGGACAACGATAATTACAGAATATGCGATTAAGATGATTAAGTTTATGTTATTCTTTTTAAAAATAGATTTTTTTATTCTCGTTATGAATTTTAAATTTGTAGTCTCTCCGTTTCCAGGATTTACTTTCAGCGTTTCAAATTGATATATGTATTTTTCGCTATTGTCTTGAATCTGTTTTATTAAATTTTCATCCTGTATGCTTGATGATGCATGATATTCTTCAAGCGAACTTAAAAGAACTTTATGGTCTTTTAAAATTACATAATCGATTCCTTTTGGAATTCTTTTTGTTGTTTTTTTTATGAGTTCAAGTTCTTTTGTTGAAAGCATTTGTTCTTCCGGATTAGAAATCTGACTTAGAAGAATAAAATTTTCGTTTTCCGCTTTTGACTGATACATCATGACAGGAATCAAAAGACAGCATAAAAGCGGAATGAAAAAAATGCTTGTGATAAAAATAAACAGCTGATGCTTGATTTTCATGTTAAAACCGAAATAAAATTTTAGAAAATTAAAGATTATTCTGCTTCATCTTTTTTAAAAAGATAGCCTTTTCCAAAAATCGTTTTTAAAAATTCTGGATTTGCAGGGTCTTTCTCTATTTTTCTTCTTAAACGCTGAACATATACTGCAACTGCCGTAATGTCGCCGTATGGAGTTTTCCAGACTTCCTGATAGATTTTTTCAGGCGACATTACCTGATTTGCATTTTTTACAAGATATTCTAAGACTGCGTATTCTTTTATTGAAAGTGGAATTTTTATAGAACCTTTTTTTAAGACACAGCTATTTAAAAGAAGCGTATAATCTGAAAATGAAAGTGTTTCTTCGGCAGCAGAAATTGTCTCTGCAACGCGCCTTAAACATGCCTGAATTCTTGCAACGAGTACACTTGGGGAAAAAGGTTTAGTTACGAATTCGTCTGCACCGATTTCAAGACCTTTTATGATGTCATCGTCTGCATCGCGTGCTGAAACAATTATTACTGGAACTGTCGGGAAGTATTTTTTGCGGAAATTTTGAAGGAAATCAAAACCGCTCATTCCAGGAAGGTTTAAGTCAAGAACAAATAATTCTGGAATTTCCTGTTCGAGTGCCTTGCTTGCGTCTTCTGCGTTGTCAAAAATTTTTGAATCTATTTCAGATTTTTCAAGGTACATTTTAATTAAATTTGCCATTTCCTGCGCATCTTCAATGATAAAAACTAACGGTTTGTTTTTCATATTTCTCCAATTTTTTTATTGATTTTTTTATTTGTGCGGAGGAATTAATGCCTCAACGCTTTACCGTATAAGGGTATAAAATCCGGCTCCAATTATTTTTTTAAGAACTGATATATCGTAGTTTCGGCGAGATTTTTCCTTATATAAAATTTCGGCTTATGTTTTTAATATAAACTAATCAGTAAAAAATTCAATGTTTAAAATTTTTTATAACTGAAATTTATACTGGCATTTTCCGATAAAGTAAGAAGAATCTTAAAAAAAATAGTTAAAAACTTCAGTTTTTAGGTACTTTGAAAATGATTTTTTATCTTTCTGAAAATGAAGTGTTAGAAAGTTATGTTCATTTTATTTTTTTTCGTTTAATATGAAAATAATACTTGACCTTCTTTTAAATATGTATGAAAATTTAAAACATGATTCAGGTAACTCAACTAAACGGGAAAAAGTACTGGATAAATCCGCACATGATAGAAACAATGGAAAGTTTGCCGGATTTAACTTTAACGCTTCTTTCCGGGCGAAAATTAATTATAAAAGACTCCCCGGAAGAAGTAATTCAGAAAATCATAGAATATCGTAATAAAATCGCATTTCAGGCACAAGAGGTTTTGTAATGGATATAGCAACAATAATCGGTTTAATTGGTGGAGCTGCGCTTATTGTAATGTCAGTTTTGACTTCCGGCGGTACTTTGGCAGGAATTATCGATATTCCGTCTGTTTTTATGACAATCGGTGGTTCGTATATGGCGATTTTTATTACGGCGCCGATTTCAAAGGCTGTAGGAATTTTTAAAATCATGGGAAAAGCATTTAAAATTCCTGACTTCGGAGAAAAAAATCTTGTTACAAAATTGATGGATTTGTCAAATAAAGCACGCCGTGAAGGAATTCTTGCGCTTGAAGATGGCCTTGATGATCTTGAAGATCCTTTTATGAGAAGCGGGCTTCGTCTTGTTGTAGATGGAACGGACGGAAATGTAATCCGCAGCATTATGGAAAACGAAATGAATCAGTGTGAAGGCCGTCACCTTGACTGGGTTAATATCATAAATCAGTGGGCAGGTTTTGCGCCAGGTTTCGGTATGATGGGTACGGTTTTAGGACTTATCGGTATGTTGAACAATCTTGAAGATAAATCTTCGCTCGGTCCTAATATGGCCGTTGCTCTTATTACGACTTTGTACGGTTCTATGATGGCAAACTGGCTTATTACCCCAATGGGACAAAAACTTCTTGCCCAGAACAACAACGAAATGCGCACAAAGGAAATGATTATCGAAGGAGTCCTTTCAATTCAGAGTGGTGAAAATCCAAGAATTATGGGTTCAAAACTTCTTACATACCTTGATCCTGTTACAAGAAAAGCTGTTGAAGCTGATGTATTAAAAGACTGATTTTTGGAGTTTTAAATGGGAAAGAAAAAAGAGCCTGAAAAACCGTCAACAGCATGGCAGGGAACTTACGGCGACATGATTACATTGATGCTTTGTTTCTTTGTAATGCTTTACAATCCGTCTGAAATTGATCCTACGCAGCTTGCAACAATTACACAGTCTTTGCAGATGAATGAGTCTGAATCTCCTACAGGGGGAATGTCGCTTTCTTCAGGAAGGTTAAGTGATTTAGGAAACATGATAAATTCTCTTCCAAGTATGGAAAAGGGCAAGTCTTTAGGTCTTGCAAAGAAAAAAGCTGTAAGTTTGTTTGCCCCAGAGATAAAATCAAGCAGGATTACGGTTACAAGCGATGAACGCGGACTTGTAATTTCTCTTGCAAGCGATAATTTTTTTGATGAAGACAGCGCAGATTTAAATATCGATGAAACTCGGGAAACTTTACTTAAACTTTCAGAATTCTTTAATTCAAAAGAATTAAATGGCCGAAGATATAGAATAGAAGGTCATACAGACAGTACTCCTGTAAAAAATTCAAAATTTGAAAGTAACTGGGAACTTTCAAGTGCGCGTGCAATGAACGTTCTTCATTATCTTTCAGGTCTTGGCGTAGATGAAAAAAACTTTTCAGTTGCAGGCTATGCAGATACGCGGGCTTTGTATAAAGGCGATACACCTGAAGCAAAAGCGTATAACAGGCGTGTTGATATAATTATCCTTGATGAAGGGCATTTTTAATGTTATAATGTATAGAACTTTCTTAAAACTGTTTGATTTAAGAGTTTTCTTTTACACTTTGAAAACGCTGTTTAATATATTTCAGGGACTTTTCCATGAGCCCTAAATTTTTTTAAGATTCCGGGAGGGGAATATGGCAGATGATTCATTAGACGGTTTAGAAGACGCAAATGCTGGTGTCGGAACTATCTCAAAAAAAGGAAAAGCCGGCGGTTTTTTCTCTAAAATATTAAAATGGGTTTTAATCGGAATTGCTGTTATTGTTTTAGTCGTAACTGTTGTTTTAATTACAATGAAAGTTGTTCTTAAAAATCAGACCGGTACTCAGGCTGAAACAACTATTTCTGATAATTATCTTCAAAAAAGAGATATTCTTGACTGGTATAAGTCTCTTGGAGCAATAAAAACACGCACAAGCGATGAAGAAGCGGCAAGTGTTGTAATTGATATTGCTTTAGGATACAAAAAAGACGACAAAAAATGTTCTGCAGAAATTACACAGCGAACAGTTGAATTAAAAGATTTTTTACGAAATTATTTTGCGCAAAAATCAAAGACTCAGCTCCGGCCGCAAGATGAAAATAAACTTAAAATTGAAATACGAAATGCTATAAACGATAACATTCTGAGTGATTCAAAAATAAAAGATGTTTCATTTCAGCAGTTTGATGTGATTAGTCAGTAAATTAAGGTGGAGATGAATGACCGAGGTTCTGTCACAGGAGGATATTGAACAGCTTCTCACAGCCATAAATTCTGGCAGCGATGGAGAAATTGAAGATTTTTCAAATCCTGTAAATGATAATCGTAAAATTAAAATTTATGATTTTAAGCGTCCTGATAAATTCTCAAAAGAACAGCTTCGTACTGTTTCAAATATGCACGAAACTTTTGCTCGTTTAACAACGACTTCTTTATCAGCGCAGCTTCGGGCATTTGTTCAGGTTCATGTTACATCTGTAGATCAGCTTACTTATGAAGAATTTATTCGTTCAATTCCGTCTCCAACAACTCTCGCAGTTGTAAATATGGATCCTTTAAAAGGAAATGCAGTTCTTGAAATCGACCCGGCAATTACATTCTGTATGATTGACAGGCTTTTTGGCGGACGAGGAAATACTGTTACAAATAAAAACCGTGATTTGACAGATATCGAACAGTCTGTAATGGAAGGAATAATAGTTCGTATTCTTGCAAATATGAGGGAAGCCTGGACTCAGGTTATAGATTTGCGTCCTCGTCTTGGTCAAATAGAAACAAATCCTCAGTTTGCACAGATTGTTCCTCCTTCAGAAATGGTCGTTCTTATAACTCTTGAGACAAAAGTCGGTGAAGAAGAAGGTATGATGAACTTCTGTATTCCATATCTTACTATAGAACCAATTGTTTCAAAACTTTCTTCTCAGTTCTGGTTCAGTTCTGTAAGAAGAAGTACAACCACTCAGTATCTTGCAACTCTTCGTGAAAAACTTGCAACTGTAGATATGGAAGTCGTTGCAGAAGTTGGTTCAATAAATCTTTCAATAAAAGATGTGCTTTCGCTTCAGGTTGGAGATGTCGTGCGTCTTTCAAATACAAAAGTCGGAGACCCTTTAACCCTGTGCGTTGGTAATAGAAAAAAATTTTATTGTCAGCCTGGAGTTGTTGGCAAAAAAATGGCAGTTCAGGTTACAGGAAAAATAGAAGATGTTACTGCGGATGATTTTGAAGAACTTACCGTAGAAGGAGATGATTCATTATGAGTGATGGTGCTATTTCTCAGGACGAAATCGAAGCGTTGCTTGCAGGTGTTCCAGTTGATGGTCTTGATAATTCAGGACATGTCAGCGGTCCTTCTGCGATTAATATTGATACATTGACATTAAATACATTTGCAGAAAATTTAAAACAGCCGCTTTTGGATAAGGTAAACAGTGCAACGGGTGCTAATTTTACGCTTACAAATGTCAGCGTAACCTCTTCTGAGCGCGACAAACTTCTTGCAGTTTTACCTGAAGTGGTTATTGCCGTTTATGCAGATTTTTCTTCGCCAGTAAAAGGTGATCATCTTTATCTTCTTTCAACAGAATTTGCTCAAAAAATCGTAAATTTGATTACAAAAGAAGAAAATGCAGACCTTGATGCAATGGCATTAAACTGTATTTCAGAATTCGTCACAAATCAGACAGATAATGAAATTCAGGAATTAGGTAATACAGGAAAATTTGCTGATATCGCCTGCAATTCTCCAGAATGCGTTAATAATCCTAAGGCAATGATTCGAATGCCTCAGGGAAATTTTGCGCTTTTTACATATACATTTAATCTTGACGGCAAGGATTACACTTTTTGGGAAGCTGTGGGTGGTGAAGTTTCTGTAAAAATTTCTGAAGCACTCGGTGGTGGCAATAAAGCAGATTTACTTGAAGTTCAAAACGATTCTTCTTTCGGTATGAACCAGATGAATCAAATGCCTAATTCCCAGATGCAAAATCCACAGATGCAGAATCCGCAAATGAATATGCAGCCTCAAATGCAGATGGGCATGAATCAAATGCAGCCTCAAATGATGAATATGGGAATGCAGATGCCGCAAATGAATATGCAGCCTCAGATGATGAATATGGGAATGCAGATGCAGATGCCTCAGGGAAACGGAGTGTTTGCAGTTCCTAATGTGCAGACTTTGCAGTATCCGAACCTTCAAAATTCTAATATTCTCGGCGAACAGGGAAATATCGGTCTCATCATGGATGTAAAAATGGAGATGACTGTAGAACTTGGTCGCACTGAAAAACAGGTTAAAGATATTCTTGCAATGGGTGAAGGAACTATTTTGGAACTTGACAAACTTGCAGGTGAAGCTGTTGATATTCTTGTAAATCATAAATTAATTGCCAAAGGTGAGGTCGTAGTTATCGATGAAAACTTTGGTGTGCGCGTAACAGAAATTCTTTCTCCGCTAGAGAGGGTTTCTGACTTGCGTTAAAAATAAAAAGGCATCTGCAAAAAAGGGGAATTTTTCAGATGCTTTATTTTGGGTGGGTAAAAAAATTGGGGAAAATTATAAAAATTTCAGTCTTTCTGATTATTTCTTGTCTTTTAAATTTTAATCTTTTTTCACAGTCAAATACTTCTTCTGGTGTAAATGAAAATTCTGTTTCATCAGATGTTTCTGTGGATGGAGAAGAGCGTTTTCAAAGTCTTTTTACCGATAATGAAAATGATGCTGAAAATTCTTCTGATGTAAAATATTCTTCTCCGTCTGGAATTTGGATTTTTGTCAAAATGATTCTGTTTCTTGCAGTTGTCATTGCTCTTATTTATGCGATGTTATGGTTCTTCAAAAGAAATGCAAAATCTAAAAATGACGATGATCCTTTTTTGCGTTCAGTTTCTTCAATAAATCTTGCTCCTGGAAAATCAGTTCAGATTGTAACTTTTATGAATAAGGCGTTTATCGTGGGGGTAAGTGATAATTCTGTCAGTTTAATAAGTGAAATCGACGGAAATGAAAATGAAGCAAATCGTGAAATGATAAATGCAATGAATCTTTATTCGGATAAACAGAACAAGGTTAGAAAACCGAGAAGTTTTAATGATATTCTTTCGATTTTTATGCCGAACGGTAAAAAAGATGAACAGGATTTGTTTGAAAATGCAAGAAAATCTACTGAACAGTTTGTAAACAGACAGCACGAACGCTTTGAAAATCAGAAAAATGATGAAGGCGGAATCTAAATGATAAAAATTCAAAAGAAAATATTTTCTGTTTTTGTGCTGATTCTTCTTTTTTCTTCGTTATCTGTCTATTCGCAGAATAAATTTCCTGAAGGTTCTGCTCAGGGGCGTACTGAAATGACGGGAAATGTAAGAATGCCTGATGTTCCGAATGTAAATATTTCAATTACCGAGCCGAAAACTGGAGAAGAAGTCGCTTTTTCTGTAAGGCTTTTGCTTTTGCTTACGATTTTGTCTCTAGCGCCGAGTATTTTAATTCTTGTAACATGTTTTTTGCGTTTTTCAATCGTACTTGATTTCATAAAGCGTGCACTTTCACTTCAGCAGGTTCCTCCGACGGCAGTTTTAAACGGAATTGCTTTTTTTATGACTCTTTTTGTAATGTGGCCTACATTTTCTGCTATTTATGAAAAATCTTTTAAACCTATGTCCGAAGGAACTATAACTTTAGAAGAAGCGTACACTCAGGCAGAAGCTCCTTTACGGATTTTTATGTACGAACAGCTTGGAAATGACGGTGGAAAATACATAAAGAACTTTATGGCGATGGCAAATATGGCTCAGCCTGAAACTCCAAAGGATGTTCCGACATATATTTTAATTCCTTCATATATTCTTCATGAACTTACGGTGGCTTTTAAAATCGGAGTAATTTTATATATTCCGTTTATAATAATTGATATGGTTGTTGCAAGTATTTTGATGAGTATGGGAATGATGATGCTTCCTCCAGTTCAGATTTCCATGCCGTTTAAATTAATTTTATTTGTGCTTGTCGATGGCTGGGGACTTTTAACGCAGCAGTTATTTGTTTCAGTTTTGCATTAGAAAAATTTTTTATTGATTAATTTTATGGAGGTGGGATAAAAACTTTGCCTGAAGATGGCGTCAAAGTTTTTATCTTGAAGTTTGCGGTGCAAACTTATTTATAAACTGCACATTCTCATTGCATTGCGAATGTGCGTAAAAAATTAAATCGGAA
>JAEDFA010000037.1 GCA_016293005.1 Treponema sp.
ATGCAAAAGCGATTGCAGAATGCCCGGAGGGAAAAGATGAACTAAACGGAGGTTTTATAATCTGAATAAAATCTGGATTCTGAATAAAAGGCCTTGCTCGTCCTATAAGCGGTTTTAAAATTCCCTGAAAAACTATAAAAGCAAGAAGCATCGAACAAATTGCAAAAATCGCTGTCTTTCTGTACTTTTTAAAAATCAGAAGAAAAAGAGCGCACAAAATCCAGAAAATGCCAAGATTTCCAAGCATCGTGAAAAATTTGAAAAAAATGTCAAAAAATGGCGTCCTGAAATGAATCTGAATAAAGTCAAGGATTTTAAAATCGGCTTGCGTTAAAGCGTTGATTGTAATGGATGCATTTTCAACTGGAAAAAAAAATTCAAAAATCAGAACAAAAGCGCAAAGACAGACAGCAACGATAAAAAGTCCCATATTCATAAAAGAAAGAATTATTCCAAGAATAAATGCCATGATTCCTGTAAAAACTGAATCAGTTGCATACAAAATAGAAGGAAAAGTCATTACGCTTAAGGTTACAAACGGAACATAATACAAAAATGATTTTAAAAATTTATTTTGTATCGGTTTCTGAATCAGTGAAACAGGAAGAACTCTTATGAGAGTTGAAACGATTCCAGAAGTTATTATTGCAAAAAAAGTATACATGTTTCCTCCAACGCATTATTCTGAATCTTCGCAAGGACAAATTAATGCCAGCACGGAAGAAATTAAAACGGTTAAAATTATAGTTCTGTTTCCTTCTGAAAGATTTTTTATTCCTGGAATAACAGAACATAAAAAGCTTAAAGTAAATCCGGATAAAACTGCAAAAAAAACTGGTTTAGATTTTCTTACTGGCGGAATTATAATTGCAAGGAACATGCCGTAAAGGGCAACAGAAAGTGCGTTCACGACAGAAAAAGGCAAGATATTTCCTGCAAAAATCCCGAATGCAGTTCCAAGACACCACAAAGGAATTGCGAAACTCATCGCACCATAACTATAAAACGGATTTAAATATCCTTTCTGATTTATTGCAATTCCGAAAAGTTCATCTGTAATTCCAAAACCTATTACGATTCTGTGAATCATTTTTGTTTCAGGAGAGAATTTCTGACTTAATGTGCAGCTCATCAAAAGATATCGCACGTTTATCACTAAAATAATTAAGGCGATTTCAAAAAAAGACTGACAGGCTTTAATTGCGTTGTACAAAGCATATTCGCCAGCTGATGCGTGGTTCAAAAAACTTGAGAAAAATCCTAAAAAAGGCGTGAGTCCCGCTTTCTTTGCAATTATTCCAAGCGAAAACGAAACTGCAAAATATCCAAGCCCAATCGGAATGCCGTCTTTAAAACCGTTTACAAAAAAAATTTTATTTTCTTTACACATTTTCTTCTTCCATTTTATAACATTTTTTTGCATCTGTCCTGCATTGTTCAATAACATAACTGCATCTTGAAGCAAAAGGACATCCTTCAAGTTTTATAGTATTTTCCGTAACTTTTCCGGGAATCGAGGACATTCTTTTTTCGCTGTGATGTTCAAGAAATTTTGGAATTGAAGAAAGGAGCGCTTGTGTGTACGGATGAGACGGATTATTCATAATTTTTTCAGCCGCCCCTTCTTCCATTATTTTTCCACCGTACATAACAATGATTCTGTCAGAAATTTTTGAAACGAGGTTTATGTCATGACTTATAAAAATTATTGAAAGAGCCCTTTCCTTTTTTAACCGAAGCAAAAGCGAAATTATCTGAGCCTGAATCGTAACATCTAAAGCCGTCGTTGGTTCATCTGCAATCAAAAGTTCACAATTTTGGGCAAGTGCAAGTGCAATACAAAGACGCTGAAGCTGTCCA
Source organism: Treponema sp. (assembly GCA_016293005.1). Taxonomy (GTDB): domain Bacteria; phylum Spirochaetota; class Spirochaetia; order Treponematales; family Treponemataceae; genus Treponema_D. The sequence goes on from JAEDFA010000037.1 coordinate 1,861, forward strand.
CCGCTGAACTGATGAGGATAAAAATTAAGCCTTTTTTCAGCATCAGGAATACCGACTACGTTTAAAAGAGAAACTGATTTTTTCCATGCGTTTTCTTTTGTAATTTTTGGCTCTAGATTTTTAAATGTTTCAAAGAAAACGCTTTTTATATTTTGAAGCGGGTCAAATGAGCGGCCAGGCTCCTGAAAAATTAGCGCAATTTTTTTTCCGCGGTATGACCTCAGGACTTTTTCAGGTAAATCAAGAAGATTTATGCCGTCGTAAAAGATTTTTCCGCTTATAAAAGCATTTTCTGGCAAAAGACACGGAATTGCAGAAGTTGAAACAGATTTTCCAGAGCCAGATTCCCCGACGATTCCTAAAATTTCGCCTTTTTTGACATAAAAACTTACATTCTGAACACCGTAAATCGTTTTTTTTGCAAAATTTCTTAAAACTTCAAACGAAACTGAAAGATTTTCTACGGAAAGAAGGATATTTTTATCTTTTTGACTTACAGAAGAAATTTTTTCACTTTTTGGAAGATTTTGTTCAAGTTTTACAGATTTTTTGTTTTTTCGCTTAAAAACTGCTGCGTACGGGTCAAAATAATCCCTTAACGCATCTGCAAAAAAATTAAAAGAAAGAGTTACAATCAAAAGAAGCAAAACCGGATACAAAAGCCACGGAAATTTTACAAGATTTGAAACTGTAGAAATATCGCGGTTAATCAAAGACCCCCAGCTTACAGCCGGATCGTTTATTCCAAGCCCAAGATAAGATAAAGTTGTTTCACTCATGATAAAACCAGGAATGCTCAACGCTGTACTTACAATTAAAAGACTTGAAGTCTGAGGAACAATATATTTAAAAATTATTATGAAAACAGGAACGCCTTCTGCTTTTGCGTTTAACACAAATTCTTCGTTTTTAATTGAATGTACAAGACCGCGGATTGTCCTTGCGCTTCCAGGCCAGCCGATTAAAGAAAGAATGAGCGTAATTATCATGTAGGAAGTTCCGCTGTCCATCTGATTATTTAAAAGAGAGCGCAAAAATAGAATGAAATAAAGGCTTGGAATCAGCATAAAAAATTCTGCAAACCTCATAATCGCCCAGTCAGTCTTTCCGCCAAAATATCCTGAAATTCCGCCGAACAAAACTGCAAGAAAAAGAGAAATCGCCGTTGCAACAAAACCGATTGTTAAAGAAATTCTTGAACCAAAAACGATTCTTGAATATAAATCCCGCCCCAAATTGTCAGAGCCTAAAATGTAAAGCGGATAATCGGAATCTGTTCCAAAAAGGTGAATGTCGCACGGAATAAAACCTAAAATTTTATATTCAAAACCTTTTGCAAAAAATTTAAAATTATGAACGGTTTCTTTATCTTTTACGCGAACATAACTCCATGTAGATTTTTCAATTACACGGAATTCCCTGACTTTTATTCCTTTTAGCGTAAGCTGAACATTTGCCGGATGAAAAGTATTGTTTTCATAAGTTTTCTCTGGTCTGTAAACTGCAAAAAAATCTGCAAAAATCATTATAAAATAAAGAATACACAAAATTACAAACGAAGTGTACGCAAGAGGTTTATGTTTTAAAAACTGAAAAAAATTCTTCATTAAAATTCCTGATAATTATTTTTCTGAATATCTGATTCTTGGGTCTACAAATGCAAGCAGAATATCTGAAACTAGCATTCCTAAAAGAACTAACGCTGAAATAAACATACTGTTTGCAAGAACAAGATTTATATCCTGCTGAGTTACCGCTTCATACATAAGCCGTCCGATTCCAGGATATGCAAAAATTATTTCAAGAACTAAAGAACCTGAAAAAAGGCTTGCCAAAAGATTTGCACTTCCTGTTATGTAAGGATTTAAAGTATTCCTGAATGCGTGATTTAAATAAATTCGTTTTTCACTGATTCCGCGCGACCTTAATGCAAAAATGTACGGTAAATTCATCTGGTCAAGCATTGTAGAGCGAATCATACGCATTGTTCCTCCAAAACCACCAAGAAAAGATGCCAGAAGCGGAAGAAAAATGTGGTGAAGATAGCTGAATGTAAATTTTACAGGAGCGTGAGAAAACGGAAAATCAGGATACGCCGTTACAGGAAAAAGCGAAGTTACAGAGGCAAAAATCTGAAGCAAAATCAAAAGAAGGATTCCGGGAAAAGCATGAAAGAAAAGCGCAAAAAATGTTACAGCCACATCAAGTTTTGTTCCTGCTTTTGATGAAAAATAAACTCCCAGTAAAAATGAAAAAATCGTGATGAAAACAAGTGAAATAAGATTTAAAATCACAGAATTCCAGATTCTAGAACCGATTAAAAAAGTAACCGGCGTTCTGCTTATAAGACTTACGCCCAAATCGTGGTGGATTAAAACCCTTTCAAGCCATTTAAAATACTGAACATAAAACGGTTTATCAAGCGCAAATTCTTTTTTTAAATTTTCAATCTGCTCATTTTCATAAAGTTCTTTATTAACAGAATTTACAGAAGATTTTGTTCCTGGTCCCTGAACGCTGTTCATAATCTGCTGGCTTACCATCTGGTCAACGATATCTCCAGGTGCTAAAGCCATTAAACCAAAAAGCGCAAAACCGAGCATAAAAAGAAGAAAAAGCATCGTTAAAATTCTTGAACAAATAAAAGATAACAATGGGCTTTTTTTCTTAAAAAGATTCCATGGGAGAAAAATAAACGAAGCAATTTTTTTTATTTTCTGAACAAACATATTTTCAAAAAATAATTTTAACATCTATATAGAAAAAATCAAGAACCTTAAAAAATCTAAACAAAAAAAATCTATGACAATATCAGAAAAATAAATTAGAATGTAAAAATGAAATTTGTATTTTTCTGTACCAATTCAAATTTTTTCACACCCGATGAAATAAATGTTTCTTATATTCCTGAATGTAAAACTGAATGGCTTAAATTTTCCCAAAAATTTAATGAACACACTTTTTTTATTGTAATGCAGAAACCGGGACTTTTTCTTTTAGATAAAAACGATTTGAATTCAGAAAAAAGCGTTATTGAAATTTCAAAGAATTTAAAAATCATTTTTTTACCCGAAGATGCCCAAACAGAAAATTTTGTAAAAGAAATCCAGAAGCTTAATCCTGATATGGCTTCAAGCATTACTTACTGGATTTCTCCGTTCGACTGGCTTTCAATAAAAGATTCTTTAATCGCAGAAAAACTAATGCAACAAGGGATAAAAACTTTCTCTCATCCTGCAAAAACTTCACAAATCTGTTTTGACAAACGGGAAACACGCGAATTTCTTACACAAAATTCTTTTCCCTGCGCAGAAGGCTTTTATGTTCACCACGAAATGTTTTTTGCAGAACGAAGATTTCTTTCAATAAAAGAAAATGTTTACAAAGAATATGTTTTTGAAAAATTAAAAAATATGAATTTTCCGGTTGTGATAAAAGATACTCTGGGTTTAAGTTCTTTCGGAATGGATGTATGCAAAACTTTTCAAGAAGCAAAACATGTACTTCTTTCAAAAAAGAACAACGGCGACCGTGTCATAGAAGAATTTATTTCAGGCTTGAGTTTCGGGCTTGAAATTTACGGACACAACGGAAATTATCTTTTTTCACCGCTTTTTATAAATTCATTAAATCAGTTTGGGCTTACAAGTCCAAAGCAGAATGTAAAACTCGGTCCTGTCACAAACGAAAAATTTCACATAAAATCGCTTCACGAAATGCTTTATTCTCTTTCAAAAAAATTAAATTTCTCAGGAATCGCTCAAATCGACTTAGTTTTTTCCAAGGGAAAATGGCATATAATAGAAATAAACTCACGCTTAAGCGGAATGACGCAAACAGTTGCTTCAAGTTTAGGCATTTCACTTTACGAGCTACTCTTTTATGCAACAATCGGTTTTGATTCTTACAGCAAAAAACTTTCTTTTTTAATTGAAAACTCATCTTTTACTTTCAATATGAAATTTCCACTTCTTCAAAAAGAAAGACTTGAAAAACTTTACGATTACGAATTTGTGGATTTTGTAAACCAAATAGAAAACACAAAGGCAAAACAACTTCGAGAAGCAGGTTACGCGGAAGTCATCTTCGGAAGAGAAAAATCATTAACAAAACTTCTTGAAAAACTTGAAACAATCAAAAACGATTTTAAAACCGAAATAGAACAAAGATTCTACGAAAACGCTATTCTGCTTGCAAAGGAAATTTCTTAAAACAAAAAATCAGCGGCGCTTTTTGATTTTTTTAACTTTCCTGAAATAAAAGAACCTCATTTTTTCTAAAAGCGAATAAAATCCATAGAGAGGCGAAAACGGAAAATCCCAGGTGCCTGTTCTGTGGATGCTTTTTCCACCAAAATTTGATTTAAACATATAAAGTCCATGCATAGGATGATTTTCGTTTTTTCCTTCTGGCGGCATTCCGTACATATCGTAATAAAGGCTTCCATAGGCTTTTGCATCTTTTATAGCATTCCACTGAAGAAGATGATTGGGCATAAGATTGCGTTTTTTATTTGAAGAAGCTCCGTAAAGGTAAATGCTTTCAGTTTTTGAAAAAAGAACCATAATTGAAGCAATTTCCTCGCCTTCACTTTCTGCAATATAAAGGAAAACCTGAGGACCTGATTCTTTATCGTGTAAAAATTCTTTTGCCGACAATATTAAATCAAGATAGTATTCTTTTGCATGACTTGAATTTCCGTCTCTTTCGTTAGTTTCTTTTGTAAGTTTATAGAATACATCGATTTTTTCAGAAATATTTTCATCCATGCCAGAATATTTTTTTACGACAACGCCTTTTTTCTCGCTTAAACGGATATTATACCGCCATTTTGAGTGCATTTTTGAAAGGATTTCATCTTCTTTTAAAGTGAGGTCAATTTGAGTTGAATCAGGCGGCTGAATGTCATGGGATTTTTTTTTGAGTTTCAATTTATCTGAAAAACAAACAACTTTCATCCCGTAATTAAACAAATCGCGTTCTTCTGGAGATGAAAAAATTACATCCGGGTCAAAACTGAGCGCAATCACATTTTTGGGAAGAACTTTTTTTAAAGAAAGCGCAAAATCGTTTAAGAAATTTGCAAATTCTATAGTCTGACTTTCGTTTGTGCACGGCTGATTTAAAAGAACTGCTTCATTTTCATTTGAAAAAGAAAGCGCGCAATCAAGGACATCTTCCGAAGAATTTTTAAAAGGAAGAGGAGGCATAAGCGGAATATAAGAAAGCGCAAATTTATTTTTACAGAAAGAACGAACTAAAACTGTCACCTCAAATCTTTCAAGATTTTTTTTCAAAGTTTCCTGAGATGAGTTTTTACATTCAGGAAAATCTTCTTCTGGATATTCAGTTTTTACTGAAAAATCATACTTTTTCCAGCCGTGCCGTGTTTTAAAAGAAGTCCAGAACGGAGTCTGAAGAAAACTTCCTGAATTTTTTTCTGTTTTTTCTGAAAGAGGAACAATTTCAAACTTGAACATATTTTTACCCGATTTCCGCTTCACTGGCTTTTTCAATTTTTAAATTTGTCCCGGAAACTGAAAGATTTTTTCCCGCAATCTGAACATTGTGATTTTGCGCTTTAATCTGAACTTTAAAAAATTCATCGCCTGAAATTTCAAGTTTTTCTTCATTTGAAGTGCTTTCACCTTCAAGAACAACTTTATCCCCTGGTTTTGCCCAAGGAGCCTGTAAAACTTCTACACATTCTTTTTCACCGTCTTTAAAAGATGCTGCTAAAAGCATTCCCCGACTTTCAACTCCCCTGATTTTTCGACTTTGAAGATTGGAAACTATTATGACATTTTTTCCAATAAGTTCTTCCGGGGATAAAAATTCACGCAAACCAGACTGAATTATGCGCTCTTTTCCAGAACCGTCGTCCAAAGTTTCGATATAAAGTTTTTCTGCTTCAGGATTATTTTCAATTTTTAATATTTTTGCAACTTTAAGTTCAATATTTTTATTGAAAAATTCACATTGTTCTTCAGGAGGCAAAGAAGTCTTTTCTTTTTTAGATTTTTTCTGAGATTTTCCCTGATTTTCTGAAGCGCTATTTTTATTCTGTTTACCGTTAAATTTTTCACGGAACGAAAGCATTGTTTTTTGATCCATCGGTTTAAAAATAATTTCAGATTCTCCGATTTCATCAAGCCCTTCTGTTTTTCCAAGGTCAGACCAGTCAAGCCCTTCTTTTACAGGAAAACCGACTTTTGATTCGCGGATAGATTTTCCAAACCAGCTCATAACTTTTTGAGTATAAACCGGCATATAAGGATTCATCATAATCATCAAATCTTTTATGACATAGCAAAGATTGAAAATAAGGTTTTCTGCTTTTTGAGGTTCAGTTACGCGTGTTTTCCAAGGTTCTGTTTCCTGGAATTTTTTGTTGCAGATGTCTGAAATTTCAAAACAAAGATGAAAAGCATCTTTTAAATTTGCCCATTCAAGATTGTCCGTAATTACATCTTCGATTCTTATAACTTTTTTCCATAAATCTTCATCATACATGCCTTGAGGAATTTTTGAATTATAATATTTTTGAACAAAAAGAACTGTTCTGTTTACAAGATTTCCAAGGTTGCCGATAAGTTCGCTGTTCATTTTTTCCATAAAGTCTTTCCAGGTAAACTGAAAATCCTGTTTTTCTGGGCGGTTATAGAAAATATAAAATCTCCAGGCATCGCTTGGAATTCCAGATTCGATTGCATCTGTTCCAAAAACACCAACTCCAAGGCTTTTACTGAATTTTCCATCTTCGTAATTTAAATATTCTGTTGAACTCATGTGGAAAAGTTTTGTGTAATTATGTCCTGAACCCAAAAGCGTACACGGAAAAATTACAGTATGGAACGGAATGTTGTCTTTTCCGATAAACTGGAAAAGTTCTACCGGCGGAAGATTTTTGCCTTCTTTGCTTTCTTCAGGAAGCCACCAGGATTTCCAGTCAAAAGTTTCTTTGCCGGCTTTTAAAAGTTCATTTGCAAGCTGTTTTGTAATTGACATGTAACCGATTGGAGCATTAAACCAGACATAAAAAACCTTATCTTCATAGCCTTCTTTTGGAACAGGAATTCCCCATTTTAAATCCCGTGTTATTGCCCTTTCATTTAAACCGTCGCGAATCCATGCTTTTGTTATATTGATTGAATTGTCTGACCAGCGGCCTTCTTTTGAAGCTTTATCCATCCATGAATAAAGATTTTTTGAAATGGAAGGCAAATCTATGTAAAGGTGTTTTGTTTCTTTTACTAAAGGAGTACTTCCGCAAGTGTGACATTTAGGATTTATAAGTTCAGTCGGGTCTAAAAGAGAACCGCATTTGTCGCACTGATCTCCCCTTGCTCCTTCTGATGAACATTTTGGGCATGTTCCGTCTACATAGCGGTCAGCTAAAAACATTTTACAATGCGGACAATAAAGCTGTTTTATTGTGTGTTCTTTTATATAACCATTTTTATCAAGGTTTAAAAAGAGACTCTTTGTAATTTCTGCACATTCAACATTACTTGTTCTTCCGAATTTATCAAAATCGATGTGAAACCAGTCATAAATTTTTACATGCTCGTTGTAATAGTAATCGCATAATTCACGAGGAGTCTTTTTTTCTTCAATTGCGCGAGTTTCTGTAGCCGTTCCGTATTCATCTGTTCCGCATATATATAAAGTGTCGTAACCGCGAAGCCTGCAAAAACGGGCAAAAACATCTCCTGAAAGCATCTGAATTAAATTTCCAAGATGCGGAATATTATTTACATAAGGCAATGCTGAAGTAATAAGTTTTCTGTTCATTTTGTTCCTCAAAGATTTAATTTTTTTCAGAAAGTGAAATTTAAGAGATTTTCATTATAATAGTTTTAATTCTTTTACTCAATGAGAAATTAAAAGAGTTGAAAATCAAGTTTTAAATTTTTATTCCTGCGTATAATGCGCCCAGTTTTCTTCATTGAAAATATTTTCTTTTACCGTATACCACTGAGAATCATTTACTTTATACTTTGTGTTATTCCTGATTCTCAAATTTTCAAGAGGCGCAACGGCAATTTTTACAAAACCTGCTTTTTCACTGTCCGAAACTTCAAGCAAATTTCCAGTAAACGGATTTTTTGCATTTTTTATGATATCTTTTACCGCAAGAGATGGAGTGTCCGCATTCGTCATAAAATTATAGTCGTATTTTAAATTTCCGTGAGAATTAAAATCTTTTACCAACAGGGTTGCTGTAACTGATTCTTTCATAAAAGGAAATTGTTCAAAATCATTTTTAAATTGTCCTGAATTATCGCCCTGTCCATGATCTGAGACGATTATGATTCTTGTATTGTCGTAACAACCTTCTTCTTTTAAATACTGAAAAAAATCACTCCAGCGTCGTAAAATTGCATTTGCCGCGTGAAAACTTTTTGAATCTTTGTATAAAGAAGAGCCGTGCATTGAGGGCAAAATTTCATCAGATGAAAGATAGCGTTTCTTACCGTTATCGTATAAAAACGGAGAATAATCCTGTGGATTTAAATAGCGGGCTTCATGAGTTGTTTCGTTGTCAAGAAGAATGAAAGACGGCTTTGAAGAATCTGTGTCGGAAAGCATTTTCATCAAATCAAGTTGTGAATAAGAATCATTAAAAAATTTGTCATCGATTTTTGAACTTTCCTTTCGCCAGTAATTTCTGTGAAAAACAATCGGATGAAAAATATTAGGAACAATTTTAAAAAGACTTAAATATATGAAATTTCTTTTTAAAAGCTCTGAAAGAACTGGATAAGGTTCGATTTCATTCATTTTATACCAGACATCGTTGTAAACTCTTTTTGCAATCTGCCGGTTTACATCAGGAATATCTTTGTAAATTTCTTCAACAGGTTCTTCACCGTAATTTTCATAAGGTAAATCGCTTACAGTAACAGAAAAACCTGCCTCTGAAAAAAGAGTCGGCATCGTTAAAATCGCTTCGTTATGTTTCTGCTGAATTGTCTGATTTCTTTTGTTCATTTCATAAGGTGTAAAATCGTAACCGCCAAAAACCCCCGGAACTCCAAGCTGTGTATAGTGACTCATTGAAACTGTATTCGGATAAAAAGTAAAACCATCGTACAGAGATTTTAAATCTTCTGATTCCTCAAACGCACTGAAAACTAAAGGAGAAACACAGGCATCCTGCATAATTACAAGCACATTTTGTTCAGATTTAGAAAAATGATAAATGCTTTCGATTTTATTTTTTTCTGTATGACTCATATTTTTGTAAGTTTTTCCAACAAAAATTACATTTTTAACTGAAAGCGCAAGGCAAGAAATAAAAAATATAGATAAAACAGAAGAAGCGATTTTTATTTTTTTTGCGATTAAAAAGAAAATTAAGGCAAAAATTAAAACAATTACGAAAATGTTCAAGCAAATTAAGAATAACGATGGAAAAACGACTTCGTGCATGAAAGTCAAATCATCATTCAGAGAGCCATAATTTGAACTAAAGAAAAAACAGTTTACTACAGAACAGATAAAAATTGCAGGAAAAATAAGTGAAAGCGCTTTTTTGAATCTTTTTGAAAATAATTTGTAAATTGCAAACGGCCAGAAAAAATAAAGCCCCAGAGCCTGAATGAACGGAACTAAAAGAAAAACAAACGGACTTTTATAAGAATCTATATAGCAAAAATTAGAAGGTGATGATTCCATTACAAAAGACGGAATTACAAAACCAGTTAAAAACGCAAGGGAAAACGCTGAAAACAAAAACAGAAAATCTCTTTTTTTGCTCATTTCATCGAGAATAAGAAAATGAGAATCAAGAAAAGAAACGATTTTATTTTTTACAGGAAAATAGCAAACAACAAGCGCAAAAAGAATAATCATTCCAATAATGTAAATTTTTTTTCCAGTCGAAAATGCCCAGATTATTCCAAGAAATAAAACAGAACAGCACAAAATATGAAAAATTTTTCCAGGATTTTTTAATTTAAAGAAAATATTTTTTACAAGCGAAAGAATATTATTCATCGTCCAGTAAACTACTAAAGCGGATGGAGAATCATAAAGTATTACAAGAAATACAAGCGCAAAAACAAGAATTTGAATTTTTTCTGAAAGTGCATGCCCTTTAGAATAAATCAAACCTGAAACAAGATTTATCAAAGTCATTAAGACAGGAAGAATATTAAACCAAAGTTTTACCCCTCCCCATTCACCAATAAAGGCAAAATGGTCAGGAGAACCAAAATCTTTTATAAACAAAAATGAATAACCTTGCAATTCTTCAAGATTTGAAAGGAAAGAATACGCTGCAATGAAAAAAGGAATCTGAATCAAAAGACTGAAAGAACTTCTTAAAGCGTAAATCGGACTGTAATGATTTTCGCGGTAAAAAGTATTTAAAATCATATACTGTTCATCGCCTTTAAACGCTTTTTTGATGCGCTTAATTCCGCTTTTTAGTTTTTCTTGAGTGTCCCTCTCCTGTTTTTGCCATTTTTCTGCAATCATATAAAGCGGAAGACAGAAAAGAGTTACAACAAAACTCAAGGCTATTACAGAAAGACCTTTTGAGGTTACAGCTGAAAAAAATACATAAAAAAATTCAAGGATATTGTAAATCGGTGTGATAATCAAATTATAAAAAAAAGTTGAAACCATAAAACAATAGTATAGATATTTAACTGTTTTTTCAATAGAATGAATTTTGAACGCGATTTTGACGCTTAAATTCAGCGTTAAGCATAAAATATTCTTGAGGTTTTTATGAATTCTTCTGATTTTTTTCTTTATATAGATCCAGGAACAGGAAGCATGCTGTTTTCAATTTTAATCGGAGCAGCAGCAACTTTATTTTTCCTTTTTAAAGCACTTATCATCAAAATCAAAATTTTAATTTCCGGAAAAAAAGGAGCAATTCAAACAGATTCTTCCTATAGCGATTATGCAATTTATAATGAAGGAAAACAATATTTTAATGTATTCTATCCTATTTTAGACGAATTTGAAAAACGAAAAATTCCTTTAACATACCTAACATCCGTAAAAGACGATCCGGCAAAAGACAAGGCATATCAGTTTGTAAAAATTCAGTACATCGGAGAAGGAAATGCGGCATTTGCAAAATTAAATCTTTTAAGTGCCGGCATTCTTCTTATGACAACGCCTTCTTTAAATGTTTATCAGTTAAAGCGCAGTAAAAATGTAAAACATTATTCACATATTCTTCATGCCACAAGCGATGCAACAATGTACAAACTTTTCGGACTTGATTTTTTTGACTCAGTTCTTCTTACTGGCGATTACCAAAAAAAAGACATAAGATTTCTCGAAGAAAAACGCGGAATAAAGCAAAAAACTCTTGTTACTGTCGGCTGCACTTATCTTGATTCATTAAAACAAAAAATCGATTCAATTCCACAAAAAGAAAACAAAAATTTTACGGTTTTAATTTCTCCGTCATGGGGAAAAAGTTCTCTGCTCTATAAATACGGTGAGAGTTTAATAAAACCTCTTTCAGAAACTTCATGGACAATCATAATCCGTCCTCACCCGCAGTCAAAAAAATCAGAACCAGAAGTAATCGAAAAATTAACCAAAGAATTCGCCTGCAAACCGAACATAAAATGGGACTACGAAAACGATAACATTTATTCATTAAAAGAAGCCGACATCATGATTTCAGATTTTTCAGGAATAATCTACGATTTTATGTTTTTATGTGACAAACCTGTACTCTATGTAAATGCAGAACTTGACTTAACTCCTTATGATGCATGGGACATTGACGGCGGAAAATCAATCTGGCAATTTAAAACATTAAAAGAAACTGCAATAGAATTAAAATCAGAAGATTTTACAAATATAAAAGATATCATTACAAATGCCTCTAAAAATCCTGAATTACAGCAAAAACGACTTGAAGCAAAAAAACAGGCGTGGATGTTTCAGGGAAGAGCGCAGGAAAATGTAGCTGACTTTATGATAGAAACGCTTTCTTAAAAAATCTAATTAAACTTAAGGAAAACAAAATGAAAGTTGCAATTGTCCATGACTGGCTTACAAATTACGGTGGAGCAGAAACATTCGTAGAGCTTCTTTTAAAAATTTACCCTGACGCCCACATTTTTACGCTTGTATACGACAAAAAAAAGATGAAAGGTCATTTTGAAAACAACAAAATCATCACAAGTTCGCTTCAAAAAATCCCGTTTTCAACAAAAATTTATACAAAACTTTTAAAATTCATGCCAAAAGCCTTTGAATCGTTTGATTTTTCAAACTATGATTTAGTTTTGTGCTCAAGTTCAAGCTGCGCAAAAGGTGTAATTGTTCCGCCTTACATTCCTCAAGTTGCATACATTCATTCTCCAATGCGATATGCCTGGGATTTATACTTTGACTACAAAAAACGAAGCGGTCGTATCACAAGATTTTTTATGGAAAAATGGATGAGCGGTTTAAGGCAATGGGATTACATTTCAAGCCAGAGAATCGACTGCGTTCTTGCAAATTCAAAATACATTTCCCGCAGAATAAAAAAATTCTGGAATCTTGACTCAAAAGTTGTTTATTCGCCTGTAAACACAAAAAGATTTTTCCCTGATTTTTCAGTAAAAAAAGAAGATTTTTATGTCGCATTTTCGCGCCTTGTCCCGTACAAAAGAATTGACCTTGCAATTTCTGCAATAAAAAATACAGGACGAAAACTTATCGTAATCGGAAGCGGTTCAGAAGAAAAAAAATTAAAAAAGCTTGCGCAGGGCGATGAAAACATAATTTTTACAGGCCGACTTCCTGATAAAGATTTAAGAAAATACCTTCAGTCTGCAAAAGCGATGATTTTCTGCGCAGAAGAAGATTTTGGACTTGCCCCACTTGAAGCACAGCAATGCGGAACAGCCGTAATCGCTTTCGGTCGCGGTGGAGCGGTAGAAACTATAATTAATGAAAAGACAGGAGTTTTCTTTGACAAGCAGGAAACAGAATCCCTTAAAAATGCAATAGAAAAATTTGAAAAACTTTACAGCGAAAACCATTTTATAAGCGAAGAAATCACAGAACACGCGAAAACTTTTTCGGAAGAAAGATTTATAAAAGAATTCACGCAGGCTGTTGAAGAAACAAAACAAAAAATTGCCATAAAAAACTAAAAATCTTTTACAGGAGGAAAAAATGAAAATTGCAGTAGACTGCAGAATGAGCAAAAAAAGCGGAATCGGAGCATTTATCGACGGAATTTTACCGTATTTCCTTTCATCAAATAACGATTTTCTTTTAATCTTTTCAAATGAAAACAAAGATTTTTCATTGCCGCAACTATCTAATTCAGAAAAAAAAATCGAAAAAGTCTTCTGCGACACAAAAATTTTCACCATAAAAGAACTTTTTAATTTTCCAAAAGAAATTGTAAAAAAAATCAACTCATGCGATGCGTATTTTTCGCCGTACTTTAACATCCCTTCAAAAATAAAAATTCCTGTCTATACAACGATTCACGATGTAGTATTTCTTGACATTCCCTCTCTTGCAGGAAAATGCGGAACTTTAATCAGAAAAATGTTTTACAAATACGCCGTAAAAAAATCAAAAGAAATTTTTACAGTCAGCAATTTTTCAAAAGAACGGATTATAAAAAATTTAAATTGCAAAAAAAATATAAATGTCGTCTACTCCGCTCTTCCAGAATTTTTCAACGAAAAAAGTAGCAATATCCAAAAAGACAATTCAATAATTTTCATCGGAAACATAAAAAAACACAAAGGTCTTAGTACTTTAATCCTTGCATTTTCAAAGTTTTTAAATATTCTACAGACTGATTTTAAAACAGAAGCAAAACTTATAATCGTCGGTTCCAGAGAAAATTTTAAAACAACAGATAACTCAATTGAAAGCCTTTTAAAAACCATTCCAAAAACTGCAATAGATTTTACAGGAAATATTTCCAATTCAGAATTAAAAGAAAAACTTTCAAAGGCAAAATTTTTAATTCAGCCGAGTTTATACGAAGGCTTCGGGCTTCCGCCTTTACAGGCACTTTATTCAAATACAAATGTAATTCTTTCTGATATCGAAGTCTTCAAAGAAATTTACGAAGGTTTTCCTGTAACATTTTTTAAATCAGAATGCGTTGAAGACCTTACAGAAAAAATGATTCAAATGTGGAATAATCCTTACGAAATTAAAAACATCCCGGAAAAATATTCATTTTCTAAAACGGCAGAAAAAATTCTTTCAAAAATAGAAGAAAATTTTTTTTAAAAATTCCAGAGTTTAATTCCAAGTGTAAGAACAAAACCGCACTGAACAGGATATTCGTCTGTGTCTATAAAGTGAAAAAGCGTATTTCTGTCTGCGCCGCTGTTGTTATTATTGCCATATTCATATCTTTTATTGTAAATATCTTCATCAATGGTAGTGTAATAACTGTACATAAAGCCCACAGAACCTGTCAGGGCAAACGGAATTACCTTATTTTTATTCGTATAAGATGCTTCAAGTTTTATTATATGCATCCAGTTGTAAGCGCCGTCCCGCAAGAAATATTTTGTCAATGAATTTCTGTTTGCCGGCGAAAGTTCAGAATAAAGAGAAGAACCCGGAACTTGCTGAGAACCGTAATCTGCGCCGTGCCTTATAAACTGATACTGCAAAGCTGTACTTAAAGACGGAAGAACTTTCATATCAAAGCGTACAAAAGTTTCATCGGAATTAGGGTCAAGATAATAGCCGATAGAAGAACCGTTATTGGTGTAATTTTCTGAAATATAATAGTTGTACCATGGCGTATAATTAATCATCTGATGAGTGTAGCAATAAGGTTCAACTTTTGTATATCTTACAGAGAGTGTTGCAAGTTTTAACCCCGGAATCACAATTTTTCCGCCTAACTGACCTGCAAACATTGCACGCGGACTTGTCCTTACATCATTATTAAGACCATTTATTTCGTCGATAAAAATCGATGCCCACAGAGAACCAATTCCAGGCTTTCTTACTTTTATGTCGCCGAACAATGCTGTGTTATCATAATCTCCAAGATTATTCTGGTAAAGTACATAATTAAAAAGCGGAAAAATATAACCTAAATCAAATCTTTTTGGCCACACCGTAGAAGAACCGAAGTCAAAATGAAAATACGGAAAATCGATTTCAATCATATTAATAGAAAAAAGATTTTGCCAGAAATACGCATCGTTCATTCCCGCTTCACCCGGATATTTTTTTACGATATATTCCTGATTTGGATATTCAAGAGCACCAGTCAAAGAAGAATATTTTAAGAATTTAAAAGGCTGAAAAAGAACTTCTCCTGCAAAAAACGGACGGGCATTTTTATTAAGCACTAAAGAACTTCCCTCATCCATTGAAGCCCATTCTCTCCTGTGCCTTCCGAATTTTAACTGAAGTTTTGATTCGAAAAAATCAGTATTTATTTCTGCAAAACATAAAGGCGCAATTCCAAGTTCACTCGCCCAGCCTTCAAGACCGGAAGCACTAAGATTTGAAATAAGATAAACTGAACCGTCCCACGGCTTTGAATAATCGTATGGAAGATATGAATTATTTAAAAATTTTCTGATTGAACGACGCTCAGGTTCAGGAAGAGCATTTCCTTTTGAATCTTTTACACCGTCTAAATAATCATAAACCGAATAAGTTTTTATTGATTTATCTTCAAGTTCTTCCTGATAATATGTGTCATACCAGTTATATCCAATAAAATAATCTCCAGTTTCCATTAAAGGCATAGTCGTAAGAAAAACGGTAAATTTTAACTTGTATGAAATAAATTTTGAAAGGTCTCCTTTAAAACCGACTGACGCCCCAACATCGATGCCAAACTGGTCGTAGTTTCTGTCAAAATAAAGTCCGCCCGAGCCTTTTAGTTCCATTGAAAAATCGTATAAAAAACTTACAGGATTATCTTCGTTTTTATTGTCAACGCCTGCATGAAAAAATCCATTTCGAGTATCAGTCTTTTTTTGATTAAATTTTTCTATATAAGAATGAAGAATTTGTAATTCTGTTTTAGAAAGTTCTTTTTCATGTTCTAAACATTCATAAAACGCATTTAAAATCTGTTTTTGAGTATAAGGTTTTGAACCGATTAAAAAACTGCAGTAGCCTTTTGACTGTGCATACTCCAAAAAACTATAAACATCGTCATCAAGATAAACATTGCTTAAATTCTGTGAAAAAAAAGGAACGCTTAAAAAAAATGTCAAAACAATAATAAAAATCTTCTTCATAACTACAACTTATACCATTATTTTTTTATAAATTCAATTTCGAAAACATATATGTAAAAATCTTACTTGAAAAGTTTTAATTCTGAGCCAACAGAAAGTTCAATGCCGTGTGCAAAAACTCCTTCCTGATTTTTATTATTGAAAACAAAACTATACACAATTTTAGAATTAAACGAAACATGCTCATTCAAAAAATATTTTCCGTTTAACTCAATTTGATTTGTATACTGAATTATTCCCGTAAGATTTAATGTCCGCGCCATATCAATCGCTTCTTTATCAGAAATAAGGCCCATACTGCGAAGTACGCTCGGATAATATGCAGAATATTCAACGCCGTCGATTAAAACTTTGCTTGAAAAAAGACCGAAAGAATTAGTTCCGTGTGCAACAAAAAGATATCCGGCTTCAAGATTCCATTTATAAGGCCTTTCATAGCGTAAAACAGCTTTTGCTCCGATTGCATCAGGCCCAAACGGAGAACCAATCCATGAACATATAGGAACGCTTCCGTTTTTCTGCATATCGAATCTTGAACTGTACAAAGACCAGAGAGAGCCCTGTTTTATATAAAGAAAAGGAGATGTATAAATGCCTTCAAGCGCGGAAAACCAGTAACCGCCTGATTTATCAGTTTTTGAATATTCGATTCCAAGCTGAATGCCGAAACTGTCGGGAAGGCATTTACCATGTAGAGAAGATTTTTCGGCTTCAGACTGAAGTTCATTCTGTGCATAAAGAGCGTAAAGCCTCATGTTTTTACACGGAACAACTTCAACCTGTATTCCCATATACTGACAGATATTCGCTTCGCTAAGCCAGTGAGATTCCTCTTTCGTAAGGTTATCTGACCAGGCTCCGTGAGAATGCATGAACATAAGAGGATTTAAAAAACGCATTTCAAAAGAATCGTTTACAAAAGTTCCTTCCAAAATTCCGACTTTAAGCCATTTAAAATACGGAATTATATCAAGGCTGTGAAGATACATATACCTGTTTTTAGAAACCTGAACGACATCCATGTTGTATTTTAAATAACGGTTGTAGAGATTAAATTGAAGGAAAAAATCAGTCTGGAATGTAGAATTGTAAATTACGCTTCCTGTCAGCGTTTTTCCAACCTGAAGCCCTTGACGAGAACAGTTTACATTAAAACCCCAGCTGTCAAAAACATATCCAAGACTTGCGTAAGCCAAAAAAGGCTGAAAAAATTCTATCTGGTCTGGCTCATAAGGCATATTTACGAAATTGTAAGGGTCGTTCATTCCCCAGAAATTTTTTGAAAATGATGGAACAGCATTAAGATGAATGACTTCACCCCAGCCAAGATTTACATCGGCAGAAATAAATGGCTTTGTTCCGACCTGAAAATAATTTGACGAAGG
>JAEDFA010000100.1 GCA_016293005.1 Treponema sp.
GATTTTATGACAGGTTCGTAAAATCAAATGACCATCAGGCAGACCAGAGATTTTTTCTCTGGTCTTTTTTTGTTTAAAAATCTAAGTGATGAAAATAGAAGATAGTTTTGGTTTGCAGTTTTGCTGTTCATATAAGATTCAGTTTTATGCAATGTGGACTTAAAAAGTGTATTAAAAAAGGAGAACCTGTGGATAACTTGTTTAAAACTGCGAATAAAAATTTCTTTTTGAAATACGAATTTGCTAATTCTTTATTATAAAAGAATTTAACTGAAGTTTTGAATTTCTTCCAGTTTATGCACAGATGTGGAATAGTTGTGGATAACTTTTTATTGCCGGAGTGCTGCAAAAATTTGTTTCATGAGAAACATTTTTGAGGTATTTTCAAAAATGCTTGGTAAGTGATTTGTTCTTTTGTGAAGTGTTTTTACGTTTGTTCTGTTCGTGTTTATTAGATCTAAAACTTTAAGACATAAAACGTAATTGCAGATTGAAAAATGAATGGGGCTAAAGCTTTTTTATTTTAGGTTTAACTGAATCTTGGTGTTATAAATTAAAGTATTCTATCAGGCTTTTTTAAGGGTGATTTTAAAAAGTAATAAAAAGAGCAGTTTGAGTGGTAGGTAGTTTTTTTTATTAAAAGAAAATAGAAGTTTTGGTTATGAGTTTTTGAAAAGTAATGCAAAAGTGGATGCAGTGCTTAGTTTGGGATGATGCAGAAATGAAAAGAGGGGAGAGGGGGCTTTTTAAGAAATTTTACAATGTTGAGAATCCTTAAAAGGTGTATTTTAACCTTGCTATTACAACGGCTTAAAACTTGCGGACAAGCGGGCACTCTCTGGAAAGTCGCTTTAACGAATTTCCGGCGTGCAATGTTTCATGAGAAACTTTTTGGAATTGAATGGAAAATGCTTGTTTCTGCGGAAAAATTATGAAACGGATTTAACAAACTAATCATGTATTCAGCAAAAAATGGTCATAATAATTGTTGAATTTATTTTGTGAAAAAGTGAAACGGCGGTAATTATGAGCGTTAGATAAGGACACCTCGAAAAACTCGTCTTTGCCGATTTTGTTTGAAGTGCTGGCGAGTTGCAAGTTGCTATATTATCGCATCTTAGAACATCACATTTTCAAAGACGCAGTAAAACTTTGTTTTTAATAAAAGCTGAAGTTTTATAGGTTCCTATAAGAGAATGTTTCATGAGAAACTTTTTATGTGGAATATGGGCTAAGTAGGAAACTGGGGGTTGGTTCTGTTGTGTTTTTTGTGTTGGGGATGGGAGGAGAGGGTGTTTTTTTATTTATTAAGAGTCTGGATGTGAGTTTTCATATTAAGTTGGAAAAGGGTCATTTTGAGCGAACGAAGTGAGGAATTTGCTTTTGGACTTCCTTAAAAATTTTTCTTTGCTGATTTTTAGAGAAACGGCAAGTTTTAAATCTCTGTAATAGTGTGGCTCAGGCATCGTGTTTTAGACTTGCTGTTTTGGCAGAGACTTTTCATTCCGCTGTTACTCTAGTCGAAATGACTGGGTAAGGTGGGCTTTGACCTGACGTTACGTTTTTTTTAACTTGAAATTAGAAGTAAATACCGCAATAAACAGAAAGGACTTTTTTCTGTGTGACCAGTCTTTAAATGTTTTAGAAAAGTGTTGTTGATATATGAAAAATGTTTCATGAGAAACTTGTTTCATGGAAATTCTAACAAGATGTTGAAATTTTAGAGGTTTTATGCGCTTTGAGTTAAAACGGAAAGTTGGGTCATTAAAAAATATGGAAAACTTTTTATTGAAAAATTGTGATATAAATTTTGTTTCATGAGAAACAAAGTAGCAAAACTATTAACCGTTAGTTTGTTTTTGATGATTTTAAATTACGACCATTAGTCATTTAAAATTACTTGTTTGATTAGTATTTGAGTGCTTTTGAAAATTATGAAGACAAAAAAACGAAAAATGGCAGTTTTGGGTGTTTTTTTGAAGATAAGGAAGTGCTGATTAACACTTTGAAGCGATTACTCGGCACTTCCCGTCAATTTGCCGTAAGTCTTTGACTTACAGTCAGCGACTTACGGACAATTAGCTACATTCAGTGTTTTCATAGTTTTATTCTTTACCGTGTAAGTAGCCTGAATGTTAAAAGGGATGTGTTTTGTCTGCGGCAAGGATTGGAGTGGTGCCGGAGGCAAACGGCGGGGCAGACTGGTGTCTGAGCCGCCGGTCGAAGGCGAAAGCCGTAGCCACGTAAAGCCTGGTTTTTGCTCTGCGTAACGATAGTGGAGCAGTGCAAAAAGCCGCCCGAATAATTAATATTATTGAAAAAAATTAAATCAGGTTATAGAATATTATAAATTCAGAATTAACTTTTCTGCTTCAATTTGACAAAAAAATCCTTAATTATTTTAGGAGGACAAAATGTCCAGAAAAAAACAGTCAATGGACGGAAATCAGGCTGCAGCTCATGTTGCTTATGCATTCACTGAAGTAGCCGGTATCTATCCTATCACTCCTTCATCACCTATGGCTGACTGGGTTGATAACTGGTCTGCCGGTGGTCAGAAAAACATTTTTGGTAACAAAGTAAAAGTTATCGAAATGGAATCAGAAGCTGGTGCTGCCGGAACTGTTCACGGTTCTTTGGCATCTGGTGCATTAACTACAACCTTTACTGCTTCACAGGGTCTTCTTTTGATGATTCCTAATATGTACAAGATTGCTGCTGAACAGCTTCCTTGTGTATTCCATGTTGCAGCTCGTTGTGTTGCTACTCAGTCATTGAACATTTTTGGTGATCATTCCGATGTTTATGCCTGCCGCCAGACTGGTGTTGCTATGCTTGCAGAAAGCAATCCTCAGGAAGTAATGGATCTTGCTCCTGTAGCTCACCTTGCTGCTTTGGAAGGTAAAGTTGCTTTTATCAACTTCTTCGACGGTTTCCGCACTTCTCACGAAATCCAGAAAATCGAAACTTGGGATTATGCTGATCTTAAAGATATGCTCAATATGGATGCTGTAAAGGAATTCCGTGCTCATGCTCTGAATCCTGAACATCCTGCAATGCGCGGTTCCCACGAAAATGGTGACGTTTTCTTCCAGCACCGTGAAGCCTGTAACTCTACTTATGATGCTCTTCCTGCCGTTGTAGAAAAATACATCAACAAAATCAACGAAAAACTTGGTACAAACTATGGTCTTTTCGATTACTACGGTGCTCCTGATGCTGACCGTGTTATCGTTGCCATGGGTTCTATCTGTGATGTTGCTGAAGAAGTTATCGACTATCTTACTAAAAAAGGCGAAAAAGTTGGTCTTGTTAAAGTTCACCTCTACCGCCCTTGGGTAAGCAAGAAATTCCTGGAAAAGCTTCCAAAAACTGCCAAAAAAGTTGCGGTTCTCGACAGAACAAAGGAACCTGGTTCTTTGGGTGAGCCTCTCTTCCTTGATGTTGCTGCAACTCTTCGGGAAGCTGGTCTTAACGATGTTGTTCTTACTGGCGGCCGCTACGGTCTTGGTTCAA
>JAEDFA010000101.1 GCA_016293005.1 Treponema sp.
TGAATTTCTACAAGAAAAACTCTGTTTCCTTCAAAAACTGAAGCACAGCAGACTCCGGCGGGTTGCGTTTCTTTTCGTTCTGTTAAAAACATTGTACTAGGATTTAAAACCGTTTCAAGTCCGTTTTCCGTCATATTGAAAATTCCAAGTTCGTCTATAGAACCGAATCTGTTTTTCTGGCAGTGAAGAAATCTTACATCGTCGCTGTTTTTTTCAAAATTGATTACTGTGTCGACCATGTGTTCAAGCGTTTTAGGTCCTGCGATGGTTCCTTCTTTTGTAACATGAGCGGTCATTATCAAAACTGAATCGCGTGATTTTACCCATGTTATAAGTTCATTTGAACAGAATTTTAACTGGCTGATAGTTCCAGGAATTGCACCTGCATCAACTGAATAAACGGTCTGAATTGAATCTACAATTACAAAAAGCGGATTTAAAGCATCAAGTGCATCTAGAATATCTTCTAATCTCATCGTGCATAGAAGTTCGATTCCCTCCGTGCAGAGATTAAGCCTTTGAGCGCGTTCTTTTATTTGTGCTCCTGATTCTTCCCCAGAAATGTATAAAATTTTACCGCTGAGCGAAGGATTTTTTTTGATTGTTGAGCAGGCCGTTTGAATTAGAAGAGTCGATTTTCCGATTCCAGGTTCTCCTCCAAGCAGAATTGCCGAGCGTTTTGTGGCTCCGCCTCCAAGAACTCTGTCAAATTCGTCGATACCCGTTAAAATTCTGTTGAAATTTTCTGATTTTATTGAATTTAAAGGAACTGGTTTTATTTTTTCCTGAATTGAAGAACCTCGTCCGCCGGGAGTAACTGCATTTGAATCTATAATGCATTCTTCAAGAGTGTTCCATTCACCGCATTCAGGACATCGTCCAAGCCATTTAGGTTGTGTATATCCGCACGCAGAACATTTAAATACACAGTTTTTTTTCGCCATAATTCCTCCGTTTGTAAATATATATAATAAAGCAGAAAATTAAAACAAAAAAAATGCTGGTTTCTAACATAAATTTATCAAATATTCTAACTTTTTTTTAATAAGAATATTGACAATTTTTATACCTGTATGATATATTATAGTCAGCTTGTAAATAAGCTGATAAACTCTCTCCGATGTCCAACTTTGTTGGACGGGGTGGTGGCTGGATTTATTTTTTCGTTCGGTCACCACCCTTTTTTTATGCACGAATAATTTTTTGAGGTTTTCATTATTTTAGAGATTTTAAAGATGCCTTTACAAATTATTAATTAAAATTTACAATTAAACATTAATTCACAGAAATCTTAAATTTGTAAAGGTCTCTGTTTTTACGCTGCGTTGCAGTTTTTTATTTAAGAATGAAAAAAGTCGATTTCGGCTTTATGGGATTTTTTAATGTTTGTAGAACCAAAAGAAGTGTCTCAGTTTATTGACCGGGATGAACTAATCAATTATCTTCCGCATAAAGGAAAGATGTTTTTGCTTACACGAGTAACTCAGCATGATGTAAATAATCACACAATTACAACTGAATACGATATCACAAAAGACTGTATTTTTTATGAACAGGAATTTGACGGCGTTCCAACTTGGGCTGGTTTTGAACTTATGGCTCAAGGAATTTCGGCTCTTACAGGAATTACAAATAAAATAAAAGGCCGACTTCCTCTTCCTGGAATGATTTTAAGCGTTGTCGATTTTAAGGCTTCTGTTGGATTTTTAAAAAATAATTCAACTTGTCAAATGAAGATTGCAGAAGATTACCGGGATGAAGAAACCCATACTTACAGATATTTGTGTTCTCTTTTTGAAAAACCCGGTGACGAAAATCCTGTAGTAACTGCAAAAATCACTGTAATGGAAACCGAAGACATGATGGGAATGTTTTCAAAATAAACCGAATTTATTTTATCTATTGGGAGATATTTTATGAACGAAGACAAAAAAGTATTGATTACTGGTGCATCAGGTGGACTTGGTAGAGCCTGTGCAGTTGAAGCGGCAAAAGCAGGTTATTATGTAATTTGTCACTATAATGGAAGCAAGTCTAAAGCAGAAGAAACTTTGCGTCTCGTAGAAGAATCAGGCGGAAAAGGCGAATTAATTCAGTTTAATATTTCAGATAGAGAAGATTGTAAGGCAAAACTCGATGAATTAACTCAAAATCATGGAATTCTTTGGGGAATCATCAACAATGCCGGAATTACTAGGGACAATACTTTTGTAGGGCTTGAAGATGATGACTGGGATAAAGTAATTCATACAAACCTCGACAGTTTTTACAATGTTTTAAAACCTCTTGTTCTTACAATGGCAAGCAGAAAAAATAAACGGGGCGGAAGAATCATTACTATGGCTTCTGTTTCTGGAATAATCGGAAACCGTGGACAGACAAATTATTCTGCATCAAAAGGCGGAATTATTGCTGCAACAAAAGCGCTTGCCGTTGAACTTGCAAGAAGAAATATCACTTGTAATGTAATTGCTCCAGGTGCAATAGAAACTGAAATGACAGCAAACATCATTCCAGAGGCAAAAGAAGCAATGATGAGCACAATTCCAATGAATCGCATGGGCCACCCGGAAGAAATTGGTGCAACAGCCGTATTCCTTTTGAGCGAAGGTGCAAGTTACATCACAAGACAGGTTATTACTGTTGACGGCGGAATGGTAGGGTAACCAAAAGATAATAGATAATTAGTAAATTGATAATTTTTTAATTATTTATTATCAATTATTCTACCATACTTTTATTACATTCCTAAAAATCTTATTTTTTAACAAGATTTAGGAATCTATTCCCAAATCTTGTTGAAACTTTGCTTTTAACAGCTTCACCTTCGCTCGGCAACCAAAAATGCGAGAAATGCTATGCTTTTTTGTGACATTTTGCATTGCAAACTCGCGTTTTCCAAAGTTTCAGTGCCAAAGCGTTTTCATTTCTACACTTTCACTTCGGACCTGGCTTTCGCTAGACCTTCTAATCCCTGCCACAGGAAAACTCGAAGTTCAGACTATCTAAAGAAAGAATTTTTAATTTATAAATATTAGCGAATCTATTGTGTATGGAACGACGGTTCTAGTGTCTGTGTTACGACAGTTTTGATGTCTGTAAAACGACAGTTAAGGGCACCTTGAAAAAACTCGTCTTTGTCGATTTTTTTCGAGGTGCTGGCGAGTTCTAAGTCGCTATAATATCGCAACTTAGAACATCGCATTTTCAAAGACACCTCTAAAAACTGAAGTTTTTAGAGGTTCCCTTAAGTGATTTTTGGATAACTTGTATTCACAACAACAGCTTTGAGCAAAACTTGCGAGCGAAGGACTGCCACTTCAGACACTTTTATTTAGATTTGTATAGTAAATTGTGCAGAAATGGTTTGAGTTTTTTATTCTGAGTGACTTGCAATCGATTTGACGAAAAAGCTGGTTGGTGGTATATTAAAAGAAATGGAAATACCTGAACATCGGGTTATCTCCACTTTTTGCGAATAGCCGCCGTCAGTGAGTCAAACTT
>JAEDFA010000038.1 GCA_016293005.1 Treponema sp.
TGCCTCGTCCAAAACTAATCTTTAAAACAGGATATTCAATCCACTCTTTTTCAAGCGTTTCGATTGCAAGACCTTTGAAAAGTTCCTTTTTGCCAAGAAAATACGCTTCCATCGTGGAAAGCAAAAGACTTTTTCCAAAACGGCGGGGACGGCTCAAAAAATAAGGCTTTCCTTCCGTTGCAAGTTTGTAGATTAAAGCAGTTTTGTCTACATAAATGCAGCCGCGAGTGCGTAAATCTTCAAAATCCTGAATGCCGATGGGCAAAAATCTTTCGTTCATATTGGAATTATAGCACAATTTAAGTAAATCTTCTATTGCCAATTTTTGTACAAAAAAAACATAAATTTGCAAAAATTTGTTATTTTTCTCTTGACAAATAACTGGGGGGGGTATAATAAAATTAGGAATTTTGGAGAGAAGTTTTCTTTCCTGCATTGCATTGCAAGGCAACCGCTCTTTTTGAGCAAAATTAAAAAAACGCTGTCAAATTAAAATTGACGGCAAAATTCGGAGTTATTTATGAAAAAATTACTCGCAACATTAATTTCACTTTCTGTTATGGCAGGAAACGCATTCGCACGCGGAATGTACAACGGTGATGTTCAGCTTCACCTTGGAACTGGCATGGATTCTTTTACAAGCGAAAAGATATCTGACTTAAACTTTGATGTTAAAAGCAATACTTTTGACTTCGATGTTGCATCATGGCATTTATTTAGTCTTAACGACCTTTTTAGCGTTGGCTTTATGGTTGATTTTAATGGAGGAGTCGGAGCAACAAAAGACATAACAGTTAATGGGTTCACTGGGCTTAAATCAAGTCTTGCATTGCACTTTAACGGACTTATCGGACCTGCTGTTGGTTTTACTTTCGGAAATATTTCTGCACTTAATATTTCAGCAGGTCTTGCCTTTGGTGCAACAGGATTTGGATATAAAATTCCTGGTGCATCAACTAAATACGCATCATTTTCAGCAGGTGGAGTAGGATTTGGTACAGAGATAAATGCAAAATTCTTCCCTAAATCAAAAGTAAGTCCTCTTGTAGGATTCAAATTTTCAGTTTTAGGAACAAACGAATTTGACTTCAATAATGGTAGCACAACTGAAAAAATAGAAGAAAAAGCAACCATTTACAACACAGAATACTTCGCAGGAATTGCATTCAACTTCTAATTTGAACAAATTTTAACTCAAATGCCGACTTTAACAGTTGGTTGACTTTTTACTATATAATTGTTATAGTCGCGGCATTATGATTACATTAAACAAAGTCAATCCGGAAGATTTCCCGGCAGTTGACAACTTATTTCAAAGCGCCTTTTGGGGCAAATTTAAAGCAGCTTGCGGTCAGCAGGCTGTCTTTTTTTTGTGTGAATACGAAAATTCGGTTCACGAAAAACTGGATTTTCCGCTGTTAGTTCTTTTAAGAAAATCTCCCGGCGGAATATATGCTTATGCACCGAAAGCACCTTCCGTAAAAGTTTCAGAAAGTGAATACGGTATAGTTCTTGAACAACTTGCCTTGAGCGTAAAACCTTTTCTTCCAAAAGAAACGGTCTGCATCAGGTTCGACACGCAATGGAAATCTCTATACACGAATCAAACGCTTTCGGAAACGCCTAGAGTTCAGATTCGGGAATTGCGGATGAATTTCAACACAGAAACAAAACTTCTTCGCAAAACTCACCACGACCATTTCTGTCCCGACACCGTAATAATCAATTTAAAACGCTCACCAGAACAAATTCTTGAAAATATGCGTCAGACTACAAGAAACTGCATCCGAAGGTCGTACAAAGAAGGCGTCGTCTTCAGCGAAAAACCAAAAGAATTTCTTCCTGAATGGCACAAAATTTATTCAGAAACCGGAAAACGAAAAAAATTCTACACAGAAAATCTCGATTATTTCGTTCAGCTTATAAACAGACCTCAAGGACCGGGAAGAATTTTCTTTAAGCAGCTTGCAAGTCCCCACGAAGACTGCGGAAAAGGACCGCCTAAAAATGAAAAAAACTCAAATTCAGTAAAAAAAAGTAAAATTCTTTCTTCCAATCCAAGTTCAATGCCGATTACGGCGCAAGTCCCCGAACCAAAATTTCATATTCTTACAGCAGAAAAAAACGGAATTCTTTTAAGCGCAATGATTCTTGCAACCTGCGGAAAAACTGCATACTACATGTTTTCAGGTTCAAATCAAGAATACTCAAATCTGATGGCAGGCTACGGTTTACAATGGGAAGCGATTTTAAAAGCAAGAAAATCAGGGTGCACGCAATACGATTTACTTGGAATTCCTCCGAACGGAAATCCTTCCCACTTTATGAACGGACTTTACACATTTAAAACAGGCTTCGGCGGTGATGTCGTAAGGTTTTCAGGCTGCTGGGATTACATATACAACGAAGAACAATACCCGATTTTTGCAAATTCTCAGGAATTTAACAATTTTTTTAATGTTTGTTGCAATTGATACAACCGTTTATAATCACATGAGGCATTCCGCTTTTTGTTTTATTGAAAAGGCGCGAAATTAAATAGCCGTCCTGTGGAATAGATTTGTGGCAGACCGGGCAACTTCTGCTTAAATTTTGAGGACACTTCGGATAACAGTCTGAACAGCCGTAAACATAACAGAGCTGATCGTTTTCTGAAGTGGTCCTGAAAACTTTTGAACGGATATTTTTTCCGGGAGTTAAAAAAGAAGAACAAACCGGACATTTTGCAAATACAGTCTTTGAAGATGAAGAAGCGACTTTCTGAAAAGATTCCCCTTTTTTGAAAAAGAATTTTTTAATTGAAAGCAGAAGAATTATTATAAAAACCAGAACAATTCCGATTAAAATATATTCCATAAAGCTAGAGTTTTGTTCTTCCTGAAAAACTTCGTGCCAGAGTGAGCCTGTCAGCGTATTCAAGGTCACCGCCCACAGGAATTCCGGTTGCAAGTCGAGTAATTTTTAATTCTGCAAACTGTGAAAGAATTTTTTGCAGATACAAAGCCGTAGCATCCCCTTCAAAGGTTGGATTTGTCGCAAGAATTACTTCTTTTATGTCGCCCTGATGAATTCTATTTACAAGAGAAGCAATATTTAAATTGTCCGGTCCGATTCCGTCTAAAGGAGCAATTACTCCACCCAAAACATGAAACTGCCCCGAATAACCGCCAGCAGAATCAATCGTTTTTACATCCTGAGGCTGTTCAACAACACAAATTACAGTTTTATCACGCAGAGAATTAGAACAAATTGGACAAGGGTCAGATTCCGTCCAGCTTCCACAAATTGAACACGGCTTGATTTTTTCTTTTAATGTTGAAAGCTGATTTGCAAATTTTAAAAGAAAAATGTCGTCGGATTTTAAAAGACTGTTCACAATTCTGGCAGCGCTTTTTTTGCCGATTCCTGGAAGCCGTGAAAAAGAATCTGTTAATTCGTCAATTACATTTGCCATTACAAGCCCATCGAAGACATATCAATCGAAGACAAAACCGAATTTGAATGTTTTTTTATTTCTTCCTGAACTTTTGAGCGGGCATCTCTTGAAGCAGCAACGATTAAATCTTCGAGCATTTTTACATCACGGTTATCAACGCAAATAGGATCAAGGTGAATATCGACAATTTCAAAAGTTCCGTTCATTTTTACAGTAACCATTTTACCGCCGCTGGAACCTTCGCAAACAATATTCTGCATTTCATCCTGAATTTTTTTTGCCTGTTCTTTTAACTGACCGGCATTTTTTAATAAATCAAAAGGATTCATTTTTCCCCCAATATAAGAAATTTGAAAAATTTTACATATTTTTATTCTGAACCTTTAACGCTTCCTTTAAAAGCGCTGCACAAAACCTGAACCTGCTTTGGAAATTCTGGTTTTACAACTGGTTCATTTTTTTTTTCAAGTAACTGAATTTCAAAAATCATTTTTGAATGACAAATTGTTTCAAGCAGACTGTTAATTTTGTGAATATTCTGTTCGATTTTGTTTTTTTGGTAAACATTTGAAATCGTCGTGGAAATTTTATTCCCAGATAAATTCCATCGCCCCGTCTGCATCAAAGAACTTGCAATCAGCGCATCGTTAATAGAAAGTTCCGTTACAATCTGCCCGAAAACTTTTGTCATCGAAATTTTAAAACCGTCCGGCGCTTCATAAACAGTTTCATTTTGATGAACATCTTCTTCAATTTGAGAAGTAAAATCGTTTTCAGAATACAAAGGCTCATTTGAAAAATTTTCCGACTGTTCAGGATAAAGTTCATCCTGCGAAGGAATATAATCGTCTGAAGGATAATCATTCTGCTGATACTCACCTGAATCTTCAATTTTGTCTGAAGTTTGTTCAGGCGGTAACTCTCCGCCATTGTTAAAAGAATTTTGTTCCTCTTCTGCTTCTAACGCAGAAAATCTAGGCATATTTGGTGCAGAAGAAGAATTTTCATGATTTTGCGTAAAAGATTCTTCTGAAACCAAAGAATTAGAATTTTCGTGCGCGGAAGTAATTTGATTCTGCGGAATAAAAGATGAAGAATTTTCGTTTAAAAGAACAGATTTTGCTTCATCAATTGCATGTTTTACTTCTTGCGGCGAAACATATTCAGAAAGCCAGCAAAGCCTTGAAAAAGCAAGTTCCAATTCATATCGTGGAGAAATTGAATATCGAATGTCGCGGTAAAGCTGAAGAAAAATGCTCACTGCCCGTTCAACCTGAATCTGCGACCATGAATCAAGAACAATTTTACTGAACCGCTCAAAAGACTGCCCTAAAAGAGATTCTTTTGTGATTCCGCTTTTTATGAGAAGAAGCGAACGAAGATATTCTGTTGAGTTTAAAATTAACTGTTCGATTGAAATTCCAGACTGAAGAAATTCGTCTAATTTAAGAAGAACCGTCTGAACTTCTGATTTTGCACAGTTTTCAAAAATTCCATTTAAACCTTCAACGCCTAAAATTCCAAGCTTATCGCGGATTTTGTCATAAGTAATGTTTCCGTCGCTGAACGCAGCAACCTGATCAAACAAAGTGTAAGAATCGCGCACAGAACCACCTGATTCTCGCGCAATCCAGAAAAGAGATTCGTCATCAGCCTGAATATTTAAATCTTTGCAGGCATTTGAAAGAAGATTTTTAATTTTTTCGATTGAAACAAGCCTGAAATTATACTGCTGGCATCTTGATTTTATTGTAGCAGGAACTTTTTGAAGTTCTGTTGTAGCAAAAATAAAAATTACATGTGCTGGCGGTTCCTCGATTGTTTTTAAAAGCGCATTGAACGCCGGCGTTGAAAGCATATGAACTTCATCGATTATGTAAATTTTATAACGCGCAGATGCAGGCGGAAACATAACTTCATCTTTAATTTGCCTTACATCGTTTACACTTGTATTTGAAGCTCCGTCAATTTCGATTACATCAAGGCTTGAACTGTTTGTAATTGCACGACAAGACTCACATTTTCCACAAGGCTCTTCCGTAGGCTCCGAAGAATTCTGACAATTTAACGCTTTTGCTAAAATTCTTGCAGTAGAAGTTTTACCGCATCCTCTTGGACCTGTAAACAAATACGCATGAGCAATATGCTTTGTTTTTATAGAATTTTTTAGAGTTTCGGCAACAAAATCCTGCCCGATTAAATCTGAAAACTGTTGCGGTCTTAAACGAGTCGCTGTTACTTCATAAGCCATAGTAAAAATATATCAAATTTTTGACGCATAAACAAGTTGTCTAAACTTCACCCTTCCACATTACAAAATCTTCCTTATTAAAAAAATCGTCTGCAATGCGGAAGCCCTGAATCACTAAAATCTATATTGACAAAAAAACTTTAAAAGTCTATAACTTTATAGGTTTAAACAAGTACAGAAAACTCATAAAGCGTTCTCGTTTAATCTTGTGAGCAAAGGCGTTCATTTAATTCTACAGGTTTTCCTTTTGAATAAAATGAGCGTCTTTTTTTTAAACCTCGAAAATGAGGCTATTAACAGAAACTTCTAAAAATTTCAATTTTTCGAGGTTCCTTAAAATCTTATCAACTGGAGAATCTATGGCTATTCTAATTTTGGCAGACGGGACGATTTTCAAAGGAGAATCTCTTGGTGCTGAAGGAATTACAACTGGAGAAACAGTTTTTACAACAGGAATGACAGGTTACTTTGAAACTTTAACCGATCCAAGTTATTTTGGTCAAATCGTAACGCAGACTTTTCCATTAATTGGAAATTACGGAGTCATTCCAGAAGATGCAGAAAGCAGAAAAAGTTTTGTCAAAGGTTACATCGTAAGAAATTTATGCGAAATGCCTTCAAATTTCAGGTGCAAAGAAAATCTTGATTTCTTTCTAAAAGAACAGAACATAATCGGAATAAAAGGAATCGATACAAGAAAACTTACAAAAATTCTTCGGGAAACCGGCGTAATGAACGGAATCATAGCAAGCGGAAAAGAAGAATTAAAAATCGAAAAAATTCTTGAAAACAATACAGAAAAATCCAAATTCCTTGAACAAATAAAATCTTTCAAAATCGAAAATGCTGTAAAATCTGTAAGCCGGACTTCAATCGAAAAACCTAAAGCAGAAAACGCAAAAAAAATCGTTCTCTGGGATTTTGGGGCAAAACAGAACATTCAGCGTGAACTTGAAAAAAGAGGATTTTCCGTTTTTGTGGTGCCTTACAACACAACTTTTAAAGAAATCTTAAATTTTTCCCCGGATGGAATTATGCTTTCAAACGGACCTGGCGACCCGAGCGAAAATACAACAATCATAAACGAAATAAAAAATGCCTGCGATTACGGAAAAATTCCAATCTTCGGGATTTGCCTTGGACACCAGATGCTCGCACTTGCACGCGGCGCAAAATCGTCTAAATTAAAATACGGTCACCGCGGCGCAAATCAACCTGTAAAAGAACTTTCAACCGGTCGTGTTTTTATTTCAAGTCAGAATCACGGTTACGCAATCGAATCAGAAAGTCTCCCGGAATGTGCAGAATTAAGTTTTATAAACACAAACGACAACACCTGCGAAGGAATAAATTATAAAGATATTCCTGCTTTCAGCGTACAGTTTCACCCGGAAGCGTGCGGCGGTCCTCATGATACAAATTTTCTTTTTGACAGATTTGTTCAAATGTGCCGTAAATAAAATTTAAGGGGTTTTAGGGGATTTCCCCTAGGCGAAAGGGGTATGGCGAAAAAGCAATTTTGAGCCTAGGGGGAAGGCTTTCCCCCTTTAAAAGAAAAAAAGAGGTAAATTATGCCATTAAATAAAGACATTCATAAAGTTTTGATTATCGGTTCCGGTCCAATTATTATCGGTCAGGCTGCCGAATTTGACTACGCCGGAAATCAGGCCTGTAAAGCGTTAAAAGCTCAAGGTCTTGAAGTTGTTCTTGTTAATTCAAATCCTGCAACATTGATGACAGACCACTCGATGGCTGACGAAATTTATATTGAACCTTTAAATGTTGAAACAATTCAGAAAATCATTCTAAAAGAAAAACCTGATTCGCTTCTTTCAACTTTAGGCGGACAAACTGGTCTTACTTTAAGTATGGAACTTGCAAAATCCGGCTTTTTAAAAGAACACGGCGTAAAACTTTTAGGTGCAAATCCAGAAACTATCGACAAAGCGGAAGACAGACAGATTTTCAAAGACACAATGGAAAAAATCGGGGAACCTTGTATTCCTTCAAAAGTTGTTACAAATTATGATGACGCTCTTGACTTTGCAAAAAATGTAATCGGTTTTCCGGCAATTATACGACCTGCGTTTACTTTAGGCGGAACTGGCGGAGGAATCGCTTACAATGAGCGTGAATTTGATGAAATCGCACACAACGGACTTCACCGCTCTCCAATTCATCAAATTCTTGTTGAAAAATGTATTTCCGGCTGGAAAGAAGTTGAATTTGAAGTTATGCGGGATTCTGCAGGAAATGTAATTACTGTCTGCTCAATGGAAAACTTTGACCCGGTCGGAGTTCACACAGGAGATTCAATCGTAATTGCGCCGACTGTTACTCTTTCAGACAAAGAATATCAGATGCTTCGTTCTGCGGCTTTAAATATAATAAGCGAATTAAAAATTGAAGGCGGCTGTAACTGTCAGTTTGCATTAAATCCAGATTCTTTTGAATACGCTGTAATCGAAGTAAATCCGCGTGTAAGCCGTTCTTCAGCGCTGGCATCAAAGGCAACCGGTTATCCAATCGCAAAAGTTGCAGCATTAATTGCAATCGGTTATACGCTTGATGAAATTCCAAATTTTGTCACAAAAAAAACTGCCGCATGCTTTGAACCTGTTTTAGATTATGTTGTCGTAAAAATGCCGAAATTTCCGTTCGATAAATTTGTTTACGCAAAAAGAACTCTCGGCACTCAGATGAAGGCAACTGGCGAAGTTATGGCAATCGGTCAGACTTTTGAAGAAGCAATTTTAAAGGCTGTCCGCGGCGCTGAAATCGGTGTAAAAAATTTAAATCTTCCGATTTTTGAAAAAGAAAATTCTGAAAAAATTAAATCGCGTGTCGCTGAATGTACGGACCAGAGAATTTTTGCAATTTATCAGGCTTTAAAACGAAAAATTTTGTCTGTAAAAGAAATCCACGAAATTACAAAAATCGATGAATGGTTTTTGTGGAAACTTGAAAATATTGCAAAAGATGATGCAAAAGGTGAAAATGCTGAAATCTACAAAAACGGAATGCTTCCTGCTCCAACAAGTTTTAAAATGGTTGACACTTGTGCTGGAGAATTCAACGCAGAAACTCCTTATTTTTATTCCTGCTACGACAAAGAAAACGAAGCCGAACTTTTCCTGAAAGAACTTGAACAAAACGGAAAAAGAAGTTCAAAAGGAACGATTATCGTTTTAGGTTCAGGACCAATCAGAATCGGACAGGGAATCGAATTTGATTACGCTTCGGTTCAATGCGTCTGGTCGCTAAAAAAACTTGGTTATGAAGTTGCAATCATCAATAACAATCCGGAAACAGTTTCCACAGATTTTGACACGGCAGACAGACTTTATTTTGAACCGCTCACACCGGAAGATGTAATGAATGTCATAAATGTTGAAAAACCTTTAGGCGTTGTCGTTGCGTTCGGTGGGCAGACTGCAATTAAACTTACAAAATTCCTCGACAGCAAAGGAATAAAAATTCTTGGAACAAGTGCAGATTCAATAGACCTTGCAGAAGACAGAGAACGATTTGAAGAACTTTGCGACAGGCTCAATGTCAACCGCCCGAAAGGTCTCACAGTTTTAACCGAAGTCGAAGCGCTTGAAGCGGCTTTTAAACTCGGTTATCCAGTTTTGATGCGTCCAAGTTATGTTTTAGGCGGTCAGAATATGATTATCGCAAGAAACAGTGCCGACATAAAAGAATACATGAAAATCATTCTTGCTCAAAAAATCGAAAATCCAATTCTCATCGACAAATATATGGAAGGAACTGAACTTGAAATCGACTGTATATGCGACGGCGAAGATGTTTTAATTCCGGGAATTATGGAACATGTTGAAAGAACTGGAATTCATTCAGGAGATTCAATTGCCGTTTATCCAGCATGGAATTTTACACAGGAAATGACAGATGAAGTTGTAACAAAATCAAGGGATATGGCTCTGGCGCTTGGAACAAAAGGCCTTGTGAATATTCAGTGGCTTTTCTACAACGGAAAACTCAACATAATAGAGGCAAATCCGCGTTCATCAAGAACAGTTCCGTATTTGAGTAAAGTAACTGGCGTTCCAATGGTAGAACTTGCAACTAGAGCAATGCTGGGTGAAAAAGTCCGCGATATGGGTTATGGAATAAACCTTTACCGAAAACCAGATTATTTTGCCGTAAAAGTGCCTGTATTCAGTTTTGAAAAACTCATGGATGTCGACACTCACTTAGGTCCTGAAATGAAATCTACCGGCGAAGTTTTGGGAATTGCATCTTCAAAAGACGAAGCGATTTTCAAAGGATTCGTTGCAGCAGGAACAAAAATGATTCGCCCTAAATCAAAACAATCTGAAGGAATTCTTTTCAGTGTGCGCCAGTCAGATTTACCGGAACTTCCTGAACTTGCAAAAAAATTCACAGATTTAGGTTTCAAACTTTATGCAACAAGCGGAAATGCAGACACAATAGAGCGAAGCGGAATGCAGGTTGAAAGAGTTGCAAAAGTTCATGAAAATTGCAACGAAAATGTAATGACGCTCCTTGAAAGCAAAAAAGTAGTTTATGTCGTTTCTACTTCAGCAAAAGGCCGGGATCCTGTTGCAGAAAGCGTAAAACTTCGCCGCCTTGCAGTTGAACACGACATCGACTGCCTTACTTCAATCGATACGGCGAACGCACTTGCAGACTGTCTTTTAAGCAGTTTTTCTGTTGAAAATATCTGCCTTGTCGACATAAATAATTTTTAAATATCCGTATTGACAAAAAATACAAAAAAAGAGATAATTTTTATTATCAAACGGCAAAGAGGTCGTAAATAAATGCTTTTCTAAAAAGTATTTGTTTACGACCTCTTTTTTTTTTCGGAATCGGCAAGGGCGTCGTATTTTTTCCTAGTTTTTACTTCTTCTAGGGAATTTTACGGCCCCTTTTTTTTTCGGAAACCTTGAAAAATTTGTTCCAGTCAAATTTTTCAAAATTCTCAAATAAATTTTTAAATCCTATGGAGGACAGAATGGACAAAGTAACTTCAATTTTTGGAGAAAATGTTTTTAACGAAAGCGTAATGAAAGCACGACTTCCAAAAGAAACTTACAAACAATTAATGAAAACAATTGAAGGCGGTGAAAAACTTGATCCTTCAGTTGCAAATATCGTTGCAAACGCGATGAAAGACTGGGCTGTAGAAAAAGGCGCAACACATTTCACACACTGGTTCCAGCCACTTACAGGTGTTACAGCAGAAAAACACGACAGTTTTATTTCGCCAACAAAAGACAACGGAATCATCATGGAATTCAGCGGAAAAGAATTAGTTCAGGGCGAACCTGACGCTTCTTCTTTCCCAAGCGGAGGATTAAGAGCAACTTTTGAAGCCCGCGGATACACAGCATGGGATCCAACATCTTACGCATTCATCAAAGACGGAACTTTGTGCATTCCAACTTGTTTCTGTTCTTACACTGGTGAAGCACTCGACAAAAAAACACCACTTCTTCGCTCAATGCAGGCAATCAACAAACAGGCTTTAAGAATCTTAAAACTTTTCGGAAATGACGATGTTACAAGCGTAAAAACTACAGTCGGTCCAGAACAGGAATATTTCCTCGTAGACAAATCTGTTTACGACAAACGCGAAGACTTAATATTTACAGGCCGCACATTATTCGGTGCAAAATCTCCAAAAGGTCAGGAACTTGAAGATCACTACTTCGGAATGATTAAACCTAGAGTTCAGGCTTTCATGAAAGATTTAAACGAAGAACTTTGGAAACTCGGAATTCTTGCAAAAACTGAACACAATGAAGTTGCTCCTGCTCAGCACGAACTTGCACCAATCTTTACAACTACAAACCTTGCCTGCGACCATAACCAGCTTACAATGGAAATAATGCGTAAAGTCGCTTCAAAACACGGAATGGTCTGCCTTCTTCACGAAAAACCATTTGCCGGCGTAAACGGTTCTGGAAAACACAACAACTGGTCAATTTCAACAAACACTGGAAAAAACCTTCTCGACCCTGGCGCAACTCCAGCATCAAACGCGCAATTCCTTCTCTTCCTTGCAGCCGTAATCAAAGCCGTTGACGAATATCAGGATTTACTTAGAATTTCTGTTGCTTCTGCTGGAAACGACCACCGACTCGGAGCAAACGAAGCGCCTCCAGCAATCGTTTCAATGTTCCTTGGCGATGAACTTTCAGAAATTCTTGAATGCCTTGAACAGGGAAAACCTTACGGAACTCACGAAAAACAAAAAATGGAAATCGGCGTTACAGTTCTTCCAGATTTCAACAAAGATACAACAGACCGAAACAGAACTTCGCCTTTTGCATTCACTGGAAACAAATTCGAATTCCGTATGCTCGGTTCTTCAGAATCAATCGCATGCGCAAACATTATGTTGAACACAGCCGTTGCCGAAGAATTAAGCCAGTTCGCTGACATTCTTGAAGCTTCAAAAGATTTCCAGAGCGACCTTCAGAAACTCGTTCTCAAAACTATAAAAGAACACAAACGAATTATTTTCAACGGAAACGGTTACGATGATTCATGGGTAAAAGAAGCTGAAAAACGCGGTCTTCTGAATTTAAAATCTACTCCGGAAGCGTTAATTCACCTTATCGACGAAAAGAACCTTTCACTTTTCAAGAAACACGCTGTATTCAGTGAAATCGAAGCAAAATCTCGCTTTGAAATCCAGAACGAAAATTATTCAAAAATCATCAATATTGAAGCGCTCACAATGATTGACATGACTAAAAAAGACATTCTTCCAGCTGGAAGTGCCTATGCAAAACAACTTGCAGATACAATCGTTTTGAAAAAATCAGCTGGTGGCGCAGATTCTTCTTACGAAGAAGATTTATTGAAAAAAATCAGTTCTCTCACAGGCTGTATTTATTCAAAAGTTCAGCAGCTTGAAAAAGATGTTGTGAATGCAAAATCAATTTCCGATACAAGCGAACTTGCTCTCTATTATAGAAATACTGTTTTTGCTGCAATGAATGAACTTAGAGCAAATGTAGACGAACTTGAAGGCTATGTTCCAAAATCACAATGGCCACTTCCAAGTTACGGCGATTTGCTTTTCAGCGTAAGATAATTGCATAATTAATAAAAAGAGACTGCCAGATTCTTCCAGCAGTCTCTTTTTTATTTTAAAATTTTTGAATAGTTTTAATCTTTTACATCAAGCATAAGATATTCAACAGGTTTTCCCGGCGGAATCATCGGAAGAACCATTTCGTCAATGTAGATTTCAGCATCGATTACAGCTGGTTTTTTAGATTTTAACGCGTCGTCAAAGGCTTTTTTAAATTCTTCTTCATTTTTTACATGATAGCCCTGAATTCCGTAAGCGAAAGCAAGTTTTTCCCAATCTGGTCCAAAATCAAGCGTAGTATTTGAATATCGTTTTTCGTAGAAAAGAGTCTGCCACATTCTAACATTTCCAAGAGCGTGGTTATCAAGAACTACGATTATAATTGGAAGTTC
This sequence comes from Treponema sp., assembly GCA_016293005.1. GTDB lineage: Bacteria > Spirochaetota > Spirochaetia > Treponematales > Treponemataceae > Treponema_D. The sequence goes on from JAEDFA010000038.1 coordinate 13,173, forward strand.
ATAATGCTGAATTGTTGCAAGTTCGTTACAATTCATTCTGAAAGAACCATCTCCCGCAAAATGAACAATTGTTTTTTCTGGATTTGCAAACTGTGCTCCGATTGCTGCCCCAGTTCCATAACCCATAGTTCCAAGTCCGCCCGAAGTTAAAAATGTTCTAGGCTGCATAAAATCATAGAATTGAGCCGTCCACATCTGATGCTGACCGACTTCTGTTGTAATGATTGTATCTTGCTTTACTTTTGAATTTACATATTCAAAAATGAACTTTGGCGACAAATCCTGTTTTTTATTGTAAGACGGAGGAACGATTTTCTTCCATTCATTAACCTGCTCGTTCCATTTGCCAGGTTCTTTCTTTTGAATTTTTGACGAAATTTCTGCAAGAATTTGTTTTATATCGCCAATTAGAGCGTTGTCAACTTCAATCATTTTGTTAACTTCTGCCGGGTCGATGTCAATCTGAAGAATCTTTGCGTTGCCTGCAAATTTTTTAGGGTCTCCAATTACACGATCGCTGAAACGACAACCAATTGCAAGAAGTAAATCACATTTATCACAAGCCGTATTTGCAACATAAGTTCCGTGCATTCCAATCATTCCCATCGAAAGCGGATGTTTGTTTGGAAAAACTGCTTTTCCCATGAGCGACATTGAAACCGGAATATTTGCTTTTTCTGCAAGAGATTTTAATTCTTCACATGCACCGGCAATCTGCACGCCACCGCCTGCGTAAATAAAAGGTCTTTCGGCTTCATCAATCATTTTTATTGCATTTAAAATCTGATCTTTTGACGGCGAATGAATGATTTTTGACGGAATATCAAAATTTAATGTTTCTGGATTTACAGGTTCATATTCAGTCTGACTTGCCGTAACATCTTTTGGAATGTCAATTAAAACAGGTCCCGGGCGTCCAGATTTTGCAATATGAAATGCTTTTCGAATTGTATCTGCCAAATCATTTACATCACGAACCATAAAATTATGTTTTGTAATCGGCATCGTTACACCGGTAATGTCAATTTCCTGAAAAGAATCTTTTCCAAGTTGTGCTTGAGTTACATTACATGTTATGGCAACAACAGGAATTGAATCCATATACGCAGTTGCAATTCCCGTAACAAGATTTGTAGCGCCAGGACCACTTGTTGCCATACAAACACCGACTTTTCCAGTTGAACGGGAATAACCGTCCGCAGCATGACTTGCTCCCTGTTCGTGTGCTGTTAAAATGTGACGAATTCGGTTGGAATTCTTATAGAGCGCATCGTAAATATTTAAAATTGCACCTCCAGGATAACCGAAAACAGTATCAACGCCCTGCTCAAGCAAACATTCAATTACAATTTGTGAACCAGATATTTTCATATTGTATTCCCTTAAAAGTTCAAAATAATTTTATAAAGAATAGCATTTTTACAATATTTTCTCAATCAAAAATATTTTTATCATAATTTAAAATTAAAAGGCTGCCTTACAAAACTAACATAAAAGTTTAAATTACAAGGCAGCCTTTCATAAAAATCTATCTACGAAACTTCTAATTTTTTTTAGAAATAACTTTGAAAATAAAATTTTTAGTCGTTCAAATACCACATTCCGCCAAGGAATACAAGGTTTTTAGAAAGATTATAAGCAGCATTAAGGAAATCTTTGTTCCATGAACCGTTTAACAAGTCTGAAATAACGATAATGACTGCAAAAATAATTATAATAACCCAATTCAAGATTTTTGTAACTTTCCCAATTTTATCACCAACAAAAAGTTCTACGATAAGGAAAATTCCTGCAAGAAGTTCTACAACGCCGAAAATAATTTTAAGAACATCAGCCTGTTTAGAAAGCCATTTTGCAGCTTCATCTCCGCCACCATTTAATGCCCAAATTCCACCAAGAGCAAGAAATAATCCCAATGCAATCTGAAGAATAAATCTTCCAATGTTAATAGATTTTTTAGCCATTTTAGCCTCCAATAAAAATATTATAAGGACACTTCAAAAACAAAAGTTTAGAGGTAACCATAACTTGTTATTTTCAGTGCCTCAAATTTACAATTTTTAGAAAATTAAAAAGGCTGTAAAAGTTTCCTTAGATTTAGTTTCAAGGTTTCAACTCTTACAGCCTTCTAAAACTATCGGGCATATTCTACGATTCTTGTTTCCCGAATCATTGTAATACGAATTCTTCCAGGATATTTTAAATCTGTTTCTATTTGCTTTGCAATGTTAGAAGCGAGTTCCTTAACTTCATAATCCGCAATTTTTTCGTTATTTACAAGAATTCGAAGTTCTCGACCAGCCTGAATTGCATAAGCCTTTTCTACACCTTCAAAATTTTCTGCAATTGCTTCAAGATTTTCAAGGCGTTTTACATAATTGTCGACAGTTTCACGGCGCGCTCCAGGACGAGCTGCAGAAATAGCATCTGCAATCTGAACGATAATCGCTTCTGGAGTCGATGCTTCTACATCATTGTGGTGAGCAGCAATTGCATTTATAACTTTTGCATCTTCACCCATTTTTCTTGCTATTTCTGCACCAACTTCTGCATGGTTCTGATCACTATCGTTTTCAGCACCTTTTCCGATGTCGTGTAAAATAGCAGCGCGTTTTGCAAGTTCCCTGTCTGCACCTACTTCTGCAGCGAGAGTAGCAGCCACCAACGCAACTTCTTTTGAATGATTTAAAACATTCTGACCATAACTCGTTCTGAAATAAAGGCGACCCAAAGCACGAATTCCTTCTGTTGGTATATTGTGAATTCCGAGGTCAAAAAGTGCCTTTTCACCTTCTTCATAAATTTTATTCTGAACTTCACGCGTTACTTTCTGAACGATTTCTTCGATTCTTGCAGGATGAATACGACCGTCTGAAATAAGGCGTTCAAGCGACTCTTTTGCAATTTCTTTTCTGACAGGGTCAAAACACGAAATTACAACAGCTTCTGGAGTATCATCAATAATTATGTCAACGCCAGTTAAAGTTTCCAGTGCACGAATATTTCGACCTTCACGACCAATAATTCTGCCTTTCATTTCATCGCTTGGAAGTGAAACAGTCGTAACTGTAATATCACTTGTTGTTTCCGGAGCGATTCTTTGAATTGCAGAAATCAAAACTTCACGAGCTTTTTTTTCTGAAGTTAACTGCGCTTCCTGTTCGATTTTGTTAAGAAGAACCTGCGCATCGTGTTTAGCATCGTTTTCAAGGTTTTTGATAATTAAATCTTTTGCTTCTTGAGCCGAAAGCCCTGAAATCCGTTCTAATTCTTTACGGTAAACTTCTTCCTGCGCAGAAAGAGCCGCTTCCCGTTTTTTTAGCGCAGCAGAAAGAGATTCAAATTCTTTTTCCTTTTTTTCACATTCCGCTGCTTTCTGGTCTACGATTTCTTCTTTTTTGTTTACTCTTGCCTCGTAACGCTGAACTTCAGCCCGGCGTTCCCGATTCTCCCGTTCCTGCTGATTTCGTTCACGAATGAGTTCATCTTTTGCGTTCAGCAAAATTTCTTTTCTCTGAGCTTCAGCTTCTCTTATAGCTTCCAGTTTTACACGTTCTGCTTTTTGTTCTGATGCAGATAATTGAAATCTGGCATATAGCCATCGAATAATCCATCCAAGAACGATTCCAACAATCGGGAGAGCGATGAACAATATTAAATTATTCATTTTACACACCCCCTGTTATTTTATAATAGAATAGTTCATAATACATTATATATACAGATTTTTATTCTGTCAATTTTTTTTCTATAAACTACTTTTAAAATTCAAAGGAAATTTAAAATAAAAAACTGCCAGACAACTTTCACTGTAAAGCAAAAATCATTCAGGCAGTTTTATAGAAGAAATTTAGAAATAACCTTTATTTTTCGATTGCCCTTACATGCGTTACTGTTCCACAGGCAGAAAGTTTTTCGATAATTTCCTGAGGAACTTTTCCATCAACATCAATAAGGTTATACGCAACATCACCACGCGCTTGATTTATCATTCCTGAAATATTTAATTTTGCTTCACCTAAAATTGAAGTAAATTTTGAAATTGTGTCAGGAATATTTTTGTGGCTAATGCAAAGTCGTGTTCCGTGAGGTGGGATTGGATTTTCGCTTACTGTTTTTGGGAAATTTACAGAATTTACGATGTTTCCATTTTCGAGGAAATCTTTTAACTGTTCAACAGCCATAACTGCACAGTTGTCTTCGGCTTCTGGAGTTGATGCGCCAAGGTGAGGAAGACAAATAATTCCAGGAACATTTAAAAATTCTTCCGAAGCAAAATCCGTGATGTGACATGCAACTTTTCCAGATTTTACAGCTTCAAGCATATCAGCATTGTTTACAAGTCCGCCTCTTGCAAGATTTAAAATCCGAACGCCGTCTTTCATCTGTTTTAATGTTGAAGCGTTTATCATTCCTTTTGTATCGTCAGTCTGCGGAACATGAATCGTAATATAATCTGCATTTTTATAAATTCCTTCGAGAGTTTCAGAATTTATTACATTGTGATCAAGGCTCCATGCCGCTTTTATTGAAAGGAACGGATCATAACCGATTACTTTCATTCCGAGTTTAATTGCAGTATTTGCAACCATTGCACCGATTGCTCCAAGACCGATTACACCTAAAGTTTTTCCTTTTAACTCAGGACCTACAAACTTACTTTTGCCTTTTTCTGCTAAATCTGCAATTTCATCACCCTTTCCACTCAAAGAATTTGCCCATGCAGCAGCAGAAATAACAGGTCGGCTTGCAAGCAAAAGCGAAAGAATTACAAGTTCTTTTACGGCATTTGCGTTTGCTCCAGGAGTATTAAAAACTACAACTCCTTTTTCTGTGAGTTCTGGAATCGGAATATTATTTGTTCCAGCACCTGCCCGTGCAACTGCCTTTACGCTTTCAGATAAAGTCATAGAATGCATATCTTGCGAACGAACGAGAATTGCATCAGGATTGTTTATTTCTGAAGCAACTTCATAATTATCTCTGTCAAAATGATTTAAACCGATTGCTGCAATTTTATTTAAAGTCTGAATTTTTAACATTTTAAACCTCAATTATTTGTTTTCTTCTGCAAATTTTTTCATAAAATCAATCAATGCCTGAACGCCTTCAACCGGCATAGCATTGTAAATCGAAGCGCGCATTCCGCCAACAAGACGATGACCTTTTAAATTTACAAGACCTGCTTTTTCTGCTTCTTTTACAAATTTACTGTTGATTTCTTTTTCTTTGGCAAGGGCTTTGTTTTCTGCTTCAGTTCGTTCTGATTCTTCTTTTTTAGCGGCAAGAGAAGTTTCTGGAGTAGAATATTTTGTAAGGAACGGAACATTCATCAAAGAACGGCTTCCTTTTTCTGCAGTTGCGTGATAAAAATCACTTGAATCAAGATAATCGTAAAGAAGATTTGCTTTTTCAAGATTAATTTTATTGATTCCGCTTGCACCACCTTTAGATTCAAGCCAGTGAAGAACTTTGTCGAGAACATAAATTGTGTAGCAAGGCGGAGTATTGTACATTGAATCTGCATCTGCATGAGTTTTATAGGAAAGCATTGTAGGAGTTCCTTCACGAGGAGTTTCAGTAATCAAATCTTCTCGAATAATTACAAGTGTAACGCCAGCAGGAGCAAGATTTTTCTGTGCACCAGCGAACAAAAGTCCGAATTTTGAAACATCGAGTTCTTCGCTCAAAACACAAGAAGAAATATCTGCAACGAGAGGAATATTTCCTGTTTCTGGAATATATTCGTAGTGAGTTCCCATAATTGTATTGTTGAAACAGATATAAGCGTAATCGTAATCGCCTTCGATTTTTTCTACACGCGGAATATAAGAATAATTTTTATCTTTTGAAGACGCGATTACATCAACCTGAATTCCAAGTTTTTTTGCTTCAGCAGCCGCTTTTTTTGCCCAAACGCCGGTTTCAATATAAGCCGCTTTCCCAGAATGAATTCCGAGATTTTCTGCAACCATTGCAAACTGAGTTGAACCGCCACCCTGAACAAAAAGAATTTTATAATTGTCAGGAACTTTCATCAATTTGCGTACCATTTTTTCTGCATCCTGAATAATCGGTTCAAAAGCTGAAGAACGATGACTCATCTCCATTACAGACTGACCTGTTCCATTGCAATCAAGCATTTCTGCAGCGCATTCTTTTAAAACTTCTTCTGGTAAACAAGAAGGTCCTGCACTAAAATTCCAAACTCTAGACATAACTAC
>JAEDFA010000102.1 GCA_016293005.1 Treponema sp.
CATAAGAACAAGAGAACGAGGATTCTGTTCAAGAATATATTTAATAGTAGGAAGGGCTGCCATAATGCGAGTATCATCCTGAACAACTCCGTCCTTCATAGGAACATTAAAATCAACACGCATAATAATGCGCTTACCTTTAAGATCAACATCTTTAACAGTTTTAATCATAATTTCTCCAAAAAAAGTCAATTTTCGATTTGACTTTTTTGCTGCTTCGCAAATGAAATGAGAAGCAGCATTTTAATAAGGAAGTTTGCAACGCAAACTTGTGAATAAAAACTTTGACGCTATTTAAGACAAAGTTTTATTACACTCTCCTAATCATTGAATTAAATATAATACCAAACAAGTTTTATTTCAATCAGACTTATTTTATGAATTACTTTTTTTTATGCTGATTTATTATTGTGAAATTAATCGTTTTTTCCATTTCCATACCGGGCTCTAAATTTACTTCCCACAACATTGCATTTGAAAAAGTCATTCCGGCAGGAACTAATTCACCTGAAAAATAATCAGGACGACGGAAAATAATCGGTTCAAAACAAAGAGCGCACGATTCATTCGGTTCAAATACAAATGAAATGGAATTATCTGTATCTGTAATCTGAAAACCTTCGACATCATGCAGAAGTCCTGAAACTGAAATTGCCCTTGAACTTTGCTTTGTGTCAATTTCTTTTTTTTCCTCATTTGCAATTATTTCAAGTTTAAAGGCATTAAAATCAGTTTCACTAAAATTTGTCTGCGCCAGACTTGTTTCAACAACGAATTTTGCTTTTAAAGTTTGCGCGCTTTCATTTTTTAAAATATACTGAATCATCATGCCGCTTGAATACGCGATATATTTCTTTTTTAAAAGAACTTTCTGATTTTTTTTGAAATTTTTCGATGCCGAAAGAAGAACTTCTTTTCTGGAAGCAGAAAATTTTACTTCTGAAAAAATTGCCCGAGAAAAAATTCCGTTTGCCGCAGATTTATTTTCAAGATAATCATCAAATTCCTCATCAGTAAAAAGATGATCGATAAAAAGTCCGCGTTCGTAATCGTCCGTAGAACCTTCAAATTCTTTTATGCGGTTAAGATTGTCAGCGTAATTTCCTGAATTTTGCATTATGTCAAATTCACGAATTGAGCCGCCTTTTAAAGCGATGACAGCAAAATAATTCTGCATCCGGCAGATATATTCTTTTATACCGTCAACATTATAATCAAAAGAAACTAAAGATTCCGAAAAATCACTACAACCGCGAAGAATTTTTTCTGCTTCCGAAAGAAATTTGTATGCATTCTGCCTGTAAGTTGAGTTTACAAACGCGCCTTTTGAAGTACACACAAAACCTGCACCATTTTGAGCCTGCCACAGTTTTTCGCGCGCAGATTTTTTGCGAAGCCTGTCGCCGTGACTTTGATTTACCAAAAGACTCAAATAAAGCATTCTGTCGTAAAGCGCATGACTTTGAGGATAAATCTGAAGGAAATCATGAATAGTTTTCAGCGAAGAAGACTGATTTTTTACAGGTTTATACGGTACAAACGCCCATTGAGAAACTTCGCTGCTAATTCCCGCCGGAATATAAACAGGAACTCTTTCTGAAATATTTTTCACAAGCGACGATGAAGTTAAAATTTCGATATCTTCGGTTTTTTGCAAAAGGAATTTTGAAAACCAGCCTTCGTTTAAAAATTGAAGAAATTCAACAGGTGTAAATTCAATGTGAACGGCCGCTTTCTCCGTAATCTGCTCAACATACTGAATCTGAGATTTATTTACTGTAGAATTTATTTTTTTCTTTATATCTGAAATGAATTGTTCAGGCTCTAAAGATAAAGACGGTTTTAGACTTCTGTAAACTGGAATTATATCTATAAAGCGACCTTTATCTGACATAAAAAGCGGAATAAAAATATTTTTATCAGGCGGAATAAGGCTTTCATCAAGAAGAACATATTCGATTCCGCACGAATAAAAAGTTGAAAGAAGGCTTGAATCCCAACTTGAAGCGCACAAAGAAATACCGCGTGGTCTTTTTCCACAAGAAAGCCTTACTTCTGAAGAAAATAAATCAATCTGTCCTGTTCTGTCTATTGGGAAAATAAGCGGAAAAACAGGATTGTAAAAACCATTTCCGTAAAGTTCAAGTTGCTTTCTTTGAACAAGCTGATGAAGAATTTTTATAAAATCCTGATGTTTTTTTCTAAGATATTGAAGTTCAGCTCCATTAAAAGAAAGTGAAAGCGAAAATTCTGGATTTGAAAAAAGAAATTTCATTATAGGCTTTATGAAATTCTGGTAATGAGATTCTATCTGCTTTACAGAATTAAAATCGTATGAGGAAAAATTGATAGAAAAAGAGAAATCCAAAACTTCCATTTTATATTAAAAAGATTATTTATTTTTTCTGTTAAATATTTTATAACAAGATTGCCATAATTTAAAGTAATTTTGTTCAGGAAATTGTATTTGCATGTTTTTTTCTTTTTCTGAACAGGTTGTCATAGTGTCGTCTTGATTTTTACAAAGCGTATCAATAGTTTCTTTTACTGGAAAAAGTTTTATGATATTTTTAGGACAAGCGTTCACACAGTTTCCGCATCCCCTGCACAAAGATGAAATTACTGCAGTCTTGTTTTTTATCATGATCGCACCTTGCGGACAGACTTTCTGACAATCACCTAAACCTATGCAGGAAAATTTACAATCATTTACAGATGCTTTTGATGATACAACGACAGAACACGAAAAACCTGCTGTTTTATACATCTGAGAATCGTTTGCAAAATTTTTATTACAAGAACACAAGACAAACGCTTTTTTCACAGGATTTCTGTAATTTTCAGAAGCGTGAAAAACATTAAAAAGAGAAGTTTCAATATTTGAAAAAATCATGTTCTCCTGAACTTTTGTCTGCTTTTTTACAGCCGGAACAAAAATATATACAAGAAAAAACAAAAGAGAACTTACAACTATTATCAAAAGACACAAAAGAACGATTTTTAAAATCATTTTATGACCTCCGGATTAAGCCATGAAACATTAAAAACAGCCAGAGCCATTATTAAAACTGCGATAGAAACTAAAATTAAAGTCTTGTAATTTGCGTGAATGCGCATAGTTCCTACAAGAGAATTTCTTCGTTTGATAACCTTTAAAACAGGCAGAATCAAAACAAATGACAGAAAACAGCTGATATTAATAATAAACAAATCAAGATATGAAAGACTTTCATTTAGTGAAATAAGAACAATCAGAAAACTTATGCAGAATTCTGAAGTAACTTTTCCGGAAGTAATTCTTATAATAGTTTCTAAAAAAATTGAAATTACAGTAAAAATCAAAAGCGCAACAAGCGGATAAAGTTCGATTAAATTTAACGGAATCAGAATATACTGAATAAAAAGCCAAGAAAGAACCGAAGATGAAATTGTTGCTACAAGGCTTTT
>JAEDFA010000039.1 GCA_016293005.1 Treponema sp.
CTTAAGAGGAGAGTCAAGCAAAAATCATTAAAAATGTAAAAAAATCAATATTTTAGACATCGCTTGAAGAATTCCAAATTTAGTTTGCAGTCTAATTAAATTCGCCCTGACTGATTCCGCTTCCAGAAAGGCTGCTTGCACCGCCGGGGAGTTTTTTCACCAGGATTCGCTGCGGAAATTCGTTTATGACAGCCTCAACATGAGTTATGATTCCAAGCATTTTGTTTTCTCTTGAAAGTCGTTTTAAGGCATTTACAGATTCTGTCAAATAAGAACCACTTAAAGTTCCAAATCCTTCATCGAGGAAAAGACAGTCAACTTTTACTTTCCGGCTTGCAAATTTTGAAATTCCAAGCGCAAGTGAAAGACTGATTATAAATCTTTCGCCGCCGCTTAAATTGGAAATCGCACGAGGTTCAGAAAAATTAATGTCTTTCACCTCAAAGTCAAGCGAACCGATTTTTGTCTGAACGAGTTTAAATCTGTTTGTGATTCCTTCAAGATAAATATTTGCGATGTCCAGAAGTTTTTTGAAAACAAGCCCTTCCACAAACGAAAGAAAATCTGAACCATCTTTTTTTCCGACCATTTCTTTCATTTTTTTCCATTTTGTAAAAATTTCTACCTGTTTTTCGTAATCTTTTGAAATCTCTGAAAAATTTTCATGATTTTTTTCATCAGCTTTAAGACGCGCATTGATTTCAATTATTTTTTCATTCAAACTTTCACGGCGATTTTCTTCAAATTCTTTTTGTTCAAGAAGAATTTCTTTCGATTCTGAAACGGTGAATTCTTTCTTAAAATCTTCAAATTCTGTTTTTGCTTTTTCAAGAACGCTTTCGGCTTTAATTTTCTGAGTTTCAAGAGATTTTTTGAGTTGTGAAAAATTTTGAAATTCTTCTTCCGTCAAAATTGAATTCTGAAACTCCGATTCGTCTTTAAAAGAAAATTTTTTAAGCGCAGAATCAAAATCCGCCTCGTATCCCGAAAGCCTTTTTTCAGTTTCACTCAAATCTTTTTTCTTCTGATCAAAGGCCGACTTAAAACGAGAATGTTCATCTTTCAAATATTGAAAATCATTCTTCACTTCTTCGAGATTTTTTTTATTTTCTTCTATTAAAATAGAAAGATTTTCGCGTTCCGTGCTGACATTTTTATCACCGAAAAGTTTTTTACGCTCAGTTTCAGAATTTTTAAATGCCTCATCAATTTGTAAAAATTCAGAAAGATTTTTTTCAAATTCAGCCTTAAAGTTGTCAAGATTTTTCTGAATATTTGAAATCTGCTCAGAATACAGCATAATATTTCTTTCGTTTTCATCACGCTTCTTTTTATTTTCTGAAAAAACTTTTCCACGCTCTTCAAGTAAAGAAAGAATTTGCAAAAGCTTTTCTTCAGCGGCGGTTTTTCCAAAAATGCTTGCGATATTGTTAAATTTTTCAAGAAAAACCGATTTTTCCGCAAAAAGTTCGTCGTTTGATTTTTTAAGATTTTTAAGTTTTTCATTTGCCGCAGAAATTTCTGTTTCAACATTCCGAATTTCACTTTCGGTTTGACGCCTCTTCTGCGAAAAATTTTCTGCGGTTTCTGCAATTTTTACAGTTTTTTCATGATTATCGTTAACTTGCGAAAACAAATCCTGTTCTTCTAGAAACGGATGAATTTTTGACCCGCAGACAGGACACGGTTTTTGCGGTTTAAGATTTTTTTTGAGTTCTTCCGTGATGTAATAAAATTCTTCAGAAATGAAACTAGTTAGGTTTTTGTTAATCTCCTCAAGTTCCTTTAAAAATCCGTCTTTTTTAGAAGCAAGAAGAAGAATTTTTTGATTTACAGAATTGATTTCTTTTTCATTTAAAAGAATTTTCTCAGAACAAGTTTCAATCTGAGTTTTAAAGCTTTTTAATTCCGAAAGTTTTTCCTGAATTTTTTCATCATTCTGATTTTTTTCAAAAAAAGCCTGGAGTTCGCCACTGATTTTTTGTTCAGCGTTGAGTTTTAAAACGAGTTTTTCATATTCAGATTTTTGAGAATCAAGTTTTTCTAAAGAATTTTCCTTGCGTTCTTTTGCATCGAGAAGATTTTTTGAAAGATTTGCAATTTTTCCATCGAGAACAAGAACTTTATCCCAAAGCGGCGTATTTTTTTTCTGAATTTCTTCATTTTGTGAAAGAATTTTCTGAAAATCAGCGATTGTACCTTCCTTTGCTGAAATATTTTTTTCTGTTTGCACGATTTTTTCTGAAAGACTTTCGATGTCACTCAAAATATTCTGGTTTAGATTACGCTCAGATTTTAAAAGCTGATAAACTGGGAAAACTTCTTTTGCCGCTTGCGCTTTTTGCAGTTTGATGAAATTTTCTGAAAATTCTTTACAACGAGCATCGATTTCTTCTTTTTGGTTTACAGAATTAATGTAAACCTCTGATAAATTCTCATATTTTTCACGGAATTTTAATTTTTCATCGATTTTATTGATTTTCGAAGCCGTATTTTTTAAGTCATTTTTATATTGAACAAGCAAATTCTGTAAATCAGATTTTTCTTCATCAGAAATTATAAGACTTTCCGCATCTTTTTTTCGTTCCGTTAAATTTTCAAGTTTTGCATTTTCCAAAGAAAAACGCTCACAGATTTTTTCACCGATTTTTTTATATTTTTCAGCACCGTTTAATTTTGCAAGAATTTCTGCACGCTCACGCGAATCACTTTTTAAAAACGCATTAAATTCTCCCTGGGCGAGCATTATGGAACGACAGAATTGTTCATATTTTAATTCTATTAATTCTTCAGTTTTTTTTGCAAACGGTGTTACTCTTCCCTTTGAAAGAATTATTTCACCATCGCTTCGAACGATTGAACAATTCGCCTCGGAAAGTTTTCCATCTTTTTTTCGCTCCTGCCTGAATTCTGAAGTAAATTCTCCTTTTTCACAGATATAAGTTACACTTGCAGAACAGACTTTAGTTCCCCGAGTCATAATTTCGTTTTCAGAAGAAATTCTTTCCTGACGAGGCGTTCTACCGTAAAGTGCAAGCGTTATCGCGTCAAGAATTGAAGTTTTCCCGGAACCAGTTTCACCGCAAATTACAAAGATGTCATGATTCTGTTTATACGACGGCTCTGTAAAATCGATTTTCCATTTTCCTTTGAGGGAATTTATATTTTCAAACTGAATTTTAATTATTCTCATTTTCAACTTCTCCAGAAATTTCTTTAAAAAGCGGAAGATATATGTCGAAAGCCGTTTCAAGTTCATCTGGATTTTCTACACCCGGAAGTTTTGCACGAATCAGGCTTTTAAAAATACTTTCTTCATCAAAATCAGAAATATCGCCAGATTGAAATTCTGAAAATCCCTGAAGATTTATATTTTGCATTGATTCCGAAAGAATTTTTTTACTCACGATGTGAATTTTTTCAGGAAGATTTTTTACGGTTTCTTCGATTTCAAAATCTATGTCGCGATTAACTTCAGGTTTGTAGCAGAGTTCAAGAAAATTTTCTTTTTCAATATTTATGGAAGAATATTCCGAAAGCCGCTCGATAATTTCATCAATTGTTCCCTGAAGGCGTTCGTAAACATAAAGCGGTTCATCAAAATGAAGGAATTTAACTTTGACTTCATCTGAAATTTCAACTGAAAGAACTCCTTTTTTTATTCTGCACTCATCAAAACCCATTACAACCGGAGAACCTGAATAACGGATTCTGTTGTTTTTTGAAACCATCGTGTGATAATGAATATGCCCGAGTGCAACATAGTCAAATTCTTGTGGGAAAACATTTGAATGAACTTTTCCAAGATTTCCAATTACATCGAGATTTTTTACGCCGTCATCGATTTTAGATTCATTTTCATCAGAACGAAGACCTTCAAGACCAGAAGCATGAAGATGACCAGTCGAAATCAGCGGAATTTTACGAGAAGAACGAAGTTTTTCAGCACATTCGTACACTTTTTTATACAATATGCTATAACCTCTATCACTTAATGCAGAGTCGCAATCGTCAGTATCATTTAAAAATGACCTTAGTTCTACTTCGCGGGCAAACGGAACTGCAGCGCAAATCCCGATAACATTCTGATTTTTATCTTTTAATTCAAAAACCATATCTTCAATCTGAATATTGCAGGCACTTCCTACAACATGTATGTTCAATTTTTTTAAAATTTGTTTTGGCGCATCCAAAAGATTCCCGGAATCGTGATTTCCGCCGATTATTACAATATTTGAACATTCAGTTTCATCAAGCACCGAAAGAAAATCAAAATAAAGTTTTCGCGCCTCAACCGAAGGATTTGCAACATCAAAAACATCCCCCGAAATCACGAGAACTTCTGCCTTTTCCTGAATAATTTTTTCTTTCAGCCATTTAAAAAAATGCCTGTATTCTTCCGTGCGGTTTATGTCGTGCATCTGATTTCCAAGATGCCAGTCTGCCGTGTGAATTAATTTCATTTTACCCTAAATCCTTTTTTTATTATAACAAAAATTTTTCTTCAATAAAATACATCTCGACTTTTACAAAAAATACTGATAATATTGATTCTGAAAATGATAGAAAATCCTGATAACTTTTTAATCTCAGTTCTCGCACAAATAAAAGACGAATATACCGAATGCCTTGAAGTTTCCAAAAAAAATCCTCTCGCAGAATACAAAGAAATTTCACAAGATTACGAAGAATGCATTAAAAATTTAGAAAACATTCTTTCAACCGTACATTCCATTGATGACCTTGCAGAACAAGATGAAGAAACAATCGGATTCGTTTTTGAATGTCTTGAAGATTTTACATCAAATTTTATAATTTCCCCAGACGGAACAAAAAATTTTGAAACCGACATGCACAATTACGCAAAACTCGAAGAACTCCTTGGAATGTTTTTCGATGACGAAGCAGAAGATTCAGATTCTTAGAACAAATTAAAAATCAGTCTCGTAAAAAGTGCAAAAATCCATGCAAGTACACACTGCCACAGAGCAACGCATAATGCCCACTTTGTTCCTAATTCCCGTTTAATCGAAGCAATGGCAGCAACGCAAGGCGTATATAAAAGCGAAAAAACAAGCATTGATGCTGCCGTTACCGCAGAAACAGACTCAACGATTGAAGATGAAAACAAAACTTGCATTGACGAAACGACAGTTTCCTTTGCCATAATTCCGCTGATTAACGATGTAATAATCCGCCAGTCGTCAAGGCCTATAGATTTAAAAAGCGGAGAAACAAATCCTGCAATCATCGCCATAATACTTTTTGAAGAATCTTCGACATAATTCAGTTTAAAATCAAAACTCTGGAAAAACCAGACGACGATTGTAGCAACAAAAATCACCGTAAATGCTCTTGTCACAAAATCTTTTGCCTTTTCCCACAAAAGTTGAGCAACATTTTTTATTCCCGGAAGCCTGTAATTTGGAAGTTCCATAACAAAAGGTACAGCGGTTCCTTTAAAAATCGTAGATTTATACACGAGTGCAACGATAATTCCGACTAAAATTCCAAGAAAATATAAACCTGTCATGATGAGAGCGCCGTGCTTTGGGAAAAAAGCGTTTACAAAAAATGCATAAATTGGAAGTTTCGCAGTGCAGCTCATAAACGGTGTCAGAAGAATTGTCATACGCCTGTCCCGCCTGCTTGGAAGAGTTCGTGTTGACATTACCGCTGGAACAGTGCAACCAAAACCGATTAAAAGCGAAACAATACTTTTCCCAGAAAGCCCGATTTTCCGAAGAAGTTTGTCCATGAAAAAAGCAACGCGTGCAATATAACCGCTATCCTCAAGAATCGAAAGAAAAAAGAAAAGCGTTACGATAATCGGAAGAAAACTTAAAACTCCTCCTACTCCGCCGAAAATTCCGTCTGTGACAAGTTTCTGAATTGCAATATTTACCCCCGATGAAACCATTAATTTTTCAACCGCACCCGAAAGAGCATCAAGACCAGACTGTATTAAATCCTGAAAAAACGAACCGATTACATTGAATGTTAAATAGAAGACAAGTGCCATTATCAGAATAAAACACGGAATTGCAGTCCATTTTCCAGTTAGAATTCTGTCGATTTTTTCTGAACGGCGATGCCCGATGCTTTCAACAGGTTTCTTGACAGTTTTTTCACAGACGCGCTCGATAAAATCAAAACGCATATCAGCCATTGCAGCGCTTCTATCCATTTTACTCTCATTTTCCATCTGAAGAACGACATGTTCAATCATTTCTTTTTCGTTTGAATCAAGAGAAAGTTTTTCTAAAATCAGTTTGTCGCCTTCGATAATTTTTGTAGCGCAAAATCTTACCGGAAGCGATTTTTGTTCTGCGTGATTTTCAATAATCGCTTCTACAGTATGAATTGCTTTGTGCACCGAGCCGTCATGATCGCTTTTTAAACAATAATCCTGAGGAACAGGTTTTTCCTGATATTGTGCAAGATGAACGGCATGATTTACAAGTTCCTGAATCCCTTGATTTTTTATAGCAGAAATTGGAACGACCGGCACACCCAAAAGAGATTCCATTCCGTTTATGTCAATTTCTCCGTGATTTGCAATAAGTTCGTCCATCATATTGAGCGCGATTACCATCGGAATATTCATCTCAAGAAGCTGCATTGTAAGATAAAGATTTCGCTCGATATTTGTGGCATCGACAATATTTATAATTGCTTTTGGTTTTTCGTTCAGAACAAAATTTCTTGAAACGATTTCTTCACTGGAATACGGCGACATAGAATAAATTCCTGGCAAATCCGTTACAAGCGTATTTTCACGGCCTTTAATCATTCCAGTTTTTTTGTCAACTGTAACGCCGGGAAAATTTCCGACATGCTGATTTGAACCAGTAAGCTGATTGAAAAGCGTCGTCTTTCCGCAGTTTTGATTTCCGACGAGTGCAAAAGTTAAAGTTGTTCCTTTTGGAAGAGGATTTTCGTGAGTTTTTGAATGATATTTTCCGTCCTCACCAAGACCAGGATGTTCAGTCTGAATAATTTCTTGAATGCGTTCGTGCTTGTTTTTGCGTTCGACGATTTTTTCTATTTTAATTTCTGAAGCGTCTAAAAGTCTGAGCGTTAATTCATATCCGTGAATCTGAAGTTCCATTGGATCGCCCATCGGTGCAAATTTTGTTACCGTAACTTCAGCACCTGGAATTACACCCATATCAAGAAAATGCTGGCGCAAAGAACCTTCTCCACCAACTGAAGTAATAACTGCGCTTTCCCCGACTTTTAAATCTCTTAATGTCATAATCTGCCTCACCTATAATATAATGATTTATGAGCTTTATATCAAAGAAAATTTTTTGTACGCTTGAGATTTTAAAAACCTTTTTTATTTTTTTGATTTTTTATATAATTAATGCCGAAAAAAATTCTTATTAAAAAAGGGATGCATCAAGTCTTAATTCTTTCAAGGCTTCTTTGCAGAAATTTATATGCCACAAAAATTAACAGAAGGAAGTATTTCCCGTTCACTCATCAGATTTTCCCTGCCGTTTTTAGTTTCAAATTTTATTCAGATTTTATACGGACTTGTGGATTTATACATTATCGGACGATATTGCAATTCAGCAGTAATCACGGCAGTTTCTGTCGGAAGTCAGGTAATGCATCTTGTTACCGTCGTAATCACTTCACTTTTGATGGGAACAACTGTAATGATAAGCCACGGAATCGGTGCAAACGATTCTCAAAAAATCAAAAAAAACATCGGAAATTCCACAACATTTTTCACCATTTTTTCAGTTGCGCTTTGCATAATTATGCTCCTATTCAACAACACTCTTTTAAAATTGCTTTCAGTCCCGGAAGAATCTTTCAAAGAAGCAAAAATTTATCTTGTAATCTGCTTTCTCGGAATTCCGTTCATCACTATGTGCAACCTTTTAAGCGCAATTCTTCGAGGACTTGGAGATTCAAAAACTCCAATGTATTTTGTTGCAATTGCCTGCGTAATAAATATTGTTCTAGATTTTCTTTTCATCGGAATTTTAAAACTCAGTGCAATGGGAGCAGCGCTTGGAACTGTAATCGCACAAAGTATAAGCGTTTTTCTGGGACTTTTAATCATCAGACGAAAAAAACTGAATTTAAATCTTTCAAAATCAGATTTTTTCCTTGAACCTTTTACCCTCAAAAAGAATTTTTCAGTCGGAATTCCAATTGCATTTCAAGACGGAATTGTTCAGATTTCTTTCATTATAATTACAAAAATTGCAAACGGACGCGGTATTGAAATGGCTGCCGCAGTCGGAATCGTCGAAAAAATTATCTCGATTATGTTTTTAATTCCTTCAAGTATGCTTTCTTCAATTTCTACTTTCTGTGCGCAAAATGCAGGCGCAAACCTCCACAAACGCGCAAAAAAAGCGCTGGCACTCGGAATTTTAATCACTTCCATTTCCGGAATAATCATATCACTTCTGACTCAAATTTCCCCGGAATCGCTGATTGCAATTTTCACAAACGAAAGTAAAGTTCAGCAATTTGGCGGACAATATCTGCGCTCTTATGTCACGGACTGCATTTTCGCAGGAATTCATTTCTGCTTCAGCGGATATTTTGCAGCCTACCAAAAATCGCTTCTCTGTTTCATTCACAATATAGCTTCAGTTGTGCTTGCCCGAATCCCGATTTCTGAAATTGCGACAATTTTGTACCCGCAAAATCTTTTCCCGATGGGAATGGCCGCTCCTTTAGGTTCAATTTTATCTGATGTAATCTGCATAGTTTTCTTCATCATATTCTTCAGAAAAATTTCAAAAACTGATAAAATAATTTTGCAGAATGAATAAAATAAAACCGTTCGATATAATAATTTTTGTTTCGATTCTCGTGTTTTCAGCATTTCTCATAAAAAATTCATTTTCCATCAAGAACAAAAACACTGTAACTGTAAATGCTGATGGAAAAATCTACAAATATTCACTAGAAAAAGACGGAATTTACACGGTTTCTGGAGCGATTGGAAAAACTACTTTTCAAATTCAGAATAAAAAAGTTAAAATAACAGATTCCGCCTGTGAAGGAAAAAACTGCGTAAATCAAAAATTTTCTACACCAATCGTGTGCCTTCCAAACAAAATTATTATTACAATAGAAGAAAACGGAGAATTCGATGGAATTTCGCAATAAAATCCCAGAATCAGAATCCGAAAAAATTTCATATTTCACCGCATTGTCTCTGATTTTTTCGTACGCAGAACTTTTTATCCCAAGAATCATTCCTTTTTTAAAATTCGGGCTTTCAAACATCGTAATTTTAAGCGCATTTTCACTAAATTTTTCCTCATTTTTCATTCTAACAATTTTAAAATCAGTCTGTTCATCAATTTTTTCAGGAACGATTTTTACACCATTTTTCTTAATTTCACTTGCTCAGTCAGTTTTAAGCGGAATTTTTATGTTTTTTCTTTTTAAACTGAACAAATTCTGTCACGAAAAATTTTTAAGCTTCTACGGAATTTCAATTTGCGGCTCAGTTTTAAGCGGAATAATTCAAACTTTTCTCGTTTCGCTCTATCTCGGAAAAGAAATTTTTTCTCTTATGGGAATAATTTTGATTTTCAACCTGATTTCTGGAATCTCGACGGCATTCTTAAAAAATTTTTTCAAAATCCCGGACAAAATTCCGCACCTTGCAGAAAGAAGCCGAAAAAAAATCTCAAAAAAAAATGCCGCAATAATTTTTCTATTTATTGTAAGCGCGTTCAGCATTTTTTTCTTTGAAAATCTTTATGTTTTAATTGTAATAACATTTGTATGCGTTATTTTTCAAATTTGCTCCGGAAGAAAATTCAAGATTCTTCCGCACATTCTGCTATGGATTTTTATAATTTTTACTTCACTTTTAAGCGTAAACGGGAAAATGCTTTTTTCAATTGGAAATTTTTCAATCACTGAAGGCGCGCTTCTTTCTGGAATTAAAAAATCTTTGAAACTTTCGGCAATTACAGCACTAAGTCAGGCTAGCGTCAAAATAGACTTTTCGCTTCCGGGAATTCCTGGAGACGCGTTTGAATATTTTAAAATTCTACTTCAAAAATTTAATTTGCACGACGGAAATTTAATTCAGAAAATAAAAAACGCTTTTCAAAATTAAAAATCATCAAAAATCAGTCGATTACGCAGATTTCAGAAAATTCAGAAAGAATTTCAATCTGACTTTCAAGCGGTGAAGTATACAAAATAGAACCGTCTTTTTGTAAAATTATCATCTGAAAATCTTTACGCTCTCTCCAAAAAGAAACTGCATTTTCTGAACCAATTATAAAAAGAGCCGTGCTCAAAGTGTCAGCGTAAAGACCGTTTTCACAAATTATGGTAACAGATTCAATTTCATTTTCAACCGGGAAACCAGTTTTTCCGTCAAAAATGTGAATGTATTTTTTTTGATTTTCATCCGTGAAAAACCTTTCGTAGCCGCCGCTTGTAATTACCATCTGATTTTTAACTTTTACCGCAAGAGAAATTTCGCCCCCGAAAGGATTTTTTATTCCGATTCGCCAGAAAGAAGAATCAGGCTTTTCACCAAACGCAATAATATTTCCCCCAAAATCGATTAACGCAGATAAAATATTATTCTCTGAAAGAATCTTTACGATTTCATCACTGGCAAAACCTTTCGCAACAGAGCCAAAATCAACACTCATCGAATCTTGAAGCTGAACAAAATTGTCGTCAAAAAACTGAATTTGTGAAAAATCAGTCTTTTTAAGAAGAAAATTGATTTTTTCCTGCGACGGAACATGATAATTCCCAGTCGTAAAACCCCACTCCCTGATTACAGGAAAAAGTGCAGGATTAAAATGTCCGTTAAAAATTTCTGCCATTTTTACACTGTAGGAAAGAAGACTGTAAGTTTCGCTGGAAACCTGAATTTTTTCTGAAGAATGATTCAATTTATAAATTTCACTGCTGGAATCTGTCGTCGAGAAAAGCGATTCAAGTTCAGAAAGCCGCGCCTTAATTTTTTGATTTACATTTTTGGAATTTTCACCAAAAGTCTGAACAGAAACAAAAGTATTCATCGCCTGAAAAGATAAAGACGATTTTTGTAAATTCCTGCACCCGCACAGAACAAACGAAAAAATCAGCAAAATAAAGCGTACTTCATTCTTTTTTAAAAATTCAGCAGAAAAATCAATCACGAAAAAATCTCTTTTAATGCAAAAATCAATCTGTCATTGTCCTGACAATTCCTTACAGCGAGGCGAATAAACTGACCTTTTTCAAAACCTTTTTTTGACGATAAATCTTTAATTAAAATGTTGTAGCCATCAAGAAGTTTTTCTGCAAGTCCCAAAGAACCGATTTTTTCTGCTTCTCCTGAAAGTTTGCACAAAAGATAATTTGCCTGACTTTCATAAACTTTTACTCCAGGAATTTTTGACAGTTCACTTGAAAAACGCCCTCTTTCTTCTGCAATTTTGTCGCACGCAGAACCGTAGAATTTTTTGTACTTATCAAAAATCTGAAGGAAAAATTCTGCAAAAGAATTTATATTCCAAATTGAAGTATTTTTCTGAATTTTTTCGATTAAAGATTCATCGCTTGAAACAAGAACTCCAAGCCTGATTCCCGGCACACCGTAACTTTTACTGATAGATTTTATAACAATTACATTCTTGTGTTTTGAAATCAATTCTTCATCGATAAAAGTAAAACGAATTTCAGGTTCTGCAAAATCGACAAACGACTCATCTAAAATCAATTTAACATTTTTTGAAGAAAGCTGTTCAGCTAAAACAATGACTTCTTGTTTTGTGAAAAAATGTCCGCTTGGATTATCAGGATTAATCAGAAGAACATAAGATGCCGAATTTTCTTCTGCAGAACGAACAATATCTTCAACTGAATAAGAAAAATCTTCATTTGCAGGAAGCCAGACAGTATTTTCATTACCAAAGCGGTTAGGATATTCGTTAAAAGTAGGAAAAGGAACTACAACCTTTCCAGAACTCAATTCAGAAATACTTGCGATTAATTCTGCGGCTCCATTTCCGACCGCAATGTGTTCCGGTAAAACACCGAAAATTTTTCCTGCAAGAAGACTTTGCTGCTTATCACCCGACGGATAACTTTCAAGAAGAATGTCCGACATTTGTTTCATTTCGTTTACAAGGGATTTTGGCGGAAAATACGGATTTACAAGATAACAGAAATCGAGCATTGCAGGATAACGCCAATAACCGCCGAAAGTTTTATACATACTTTCAAGATGCTCTTTCCCAGAAGAAAACCTTGTCGAAGCGATTTTTAAATCTGCCGGGTCATCGATTTCATACCATCTTGAACCGTCAACGAGATGAGCCTTTAATATATCGCCATCGAGATAAGAAATTACTTTCAAAACCGTTTCATAATATTCGTTTTTACTGTACGCCGTCTGATACGCACTTAAAAAAGGCATATAAATGTTTTTTGAAAATTCTTTTGAAAATTTGTAAATATTGACAGTTTTATAGTAAGAATCGACTTTATTCCAGTCAAAGTCAGATTTTGAAACAATTCTTTTAATAGCTTTTTCTTCGTTTAAGACAGTTACAGTTCCGTCCATCCAGTTTTCAAAATGCGAAACAACTGCAAGATTTTTTTCAGGGCTTGAAACGATTTCGCGGATAATTTCTTTATCAAAAATCAAGTCGCTTTCAAGCAAAATCGTGTCATCTGAAGAAAGAACATCTCTTGCAAGATAAAGAGAATAAATATTGTTTGTAGAATCGTAAACATCGTTATCGATAAAATCAATCTGAATCTGAGGATATTTTCCTTTCAAAAAATTTTTTAAAACATCTTTTTTATAACCGACAACCATCGTAAATTTTTTGATTCCAGCGTAAATTAAAGATTCGATTGCATATTCGATTAAAGTTTTTCCGTTTACAGGAACCATACATTTTGTTGCGTTTTTTGTGTAATTCCCTAGTCTTTTCCCCATTCCAGCGGCTAACATCAATGCCTGCATTTCAACACTCCAATTTTTAAAATTTATTTTAAAGAATTCAAAACAGATTTTTGAACTTCAAGAAGATAATCAACCGTACTTGAAGCACATTTTTCTTTATTCTGCCATGCCTGAAGAGAAATTTCTTTTCTTCCATTTGAAAATTCTGTGCTTTCTATTGTTGAATCGATTATTTGCTTTATATTTGGAAAATCTTTTTCTTCGAGTTTTACACCCAATTTTTTTAACGCTTCAAAACGCCATAAAGGTTCATCTTCTATCCATGAAGCATCGTAAGGAGAATCATCAAATGATGTGTCTGCATAAATCAAAGGTCTGTCAAAAACGAGTGTATAATCGAAAATAATTCCTGAAAAATCAGTGATGAGAATGTCGCTCTTTTTCAAAACATCAAAATTGTCATTGTCGAAATTCCATTCAAGGCGTGAAGAATTCGGGAAAGCTAGCATAAGTTTTTCCATCATTTCTTTTTCACTGACCATAGACTGAGGATGCGGTCGGATTATGATTTTGTACCCAGTTTCAACAAGTGAAGAAATGATTTTCTTTCCATAGCGTTTTAAAATAGCACTTTCACCCCAGGACGGTGCTAAAAGAACAATTTTTTCTGATTTTTCGCCTGAACCTTCTTTTTCAAGCCGGGCTTTCATGGCATCAAGATAAGTAGAACCAGTAACTTTTAATTCTTTTTGAGGAAGATTTCTAAGTTTTTCAAGTTTACGAATGTTTTCGCCTTGAAATTCCCCCGTTAAAAGAACTGAATCAAAATGGTCCATTCCGAACATACGGTAACCAAGCGCTTCATCCACGGCGTGAAAAATATGAACATATTTTTTGCACTGACGACTTCTTTTCCATTGAAGAACATCAAGACCTGGAGTCGTTGCAAGACAAACATCGGCATTCAGCATATTCATTTTTGCAAGCCCGCGATTTCCTTCACCGATGAATTCAGTCTTTACAAATTGAAATTTTTCTGACAAAGCCGGATCATCACTGCTCTGCGTATAATAAACAAGCGGAATTTTACGATTTTCGAACTCATGAACAATCGGTGAAAAAACATTCCAATATCGTTTTGAATCTGAATAAATTACGATTCCAAGATGCGATTTGTCTAATTCAGTCTGTTTCCCGCGACCGATAATTGATTTTACTTTAATTATAAGTGCCCGAAGTCCGAAAACTGCCGTTGTTGCAAGCCCGATAAAAAGCGAAAAAAGCATACTTCCTGTTCCCGGGTCGATATATAAAAGAAAATTTGTCATTATAATCTCCAAAATTTACAGTCAATTAAAAACACAATTTAATTTTTCTAACTAAATTAATTTAAACAAAATGCAAAAATAATTATACTGCATTTATTTAAATCCTACTACTATTTTTTCTTGCTGAACAGACTACTTTATGAGCCGAGTCCAGTTTTTCTCGTTGAAAATATCAGAATGAACTTTGTAATACGGCGTATGATATTTTTCATCTTCAAGAACGAACTGAGTTTTATCCATTAGATAGAAAGAATCAAATTCGCGGAAAGTATTTATATCAAGACACGGATAAATCATAACTTCATCTTTCTGAATAAAATCACGGAATTTTTTGTGCGTGAAAGGATTTTCAGAAGAAACAGGAAGACCGTCAGTCGCAAGAATCAGAGTATCAGCATTTGTCATAAAATTGTCACTGATTCTAAATTTTCCAGATGCGCCAAAATCCTTGAACATCAAAAGCGTATTATACTGGCTGTATTCATCACCAAATTCCATTCCTTTAAACGCAGGCAGATTCATTGACGCTCCGTGGTCACCCACAAAAATAATTCGTGTATTATCGTAAACACCGTTTTCTTTTAAGATTTTCATCCATTCTGCAAGTCTTAAAAGAGTTGTAGCCGTAATATGATAATATTCCACAGGTGCATCTGTTTCCGGCTCAAGAATTCCGTTTCCGCAAGTTGCAAGAGATTTTTCAAGATTCTTTTTTGGAAGATAAGTTCTTTCTTCTAAAACGCACGGTTCATGAGTCGTTTCATTATCGATAAAAATAAACGCAGGTTTTTCATTTGTAAAATCAGAGATTTCTGGAAGATAATACAGGCTCGCCCATTCGTCTAAAAATTTTGAAGGCACATTGTTCAAATAATGCGGAATCAATTCGCGGAAATAACAACCGCTGAAATAGAAAACCTGCCTTAAAACCGGCGGAAGCATTTCCATTAACGAAAATGAACAGAGATTTCCTTCAACACAAAAAGCTTCTTTTTCAGGTTTAATTTCAGGATGCTCTTTTAAATACAAAGAAGAATATTTTTTTCCAGTTTCGTAAACTTTTACTTCAGGAACTTTTTTATATGCGCTTAAATCTCCGTGCCAAGTATAATTTGGAAGCGGAAGGTTTGCAACAGAAACATCGTAACCGGCATCAGAAAAAAGTTTAGGCATGACTAAAGTCGCTTCATTATGTTTGTCCTTTAAAAGTTCGTCCGGGCGTTTGTTGATATTTTCAGGCGTATATTCGTAGCCGCCCATCAAAGCCGGAGAAGCCTTTATCGTAGAACTGGAATACGAAACCGAATTTGGAAAAAGCGTAAACCCGCTGAAAACTTCGTTCAATTCTGGAAATTCCTTAAAAATATACGGAAACAAAGTCGGAATCGCCCTGTCCAAAAACAGAACCACGACATTTTTCTGAGTTTTCGAAAAATTATAAATTTTTGAAAGATTTTTCGATTCAGCCTGAGAAACTTGATTTTTCTGATTTGAAAGATTTTCCACAAGATTTTTGTATTCTTTATTGATTTTAAAAGAATTAACAGAAGCAAAAATTACTTCGGAAGAAAGAAGAACTACAAGAAAAATTGACAAATACTTTTGAAGGCGGAATTTTGAAACTGCAAAAAGAAGTACAATCACAGCGGCAAAAGCAAAAATCGGTGCAGCAGTATAAAACAAAGTATATTTTTCAAGAGCCGCAGTATTATCAAGAACTGAAAAAATATTCATTGTTCCAAAATGCTGTCTGAAAATATAAGCATTTAAAACTGCAGCGATAAAAAGAAAACTCCAAAGATACGAAAGTGATTTTTTAACTTTTTCAGAAAACAACTCAAAAATCAGAATCGGCCAGAATGTAAAAAGTCCTAAAGAAAACGAGAATGAGCCAAAAATAAAACTGAGAGGATTTGTTCTGTCATCGATAAAACTAAATTCAACAGGACTTGCAGAAATTACTTCTGACGGAAGAAGAAATCCGTGAAGAACCGAAAGCCCTAGCGCCGAAAAAAGCAAAAGCGAAAAATATTTCCCGACTGCAAAATCACCACCAGAGACATTCTGTTTTTGCGGAAGATTTTTTGAACGGATTTTTCTGAAAAAATCAAAAATAAAACGGAAAACTTTTCGTAAAAATCCGTAAGAAAATATTACTGCTGCAACAAAAACTGCAAATGCAAAAAATATAAGACGCTTTTTAAATCCTAAAATTTGATTTCCCAAAACTCCGACTGAAGCGACCAATAAAATTACAGCAATCGAATAAGAAACAACGCGAGCAGGATTTTTGAATTTTTCGTTTACGATATTTTTTAAAAGCGAAAAGAGATTGTTTAAAATCCAGTACAATACAAGTCCGCTCGGAGAATTATAAAGAATTACGAGAAAAATCACTGCAAGTCCGTAAACCTGAATTTTTTCACGAATCGGTGCATCTTTTAAATAAACGATTCCAGAAAAAATGTTTATGAGCGTCATCAAAATTGGAAGAACATTAATGAAAAATTCTTTCCCGAAAAGTGAAAACGAAATTAATTTATCAGGACTTCCCAAATCTGAAAAAATTGCAAAAGAAGCGCCTTTCAATGATGGAGATGCCGAAAGAAAATGATATGCTGCAATAAAAAAAGGAATTTCGATAAGAATGGAAAGACTTGAACGCAAAGCATAAAGCGGATGATAACCAGTCTGCCTGTAATATTCCTGAATCATCATAAAGCGTTCATCACCGGAAAATGTTTTCTTTATGTGAGAGAGCCATTTTGCCATTTTACGCTGAATATCGCGTTCTTTTTTTTGAAGATTGTCTGCAATATTATAAAGCGGAAGCGCAAGAAAATTTACCGCGAGGCTGACCGTAACAATAGATGCAAATATACCACCGCCCGCACATATTTTTTCTTTAGCAAAAACAAATACAAATTCGATTATCAACTCAATTGGCGCAATAATCAAATTATAAAAGAATGATAAAATACTCATTTTTTCAGTATAATCAAAAAGATAAGAAATTACATCAAAATTTTACAAGAATTTTACAAATTCTTAAAAAAATCCTGAACAAAAATTACTTTATACGCTTAAAAATCACCCTTGACTTTTAAAAACCTATCAATAAAATTAGTTATATGGAAGAAAACACAGAATCAACTCTTGAAACTCAAAGAAACAACAAAAAAATCCGCAACAAAATGGAAAATCTTCTCATATCTTTTGTAATTGCCTTTACAATCGTTATCGTCGGAGCGGTAATTTTTATCATAAAATAATTCGTTTTAAAACTTTAAATTTTGTTCTCAATTCAACTTTATCTCAACCATTTTTAAAATGCACAGCGAAACAGTCTGAAAAATTTCAAGCCGTTTTTCTATGCTTTCAAAATTAACAGTAAGAATTTGACTTTCTGTCTGGACTTTGTATTCAACGCGGCTTCCTAAAAATAACGAAGAAATTATTTTTCCAGAAATCAATTTTTTATTTTTACTTTCTGCAGAATCCAAAGTTCTAGAAGCAAGTGAAAACCAGTCAGGGCGCACTAAAAAAGTTTTACCGTCTTGCAAAATAAAATTTGAAGCGCCTGAAAATTCTGCGGCAAAACGATTTTTCGGTTCAAAGTATAGATTTTCCGGCGTGTCATATTGAACAATTTTCCCATTATTCATTACGGCAATTTTATCAGACAGAGAAAACGCTTCTTCTCTGTCATGAGTTACATACACAGTTGTAATTTTAAGGCGCTTTTGAATTTCTTTAAGTTCCTCGCGAACTTTGAGGCGAAGATTTGTATCAAGTGAAGAAAGCGGCTCGTCCATTAAAAGGATTTTTGGTTTTAGGACAAG
Source organism: Treponema sp. (assembly GCA_016293005.1). Classification (GTDB taxonomy): domain Bacteria; phylum Spirochaetota; class Spirochaetia; order Treponematales; family Treponemataceae; genus Treponema_D. Next base: position 18,087 of record JAEDFA010000039.1, read on the forward strand.
TGAGCGACCAAGTGCAACGCGCTGTTGCTGACCACCTGAAAGTTCTGACGGAAAACGTTTCAAGAGATTTTGTATATCAAGATTTTCTGCAGTTGTTTTGACAATCTGTTCGTTTTGCGCTTTCTGCTCTTTTGACGGCTTTGTTAAGTTCAATCCGTAAAAAAGATTCTGTTCAACTGTAAGATGAGGAAAAAGCGCATAATCTTGAAATACCATTCCGACTTTGCGTCTGTTCGGAAGAACATTATTTTGAATCTCGCCGTTAATTTTTATCGTGCCGGAATCAGGATTTAAAAAACCGGAAATTAATCTGAGGATTGTAGTTTTTCCGCAGCCGCTTGAACCAAGTAAAGTTGTAAAACTTCCCTCATCAACAGACAGATTAAAATCTTCAATAACGGCAGTATTTTTATAAGCGAATTTTACGTTCTCTAATTTTAATAATTCCATAACCTGT
>JAEDFA010000040.1 GCA_016293005.1 Treponema sp.
TCCCGCTTATAAAAAAATAATTAGTAATTTATAGATTTTAAATGATAAAAAAAGGATGAAGTTATGAGAAGAATTTTTTTTACGGTTACTTCGTTTTTAATGATGATTTTTTTGTTTTTTTCAGTTTCGTGCAGCTCTTTCATATCTGATGTAAATGATGAAAATCAAAAAAAATTGTATAAGGATTTAGAGCCAAAATTGCTGAATTTTGATTCTTATTCAAGAATTCTTATGATGGAAATTGAAAATATTCCAGACGGAACAGATTTTCAGGCTTCTGTGAATTCAAAAACGGTTTCTTCAAAAATACAAAATAATTTAGTTTCATTTGATTTTTCAAAGGAATTGACAAATCTTTTGGGCGGAACAGAACTTTTTGTAGAAATTTTGGCATCCGGCTATGGTTCCTGCAAAAAAACTTTTGTTTATATGCCAAAAATTATTTTTGATTATAAAACTCCAAGGGAACAGACTGTTTTTACGAAAACTACAGATAAAGTTGTTAAACCTGAAATCACCACAAATTATAATAAAGACGCGGTAAAAATTACCTGGAAATATAATAATGATTCAGCTGGGTTTGCAAATTGGGATGAATTTCTAAATGCTTTAAAAAATGAAGAAAACGATGGGAAAGATTTCTATGCAAGTGCAAAGGCGGAAGCCGGTTCTGAAATCAGTTATATTCTTTTTAAATTTTTATGTGTGGCTGAAAAAGAAGTTAAATTTGTTGATATAAATCCTTGTATTATTACTGTTACTACTGTTGATGAATCTGAAAAAGAAAAAAAAGAGCAGTATCCGGGATATGAATGTCATTTGTGGAATGATGAAGAGCGCCTTGTTCATGCCGGCGGAATCATAAAATATCAATGGCAGAGAGGACTTTATAATGATGCATCTGGAGAAGTACAATGGAACGATATTGAAAATGCTACAGAAAATGTATACAAAATTATGACTGATGATGATTTTATCGGTTTGCTTCGTCTTAAAATTGTTCAGACTATACAAAACGAAGAAAAAGAACCTGTATATTCAGAGGAATTATCTGTTTTGGGTTATCTTACAGATGCTAAAATAGAGTATGACGGAATTGTTCTTGAAGGAGAGGATGCTGATTTCGATAAATTTAATCTGGTCGGAGAAATAGGTGTAAATCCGCCGGAGCTTATTTCTGAATTAAATAAAGAAAATCTTGCAGTTTCTCCTTGTTATGGTCTTGATATCGAAAAACTTTTGTATTCTAATACAGTTGATACTTTTGTTATGGATACTGATTTTAAATTTTCCCTGGCTATGACAAAAACTTATATTACTGTTCAGGCTGTTTTAGATGATTCGGAAATTCCGTCACTTTCGACAGATAAAAACAATATTTCGCTTGATAAAGTTGTTTTTGACGGAAATTATCCAAAAGTTGAATTTTCACTTGATGATGGATCAACATGGAACGAGGTTAAAGAAACCGAATTGTCTCTTTCTGAAGGCAGTAAAATTCTTGTCCGTCAAAAAGCAAGCGGCATAAAAGGTGAGAACGGTTATTTAAAAGAATCAGATTCTAAAACAATTGTTGTTTTGAAAGAAAATATTGGAACAAAAAGTTCATCTTCTGGAAGCGTTGTAATTTCAGAAAAACCTGCTGTTTCCATAGTACAAGCAAAAGACGGCTCAAAATATACTCTCACAGCAAAATTGAATAAATCAGCTGAATATTATTTTGAAAATAATAATAAAGAATTGCCGGTTTATTATGCCTGGGGATGGGATTTTGGTACACAAGATTCTACACAAGATTCTGATAAGTCATCGGTAGAAATCGATGTATCAGAATGGAATAAAGGATGTTACACAGTTTTCTTAAAAGTTTATTTAAAGACAGACAATGAGTTTATGCAAAAATTCCTTACTGCACAGACAAATATAATCATTGAATAAACGAGAGTCTAAAGAGGAAGAGGTTAAATTTATGAAAAATAAAATTTTTTATGTTTTTTCAGCGGTATTTTTTCTTTTATTTGCTTTTTTATCTTGTTCAGTTGATAATTATGAAGAATCTTCTGGTTCTCCTGTTCTGAAATTTGATATTGGAAATTCAAATGCCAGAAATGCTTTACCGGATGTACAACTGGATGATTTTAATGCTTTTGAACTTACTATAAGCGGAATAACTGACAAAGAATATTCAAAACAGTTTATGTATGATTCTTATAAAGAATTTTCAGAAGCAAGTATCGTCGTTAATGAAGGTGAATACAATTTTTCTTTGGTAGCAGCCTGTGATTCTGTGATTTATATGGCAGAACAGAACAAAACGGTTTCAAAAGGGTTGTCAAAGATTTCTTTTGAATTGATTTTGGCAGATGGTTTTAATTTTTACGGAGAAGGAAATATAAATGTAAAAATTAAATTTCCTTCTGCAAATGTAAAAGCAGTTACAGCCGGTTTGTATGACATGAAATTAAATTCTGTTCCTGGTTACAATGATGAAAGACTTGATTTTGAGGAATCTGGAAATGCTGTGTATTCAAAAGAAGAAGTCGTTTCTGGAAATTATATTTTGATTTTTAAATTTTATGCTGATACGGAAAAACAGAATCTTTTAGGCTGTTATCGTGAATATGCTTTAATCGCTGACAAACTTACAAGTTCTTCTAGTGTTGTTTTAGATAAATTGGACAGTTTGTATTCGATTACTTATGAATTAAACGGCGGCTCTTTTTCTGATGCAAAAACAGCACAAGGTTCATATACGCGAAAATCATCTGTAATTGAGCTTCCTAAAAATGTTGTAAGACAAAACTATCAGTTTTCAGGATGGTATGAACAATCTGATTTTTCAGGTGAAGTACAGACTGTAATTCCATCTAATTCATCTGGGAATAAAACTTTTTATGCAAAATGGATTCCGACAAATACGATTACTTTTAGCGTTTCCGGGGATAATTATTTTGCAAAATTAAAAGAAGATGGAACCGAAGAATCTCAGAGTAAATTTTTTCAGCAGACTGTAATTCAAGATGAACCTGTTGTATTGAATTCAATTAATTTTATGAATCTTGTTTCAAAAACTACATTTTTGGGCTGGTCAAAAACTGAGGGCGGAACTGTGTCGTATTATGATGGTGATTCAATTGAAAAAGGAATAAATAGTAATATGACGCTTTATGCTATTTTTTCTGCCTGTCCTGTAAACCCAACTGAAGGTGATAAAACTGATTTTGACGGGGATACTATTACAGATTGGGATGAAATTCATAAATACTACACAAATCCAATGAGTAAAGATACTGATGGAGACGGATGGTTCGACAATGACGAAATTAATATGTACGATGAAGGAACAAAAGCGTTTGACCCTCGTATTGCTGATTTACCAAAAATTAAAGTTGTAATTACAAGTGAGCCAAAATTTGGATACATATATGAAATTTCTTCATCAGAATCAAAATCCGAAGAATTTTCTGTAAGTCAGGAATCAGGGCGTACTTCTGGAAGCGACTCTTCTAAAGCACATGAAACAAGTATGACACACGGCTGGAGTGCTGCATTTTCAGTAGGGAAAAAAATGGGGGGTAAAGCTCAAATAGGTGTTGAAGTTGGTGTTTCTGGAAGTTATTCTGAATCTGATTCTTATTCGTATGGTTCAAGTAATTCAGTTTCTTATTCACAGTCTATGTCAAACGGAAAAGCACAAACTTACGGAACTCAGAAAGATGTAAAAGGCGGTACGATTCGATTTACTATTCAACTTGAAAATCAGGGAAATATTGCTGTAAAACTTTCAAAAGTCGGGTTTACATTAAAGCAGATTTTAGTAAACAGCAATAATCCTGATACGATGGATAAAAATTTTCTGTCGCTTTCACAAGAGGTAAATTGCACTCTTCAACCAGGAGAACGTACGACGGATATTACGATTTCTAATTCTGAACTTTCTATAGAAACTCTTGAGTCGCTTTTGAGAAATACGTCGGCAATTTCAATTTATCCGTCAGAAATGGCTTATTCAATGCAGGAAGAAAATGTTGATGATAATTTTACGAAGCGAATGACGACTGTTTCTGCTCAGACAGCAAGAATTGTAATTGATTATGGTTTAAAAAGTGGAAAAGCTTTAAAAACTGAACAATATAATGTTTCGACAAAAACAAAACTAAATTATAGTTCCACAAATATTAATAATGTTTTTCAACCGATTTCTTTAAGAGAAATTTTTGGAGTGATTGGACTTTCTACAAAAGCAGAAGACGGAGAAAAGCCTCAGCTTGTGTTAGATGAAAACGGACAGATAAAATCAATTCGCGGTGTTGAAAAAGAATCTGATTCTTCTAAAGGTGACTGGTATATAATTCATACATATACGAAAAACGCTTTAACTTATTCACGAATGTATAATTACCAGAATTTTATTCATGAAGTACCTGTCGATGAAAATTCTTACAATATTGACAATATTTTTGTGTCAGCTCATGATGTTGTAAATATTATTTATAGTGAAGACAAAGATAAAGACGGAGTTCCTGCTCATGAAGAGGATTTGTACGGTACAAGTGATGAAAATATCGACTCTGACGGTGACGGACTTTTTGATTCTCAGGAAATTTACGGAAGAAAAAATTCTAGAGATGAAACTGTTACTTCAAATCCTTTGTTAAAAGATACAGATAATGATGAAATTCCTGATAATGAAGATGATTATCCGTGTATTGCACAGTTAGGTTCTTCCTGTGAAATTGAAGAAATTCAGTTCTTTGATTCAGTTAAGAATGAAATTGCAAAATTTAATTTAAGTTCAGGTGAATTAAAGGAAAAATATCTTTTAAACTCACAGGCCGCAACTACTGCTGAACAATCAGATTCATCATTTGAAAAAGTTTCGAAAGTTGTAACTGATTTCCTTGCTGTTAAGTTTAGACCAAAATTAAGGCTCGTAAAAATAAAGTACAGTTTTAATTCTTCTGATTTTAAGCCTCTTGAACAGTATGATGAAGCAACGAATGTGTTTGAATTTTTGCTTAATGGAACAGATTTAAAATACGGCAAAAATACGATTGACTTTGAAGTTGTCTCTCCAAATGGAGAAAATAGAAAAAAATATACGGTTGTCGTTTATTCAGATTTTAAAATTCCTGAAAATTTTAAATTAACGACATCCAGCAATCCTGATAAAGACGGAGATGCGTTGATTTTTGGTAATATAGATTATTCAAGCATTGATTCCCGTCTTTCAAATACAAAAAATGACGGTTATGTTCTGTTTTTGCAGGAAGCAGCATCCTCTAGCGATGCAAGTGAAAAAAGTTCAAAAATGAAATCGATTTCAAGAACGAGTATTCCGGGTGCAAATTTGCAGTCAATCGCAACTGAAGGTCTTTATGCAGACTGGTATTCAGTTTCAAAAGGAGAAAATGATAAAGTCATCAATGATTCTACAAGCATCAGTGTTACTCCTGTAAAATGGTATGCTGTTTCTGTATTTGGTTATATAAATAAAAATTCAGAAACTGAATTTAAATATAAAAAACTTTTAAGTTCTACAATTAAATCTGCTCCAAGTTACCGCGGAACGATGAAACTTTATATCGATGCTGTAGAAAATATAAAGACAACTGAAGCAGGAAGAATGGAAAGATACTGGACTTTTGATGCTTCAATTCCTCCTGAGTATACAAATGACATAAAGTCATATACTTTGGAAAGAGATCATTATGTTTCACTTTGGGATACAACCTCAGAATATTATCGCAAAGAATATCCTGCTTATTATTATTTTAAGACAAAGAAAAATGATGATGGAATTCAAAAGCAATATAAAGGTTCTCATGTTGACCTTGATCCGTCAAAAATAAATTTAGAGCCTGCATTGACTTGTAATTTTATTCGGAATAAAGACATTCCTAATGCCGCAGAAATAACTTTTGAACCTTTTGAACAAGACGATTACAGAGAAGCAAATCGTTATCTTGAATCTCTTGGAATTTCTAAAATTGTATTTTCTCATAATTCAGATGATACTGTTGTGGTAAAAACTTATTCGACAGATATATCTTCAAAAGTTGCCGGTACTTACGCATGGAATGAATATAAAATTTCTCGCGGAGAAGAAAGGCGGCTTGATTTAATTCAGTGTGATAAAAAAGGTTATCTTGACTGGTATGGCTGGCTGCCTGATGGAACATGGACAAATGTCGGAAAATCGATTTATGATTATCATGATATTAAGAATACCGGACGAGGTGCTGTAAGACTTCATTTCCGTGTAAAATACGAATAGAGCATTTTTTAGACAGTCTGAGGAATCTTGAAAGACTTAGTTTTTTAAGATTCCTTTTTTTTTGCATTGAAAAAATCCTAAAGAGTGGATTTTGGAGATGTTCTAAACTTAAAGTTAAAGAATGCCGATAATTACACTATGAGAAAACTATTTACTGTACTTTTAATGATTATTCCATTGTGTTCTGCGGTTTCTAAAGAATTGAAGCCTTTATATAAACTCGATGATGAGCGGATTTTGAAAAATGATAAAAATGCTGAAAGTAAAAATTATCTTGTCGCCAGCGATAAAGGTCTTTTTAAAATCGCTTCAAATAATTCTGTAGTGCCGCTTTGGGAAGAAGGTTCTGTTGAGCAGATTTTACGCTCTGAAATTCCTGATGAAAATCAAAAATTAAAAGAAATCTGGTATTTTCGCACTTCAAAAGGAATTCTGTATTCTGAAGATTTGGAAAATTTTGAACTAAGAAACGAAGGTCTTCCATTTTTGACTATAAAAAATTTCGACGGAAAGGAAATCTCGTTTGAAAAAGTCGTTCACCAGTTAAAAGATTTGTGTGTAAATCCGTCAAATCCGCTTCAGATTGTAACTGCAACAAAAGACAGAGTTTATTTTTCTCGTGACGGCGGAAAAGTATGGAAATCTGTCGGTTCGATGAGCCCAAATACTTCTGGTGTAAAAGCTGTTGCCATTGCCCAAATGCCACTTTATTCTATCGATGGGACTTTTTCTGGAACTGAACTTGTAATTTTTATGTCCCATCCAATTTTTGGTTTCAGTTATTATCAAGTTGATTCAAAAAATCCAAAGTGGGTTGATGTTACTGCCGGTTTTGAGATGATGCAGACAATGGCTTCTTCCGATGAAATTTCTGATATTCTTCCTGTTTTGACTTCAAATTCGGACGGAATGGAATATGCCGACATTTATGTTTCACAATCTTATCTTCCGCGTCTTTATAAATTCAACTGGCAGAAAAAATCCGGGGAATGCATTTATAAAGAAAATATTCCTGTGAAAACTTTCGATTCGCTTTCACTTGTTGGAAATAATATTTTGTACACGGAAAACGGCGGCTTCAGCGGAATTAATATTCTGACTTATGAAAAATCAGGCGAACCTGAAAAAGCGGAAGAATGGGAAAAGACTTTTTCAACTGTTCCTGGAAATATAAATTCAGCGTATATTCCGCACAATAAATCAGGTTTTAAAGAAGGCGTTTTGCTTGGTGAACTGTGGCTTTTGTATCCTGGAACGATTACTGCGCCTTATGGAGAAATTGCACGCGACAAAAAATGCGTTTACGCGTCGGCTTATCAGTGCAGAAATCAGAGCGGAATCGATAAATTCAAGAAAATTGTTCTTGATAATAAATGTAACGGAATTGTAATCGATATGAAAGATGATTACGGTCTTCTGCGTTATGATACAAAAGATTCTCTTGTTTTGGAAAAGGGAAAAGTTACTCAGTATGCGGTTGACCTTGACCATTTTGTCGAAGAATTTAAAAAAGAAGGAATTTATCTTGTTGCAAGAATCGTTGTTTTTAAAGACAGAAATCTTGCTTCATACGGAAAAGGAAAATACGCCATCTGGGATTCAAAGAACAACCGTCCGTGGCTTGGAATTCGTGAATATGTTTCCGTGACTGATGAAGAAACCGGCGAAACTACTGAGAATGTTCCGCAATATTACGATGAAAACTGGGTCGATCCTTATTGCCCTGAGGTTTGGGAATATAATGTAAAAATTGCAAAAGAATTGATTGAGCGTGGATTTGATGAAATTCAGTTTGACTACATAAGATTTCCAACCGATGGACTTAATCTTCGAAATGCTTCATACCGCTGGAAAAGTGAAGGAATGGATAAGGAATCGGCTTTGAATTCTTTCTTAAAATATGCGCGTGAAAATATTAATGCACCAATCGGAATTGATATCTATGGGGCTAACGGCTGGTACAGGAGCGGAACAAGAACTGGTCAGGATGTTGAAATGCTTGCTCAATATGTCGATGTTATCGGTCCGATGTTTTATCCGAGTCATTTTGAGCAGAAATTTTTGAATTATGAGCCTTATTCTGAGCGTCCATACAGAATTTATTATTACGGAACTTACAGAAATACAGTTATGGCGCGAAACAGAAGTATTGTCCGCCCGTGGGTTCAGGCGTTTTATCTGAATGTAAGTTATGACAGGCAGTATTACAATAAAGATTATGTTTTAAAAGAAATTTACGGAACGCGGGATTCTGTTGACCATGGTTATATGTACTGGAATAATTCGGGGGATTATTCTTACATAAGTCCAGATGTTGGAAATGAGCCTTATCCAGGTCCTTGTATTGAGGCGTCAGAAGAATTTAAAAAGCCTGCGCTGGGAACTGAAAAAGCGCCTCCAAAAAAATTGAAGCTTTCGGCGTATTCTGTAATTTACGGAAAATATTTGAACGATTTGCTTTCAACCGGAATAAAATCTTTGAAAGAAGTGCAGCCAGAAATCGATTCTGAATTAAACGATGACCGTCTTGTTTCAAATTCTTTCAGCAAAAAAACAGAGGAAATTTTAAATTAAAATTTGTAAATAAGCTTGTGTAAAATTTTACTGACTTTTTTTTAAATTTTATGACAAGATATATTAATTGTGTTATAATTAAGAAATACGGAAACTAGTTAAATTAAGAAAAAATTTAAATTTAATTTAATATAGTTTATAAAATCTTTTTCCTCCGCAAGTTAGGTGGGGGGGGGTGTTCTTTTTGTCAGTTAATTATATTTACATGTTTTCCGGCATAGCATTCGTGCTTTGTGTTCTGCTTACTGTGCTGGTTATGTTTGTTTGTAAAAAGTATTCTCTTTACGATTCTGTTTCTGCAAGAAAAATCCATTCCGGGAATATTCCTCGCCTTGGTGGGATTGCTTTTGCCGTATCCTTTTTCATTTGCGCAATAATCTGTTTCAAAATTGATAATACTTTATCATTTAAAAATATGTGGCCGCTCATTGCCTCTGGGACTTTGATTTTTGTCTTTGGTATAATAGACGATTTAATCGAGATGCGGGCAATTTTTAAACTTTTGGTTCAGCTTGCAGCAACTCTGATTCTTGTTTTAAACGATTTTAAAATCCGAAGAATTTTTTCATGGCAACTTCCTGATTATATAAGTTACTGTCTCACTTTTTTCTGGATTTTGGGAATTATAAATGCGTTTAATTTAATCGATGGTCTTGACGGATTGTGCGGAACGCTTTCGCTTTGTGCTCTTGTTATTTACGGAATTCTTTTTATCAATAACAAATATGAAGAAGGTGCGGCGATTTGTTTTATTCTTTCTGCAAGTCTTGTCGGATTTTTATGTTTCAACTGGCCGCCTGCAAAAATTTTTATGGGTGACGGTGGAAGTCAGTTCTTAGGTTTTATGATTGCAACAATTCCGCTTTATTCAATAAACGCAGAAAATCTTGAATATAATAAATTTATCATTCAGCTTTTAGTAGTTGCAATTCCTATGCTTGATACGATTGCGGCAATCTGGAGGCGTATACGAGACCACAGACCTATAATGAGTCCTGACAGGCTTCATCTTCATCACAAGCTTTTGAATATCGGTTTTACAAAAACTCATACACTTTATCTTTTGCTCGGAATTCAAATTTTTATCTGTTCAAATATTTTTCTTGCTTCAAGAATTATGTCAAAAAGGCAGGCAGCGTTGCTTCTGTTTTTGATTTACATTTTTATTATTGCCTTTTTTTGTGTAATTCATTATACAAATCGTGCAGTTTTAAGGCGAATCACTTTGGAGACGCAGCTTAGAAATAAAGAGAAAATTCCTGATTATTACGAAGAAACAAGACAAAAACCGGCGGAACCAAAAGTTTCTGCTGTTATAGTAGATGACGATGATGAATAACGATGAATAAAAAAAATGCCCTGAAAACTTTTCAGAGCATTTTTTTTTATCTTTTTTTACTGAATTTCGATTATAAACTGCTGTTCACGGTTTGTTGAATTTTTTGTATTGGCGATAACTGTAAGTTGGTATTTTCCAGCATCGAATTCGCTTGTAGTAAATTCTGTTTCCATAGAATCAACCTGTTCGTTAGTTGAGAAATTGTAAATGATTTGAGATATAGTTGATGTCAGTGTGAATTTTACATCAGTATATTTTTCACCAGTTGTATTTACAGCAACTTTTATAGTATTTAAATCTCCGTTGTCATCGAGGCGCGGAATTATGTAACTTCCTGAAAGCGTATCTGCTGTAACTTCTGTAGAAGTTGTTCCGTCATTTTTTGAATAAATCTTGATGTCGCTTCTTTCAAGGTCTTTTTCTCTTTCTGCATTTGTAATGTCGCTTGCAAGAGCTTGACCGTATTTGGCAACTACAGAAAGGTTTTCGTAAGTGAAGTTTTCTACTTTTGCGGCATTTTCTGTAGAATCTTTATACCAGCCTGTAAATTGAGAATCGCCGAATTTTAATGTGTATCCGTCTTGAGGTTCAGTTTCGCTTATAGAAAGAAGTTCTGTGTTTGCAAGCATAGAATTCCAAGATTTGTATTCAGCGTATTTTTGTGTATAAATTGCAGTTTCTGCTCCGCCTGTAAATTCTTTTAAAGTTCCTGATGAAAGATTGTAGTCAATTCTGAGGCGGTTGATTCTGATTGGATTTGCATCATCTCCTGCTTTAAAACCTGTGAAGCCTGCTTCATCATCAGCATCTATTCTTTCCTGCCATTCAGATGCGGCAATGTAGTTTCTTGCGCGTAATCTGATTTCATAAACTTTTCCTAGCTGCAATGTGAGTATACAAGAATTATCGCATGAAAGCATTGCTGAACTGTCAGGCCCGATTATGCTTGAACCTACAAAATCTTCAAGTGTAGGCTCTGCTTCATCCATCGATTTGATTCCGTAGATTTTTGAGGTTTTTGTATCGCTTGGCTTTCCGTCTGTATTGAATGTAATAAGTTCAAGTTCGTAGTTTGCAGTAAGAACGGAGCGATCCCAAGTTACACGCACATTATAAGTGTCTAAAGTTTCTGAGTCGTTAATAAGGAAGACTTTAAGATTTTCTGGAATTGCAGGTTTTTTGCCAATTACATCGATTGTTCCAAGGTCTTTAGTGAAATTTACACCAGGTTCAAAGATAATTGTGTCAAAATATGAACCGACAACTTTTCCAGCTTTATCATAGAAAATGACTTTGAAAATATAATTTCCAGGTGCAACAGAGTCTGTTGTGTAATTAATATTAAATTCTGTTGATTCAGTAACGCCAACATCGCTTTTTTCTGTTATTACTGAGTCATTGCGTTTGTCGTAAATTCCGATTGTGTATTTTGATGTAAGTTTATCTGAATCAGGAACTTTTGCAGTGATTGTTGCCTGAGCGGTTGTTGTAAGGCCTTTGATTCCCATTACAAAATTTGCGGTTCCAGTTCCATTTGTAAGGTCAACGAGAGAAGTTCCTTTGAGGACTGCAATGTTTCCAGGGTCGTTTTCACCGTTATAGGTTTTGTATGCAACAAGCGTTAAAAGCCATTTTTTTGCTGCAAGGTAGATTGTTTCGTTGAACGAATAGTGCCCTGTGCCTTGTTTTGTGAGCGTAACAGTTGTTGCATCTAAAGTTTTACCTGATTCTTTTGAAATGCCTGAAAGAACGTATGTAATGCCTGAATCTCCAACTTTAGAAATTTCAGTGTCACTAGCCATAATAGAACGGTTTAAAGGTTCGTTTTCTACTGAAATTTTTAAAGATGCCATTGATGTTCCGTCTTCGATTCCGCCTGCAACCTGATTACATGAAATGAATGCAAAGGTAAGGAAAATTGACAGAAGTAAATTTGTAAATTTTCTGAAAGTCATAAGACCCTCCAAGTTGTAAATATGGGAAATGCCTCGACGAAGCATGTAAGAATTCCCGTAAAATCAGTTATTCTTGGGAAGGATTGCTTTTGAAAATTCTTAGCGTTGTAGAATCTTCGTAAGTTTTTTCACCGAGCGTAACTGTTAGAGTTAAAGTGAAATGAACTTGGCGTTCGTTGTTTTCCAAAAATCTTTTGTAAAAAATATTTTCAGAATCCGTCGGAAAGTAAACTGAAATTGATCTTGTTCCCCAGCAATATGTGTTTTTTGCATCGGAAAGCGGCTGCTCTGTTGCTCCCAATTCTGTAATTTTCCAAAGATAGGAAGAGCATTCGACAGGCGCGAAAAAAGATGCTGTCAATTCAGAATCGATGCTGTAATCGATGTCAAAAAATTCTTCGCGTATTAAAGAAGTTTGAGTTTCATCTGAAAGGACAAACTTTTTTTGTTCTGGTGCAATCGGTGCAAAATTTTTATTGTAGGATTCAAAAAAATCGTTCCAGTTTGTACAGGAAACAAAAATAAAATTCAGAAAAGAGAAAGCCATAAGGTGAATCAGGCGAAATTTATTTTGTTTCAAAAAAACCTCCATCAAAAATCGTTATTAGCGCGTAAAAACTCGCACAATTAAAGTTGATAAAATGCACGGATTTTTATCATACTTTTTTAGTTTTTGCTTTTATTTCTTTTGTTTTATGCCGATTTTTGCGTACAAATTGACTTCCGGGATAATTCCACACAGGCTGTCGTATTGAACTGCAAAAGCGGCTCCAAGAAATTTAAAGTTTATTCCGGTTTTAATTCTTCCTCCAATAGAAAAAGCCGGAACAGAAGAAGCGATTCCAAGGTTTAGAAGAATGTTGAACCTTGTTGTAAACGCAATTTCCGAAAAGAAACTCAAATCTTCCGAAGTAAAAATTTCAAAACCGGCCGGAAGAAGAATTTCAAACATTGTAAGGACAGGCGGATTAATATTTGCAGAAGAATTCAATGCCTTATAGGTTTTTGGAAAATCGCTTCCAGGAAAACCGACTGCCAGTTTTAACCCGACTCCTTCATAAAACGGGGCTGTAAATTTTGTAGTATACCACAACGATTCTGCTGCAATTGCAAAAGGGTATCCTAAAGTTTTATCTGCAAAAAACATTCCGGTTGCCCCGACATTTATCACGGAAAATTTTTTAACAGGTGAAAAAGAAACAGGCTTGTATTCGTCTTCAGAATCTGGAGAATCGTCTTGGGATTCTTCTGTGATTTGTTGAAAGACGGAATCAGTTTCTTTTTTAGGTTCTGCTTTTACTTCTTGCTCAGGCAAAGCAAAAAATTCGTCCTCGAACGGAGAAATTTCAAGTTCAGTTTGTGAAAAAACAGGTTTAGAGAAAAAGATGAGAATTATGAGGAAAGCAATGGAAGAAATTCTTTTTTTCTGTTGCACAATAAATTAAAAAACTCCGTGTTCATTATACGAATAAAATTCCTCCCAAATTAAGTATGAAAGTGGTTTGCTGATTTGTCAAGTTTTTTTTTAGAGAGAAGAGGTTTGTTAGAGTCTTGCGTTATTTTGAATTATTTTAGAAGGGTGTTAGGATTTTCGTTCAGAATTTTCATCGCTTCAAGGACGAGAGGTTTGTTTTCTTTTTTGTTGAACTGAATAAGGGCGCGCTGGAGTTTTCGTTCGCGTTCTTTTTTTGGAACATAAATCGCTTTGAAAGTTCCGTCTGGATTTCTGGAATACGGGTCGAGTTCTGTGTAGTACTGGCATGTAGAAAGGCTTCCGGGTGTCGGATAAAAATCTTGAATCTGGTCTGGAACGAAGCCTGTTTTCTTTAAGTATTTTGCAGTTTCAAGTGCATCTTTTAGAGTTGAACCGGGGTGGCTTGCTATGTAATATGGAACAAGGTATTGTTTTTTTTCGAGCTTTTTGTTCATCTGCGCGTATTCTTCTTCGAATTTTTCGTAGACTGAATGGGAACTTTTTCTCATAAGGGAAAGAACTTTATCGCTTACGCTTTCTGGGGCGACTTTCAACTGTCCGCTTATGTGAAACTTGCACAGTTCTTCGAGAAAAGTTTTGTCTTTATCAAGCATTAGATAATCGAATCTGATTCCTGAGCGGATGAAAATCTTTTTTATTCCAGGGATTTTTCGGAGTTTTCTCAAAAGCTGAATATAATCTTCGTGGCTTACTTCGAGGTTGGGGCACGGTTTGGGACTCAGGCACTGGCGGTTTTTGCATACGCCGAAAGTCAGCTGTTTTTTGCATGAAGGCTTTCTGAAATTTGCAGTAGGTCCTCCAACATCGTGAATATAGCCTTTAAAATCCGGGCGTTTTGTAAGTTCAATTGCTTCTTTTATAATGGATTCGTGGCTTCGCGCCTGAATTGTTCTTCCTTGATGGAAAGTTATTGCGCAAAAAGAACAGGAGCCAAAACAGCCTCTTACGCTCTGAAGGTCGAATAAAACTTCCTGGAGCGCGGGAACTCCTGTTTTTCCATTTTCGCAAGGCTTGTCGTAAATTGGATGCCATTTTTTTTGATACGGAAGTTCCATTATCTGGTCGAATTCTTGTTGTGTAAGCGGAGGTGAGGGTGGATTTTGAACGATAAATCTTGAATCTGTCTGTTCGATTAAAATAGAAGCGTTTATTGAATCTGTGTTTTGCTCCTGAATTAAAAAACTTTCTGCAAATTTATGTTTTCCTTTTGGGGAATTTTCTGAAACTTCTTCAAAACTCGGAAGAAAAATCACTTTTTTTTCTGAAATGTTTTCTTTTTGAGATGACTCTTTTAAAAATTCTGAAATTTCTTCTTTTTTGCCGGTTGTCCAGACGGAACCTTTGACATTTTTGATTTGTTTTATGGGAATTCCTTTGTTTAAAAGAGATGCAACCTGAAGAATGCTGTGTTCACCCATTCCGTATAAAAGTAAATCTGCCTTGCTGTCTAGAAGAATTGAGCGGCGGATTTTGTCTGTCCAGTAATCGTAGTGTGCGCATCTGCGTAAACTTGCTTCGATTCCGCCGATTATTACAGGAATGTTTTTGAACGCTTGCCGGATTTTTGAAACATAGACGATTGTCGCTCTGTCAGGCCTTTTTCCGCTCATTCCGCCGTGTGAATACGCATCAGAAGAACGGAGTTTTTTGTTTGCGGTGTAATTGCTTACCATACTGTCCATCGCTCCGGCTGAAACAAGAAATGCCAGTCGTGGCCGACCGAAAATTTTAAAACTTTCTGAATTGTTTACATCGGGTTGAGGAATTATTCCGACTTTGTAGCCGTTTTTTTCGAGAAGACGACCTAAAAGACTTGGTGCAAACGACGGATGATCAATGTAAGCATCCCCGGAAACGAAAACAAAATCAACTTCAGACCAGCCAAGCTCTTCGGCTTCTTTTTTTGAAACCGGCAGAAAATGCGAGTCTTCTTTTGTGTTCTTTTTGAATTTTAAGGCTTGATTCAATTATTCTTGTCCGTTCCAGCAGTAAGTACAGAGTTTTTCGTGCGGAAGTCCTGTGCTTGAAAGCATATCATCTAGTCTATGGTAACGCAAAGTTGTGAAATGGAGCTGCTTTCGGATTTCTTCGGTCATTTTTGCGTATTCTGGAGAATCTGGATTTGAATATTTTTGAAGCGTTTCTTTTGAGACATTTTCACCTTCAAAATCGCGTATAATTCTTCTTGTGATTAAATCCATTTCTGATTTTGAACGGCTGAAATTTAAATATTTACATCCGAACATAATCGGTGGGCATGCAGGGCGAACATGTACTTCTTTTGCGCCGCTTTGATAGAGAAAATCTGTTGTTTCCCGAAGTTGAGTTCCGCGGACAATTGAGTCGTCGATGAGAAGAAGTTTTTTTTGGTTTATTAAAGTTTGAACGGGAATGAGTTTCATGTGCGCGATTAAATTTCGCTGTTCCTGGCTTGTAGGCATAAAAGAACGCGGCCATGTTGGCGTATATTTTATGAAAGGTCTTGTGAAAGGAACTCCGCTTTCGTTTGCATATCCGATTGCGTGCGCCGTACCGCTGTCTGGAACTCCTGCAACTGAATCTGGATGAATGTTGTCCTGTTTGTCTCTTTGAGCAAGGTATTTTCCGCAGTTGTATCGCATTTGTTCGACATTTACGCCTTCATAACACGCTGTAGGATAACCGTAATAAATCCACAGAAAAGTGCAGATTTTCATTTCTTTTTGCGGGTTTTGAAGAGTTTTTACTTCTTTATTTGTAACAAAAACGATTTCTGCAGGACCTAATTCTTTGTAATCTTTGTATCCAAGGTTGAGATAGGCATGACTTTCAAAACTGAGACAAAATCCGTGTTCGTTTTGCCCGATGTGAAGCGGAGTTCTTCCCATTTTATCTCTTGCCCCGTAAATGCCTTCTTTTGTCATTACAAGAATTGTCATTGAACCTTTTATTTTTTGCTGAACATTTTGAAGACCTTCTAGAATGGAGTTTTTTTCGTTTATTAGGGCAACGATTAATTCTGTCTGGTTAATTTCTCCGCCGCTCATTTCGAGGAAGTGCGTTGTTCCTGATTTTAAGATTTCGTTTACTAATTCGTCTTTATTGGAAACAAGTCCTACTGTTGTGATTGCATAAGGACCAAGATGAGAATTTACAAGAAGCGGCTGGGATTCAAAATCGCTTATGCAGCCGATTCCCATTGTTCCGTGCATTCCGTCTATATCGGTTTCGAATTTTGTTCTGAAGGGAGAATTTGAAATGTTGTGGATAGAACGGAGAAAAGTTCCGTTTTCGCCAAGAACTGCAAGTCCGCCTCGTCTTGTTCCTAAATGCGAATGATAATCAACTCCGAAAAATAAATCTAATGATGCATCTTTATCTGAAACTACACCGAAAATTCCGCCCATAACTTCCTCTTTGAAAGAATTGAAAATGTTCTTTCATTATATATGTGAAGAGTTTTTTTTTCTATAGAAAATTAAAAAAGTTTAGTTCCTATGGATTTTGTGGAACATTTTCCATTCCCGCGATATAGTTGTTTTTTCCTGATTGTTCCTGATTAAAATTAAGTGATTCTCCGCTGATTGTAGAATTTCTTTCAAAAATAATGTTATAGAAAAGACTTTTTTTATCATAAAAATGATTTTATCAAATAATTCTTGTTTTGACTATTTTAAAATTGTCAGAAGTTTTTGTTAAGATTATTATAAAAAAATGTAATCCGATAAAAATTTGTTTTTTTTAATGCAAAATTCTGATAAAATAATAAAAACTGCAACTTTTTTTTATAAATTCAGTCTAATTTATAAAAGCGAAACTTATTTTTAGTTTCTTACCAGATAAAGGTCATTTTGAAATAATTGTTTTAAATAGATTTTTCGAAGTTTCCTAAAAAATTGAAAATGACAGGAGCGTATTTTTATGTCTAGTTTATACCACGAGTATTTAGTAGAAGACAGAGAATTTACCAGTTTTGAAGATTTTAAAAAACATTGCCGCTTAAAGACAAAACCAGATTTTAATTTTGCTTACGATATCGTTGATAAATATGCGACAGATTTTCCTGGAAAAAGGGCGTTAGTCTGGATAAACGATGAAGGCGAAGAAAAAACTTTCACTTTTGACGATATTTCCCGCGAATCAAAAAGAGCAGCGTACTGGCTTGCTTCAAAAGGAATTAAAAAAGGCGATACTGTAATGCTTGTTTTGCGCCGTCGATATGAATGGTGGATTTTAATGCCTGCCCTTCACAGAATCGGTGCAATTGTAATTCCTGCAACAGATCAGCTTCTTGAAAGCGATATCGAATACAGAACAAATGCTGCCGATGTAAAAATGATTATTTCATACGACAATCCGATTATTCAGGGAGAAATCGACAAAGCGCTTCCAAATTCAAAAACGGTTCAGTATCTTGTTACAGTCGGAAAAGAAAAACGCGATGGCTGGATAAGTTTCCACGACGAATACGAAAAAGCACCTGCAGAATTTCCGCGTCCAGTTGGAGAAGCGGCTACTCACAACAAAGATCCAATGCTTTTGTATTTTACTTCAGGCACTTCAGGTTATCCAAAAATGGTTTTACAGGATTACGATTATCCAATCGGGCACATTATGACTGCAAAATACTGGCACGGCGTTGTAGAAGACGGACTTCACCTTACAATTGCAGAAA